>NZ_BCUA01000072.1 GCF_001591045.1 Sphingopyxis granuli NBRC 100800 | reverse complement strand
GGCTTTCGCCGGGGAACAGCTCCCTACTTGCCTGAAGGGTATATATCCCGATCAGGTCCGGGGTCGCAATGACGAAGCGGGTCAATCCAAAATCATCAGAGTCCAGGGCCCTCAGGCCCGCCTCGCCTTCCCGTAAGCTGCGGCCCGGATTCGACGCGCACCTCGCCAGCCGCGAGCCCCCGACGCGGTTGCAGGCCGCCCGCCCCCCTTGCATTTCCTGCCCCCCGGCGTAAGGCGGCGCGGACATAAACCCGCGCGCGCGACTCCCGTTGGCCCCGCTCTCCCGGATCGGGCTTCGGCCGTCATTCCCCGCCGCGCTAATTTGGGGACTGCAAGCCTATGACCACCACCGGCCACGATACGCTGGGCACCCGTTCGACGCTCGATGTCGGGGGCAAGACGTACGCCTATTATTCGCTCGACAAGGCGGCGGCGAAACTGGGCGACGTGTCGCGCCTGCCCTTCTCGATGAAGGTGCTGCTCGAAAACCTCCTCCGTTTCGAGGACGGCGGCTTCACCGTGTCGACCGACGACGTCCAGGCGATCGTCGACTGGCAGTCGAACCCCGTGTCGGCGCGCGAGATCCAGTATCGCCCGGCGCGCGTGCTGCTTCAGGACTTCACCGGCGTCCCCTGCGTCGTCGACCTTGCCGCGATGCGCGATGCGATCGCCAGGCTCGGCGGCGACACGTCGAAGATCAACCCGCTGGTTCCCGTCCACCTCGTCATCGACCACTCGGTGATGGTCGACGAGTTCGGCCACCCCAAGGCGTTCGAGCAGAATGTCGAGATCGAATATTACCGCAACGGCGAGCGCTACGACTTCCTGAAATGGGGGTCGAAGAGCCTCGACAATTTCAAGGCCGTGCCGCCGGGCACCGGCATCTGCCACCAGGTCAACCTTGAACACATCGCGCAGGCCGTGTGGTCGAGCGAGGGCGCGGACGGCCAGACCGTCGCCTATCCCGACACCTGCGTCGGCACCGACAGCCACACGACGATGATCAACGGCCTGGGCGTGCTCGGCTGGGGCGTCGGCGGGATCGAGGCGGAGGCCGCGATGCTGGGCCAGCCCGTTTCCATGCTGATTCCCGAGGTCGTCGGCTTCAAGCTCACCGGGCGGCTCAAGGAAGGCGTCACCGCGACCGACCTCGTGCTCACCGCGACGCAGATGCTGCGCGCCAAGGGCGTCGTCGGGCGCTTCGTCGAATATTTCGGCCCCGGGCTCGACAGCCTCAGCCTCGCCGACCGCGCGACGCTCGCCAACATGGCGCCCGAATATGGCGCGACCTGCGGCTTCTTCGGCATCGACGAAAAGACGATCGACTATATGCGGCTGACCGGCCGCAGCGAAGAGAATATCGCGCTGGTCGAAGCCTATGCGAAGGCGCAGGGCCTGTGGCGCCACGCCGGCATGCCCGACCCCGTGTTCACCGACACGCTCGAACTCGACATGGCGACCGTCGTCCCCAGCCTCGCCGGGCCGAAGCGCCCGCAGGACAAGGTCGTGCTGACCGAGGTCGACGACGTGTTCAACGCCGACCTCGCCAATGTCTACAAGCACGACGGCGCGAAGCGCGTGCCGGTCGAAGGCCGCGATCACGACATCGGCGACGGCGACGTCGTCATCGCCGCGATCACCAGCTGCACCAACACCTCGAACCCCGGCGTGATGATCGCCGCCGGCCTCGTCGCCAAGAAAGCGAACGAGCGCGGCATGAAGCCGAAGCCGTGGGTCAAGACCAGCCTCGCGCCGGGATCGCAGGTGGTCACCGACTATCTCGCCAAGGCGGGCCTCCAGCCGCACCTCGACGCGATCGGCTACAACCTCGTCGGCTATGGGTGCACGACCTGCATCGGCAACTCGGGCCCGCTCGCCGAGCCGATCTCGGCCGCGATCAACGGCAACGACATCGTCGCCGCCTCGGTCCTGTCGGGCAACCGCAATTTCGAGGGCCGCGTGTCGCCCGACGTGCGCGCCAACTTCCTCGCCTCGCCGCCGCTCGTCGTCGCCTACGCGCTGAAGGGCACCGTCACCGAGGATTTCACGGGTACGCCGATCGGGCAGGACAAGGACGGCAACGACGTCTACCTCAAGGACATCTGGCCGACCAACCAGGAGGTCGCCGACACCATCGCCGGCGCGGTCGACCGCGACATGTTCGAGGCGCGCTACGCCCATGTCTACAAGGGCGACGAGCATTGGCAGAAGATCCAGGTCGAAGGCAGCGACACCTATCAGTGGCGCGCCGGGTCGACCTATGTCGCCAACCCGCCTTATTTCGAGGGGATGGAGATGACGCCGGCGCCGGTCGCCGACATCGTCGACGCAAAGCCGCTCGCAATCCTGGGCGATTCGATCACCACCGACCACATCAGCCCGGCCGGGTCGATCAAGGCCGACAGCCCGGCGGGCAAATGGCTGATGGAGCATCAGGTCGCCAGGGCCGACTTCAACAGCTACGGCTCGCGCCGCGGCCATCACGAGGTGATGATGCGCGGCACCTTCGCCAACATCCGCATCCGCAACGAGATGGTGCCGGGGATCGAGGGCGGCATGTCGCGCTATGGGCAGGAAGTGATGCCCATCTATGACGCCGCGATGCGCCACAAGGCCGACGGCACCCCGCTCGTCGTCGTCGCGGGCAAGGAATATGGCACCGGCTCATCGCGCGACTGGGCGGCGAAGGGGACCATCCTGCTCGGCGTGCGCGCGGTGATCGCCGAAAGCTTCGAGCGTATCCACCGCTCGAACCTCGTCGGCATGGGCGTGCTGCCGCTCCAGTTCCAGGACGGCCAGACGCGCGAGACGCTGGCGCTGACGGGCGACGACAGCTTCACTATCACCGGCGTCGCCGACCTGAAGCCGCGCCAGACGGTGACAGTGCAGGTGACGCGCCCCGACGGGTCGACCTTCAGCTTCGACACGCTCTGCCGCATCGATACGGCGAACGAGGTCGAATATTATATGAACGGCGGCATCCTGCACTATGTGCTGCGCAAGCTCGCCGCCTGACCCGCGAGCGGGAGGCCCGGGGGCGAAGCGGTGAGCGCCTTGCTCCTCTTCGCCGCGGGCTTCCTGTGCGGCGCGGCGCTGACATGGATGCTGCGCCGCAAGGCCGGACGCGGCGCGCGCGACCTGATCGCGCCGCCGCCGGCACCGCGACCCATCGGGCGGCCGGTCTCCGTTTCCAGCGCGCCCGTACCCACCGGCAGCGATGAAGAGGCGGTCGTCGAACTGCTGCGCCAGAATCGCAAGATAGAGGCGATAAAGCTGTGGCGCGAAGCCACCGGGCTGGGACTGGCCGAAAGCAAGGCGGCCGTCGAAGCTCTCGAACGCCGCCGGCTGATCCGCTGACTCGCGACCGCTTCGCGAGCCGGGATTTACACCGTCGGAGTGCAATCTTTTTGAACGAAACATCGTCCCCGCGAAGGCGGGGACCAGAGCGTCATGGCGGCGGCGCGGGCGACCATCCCGACGCGCCGAGCGTCAGAACGTTATGACATCGACTGGATTCGTCATTGCGAGCGGCGAAGCCGCGCGGCAATCCAGAGCGCGCGCAGACCGCCCTGGATTGCTTCGCTCCGCTCGCAATGACGAAGTGGGGCAATCCAAAGTCATCGTGCTCCAAATCCAGCCCATATCCCGTTCCAGATCGTAGGCGCGCCGCCCTATTCGCTCGCGCTGTCCTCCGCGTTCCACGCCGCGACCTTGGCGCGCGTGTCGGCCAGCATCGCATCGAGCGCGGCGCGGTCATAGGTCTTGCCGCGCATCACCACCGTGTCGATCGCCTTCGTCGCGGCGATATCCTCCAGCGGGTTGCGTTGCAGCAGCACCAGGTCGGCGGCCATCCCCGGCCGGATCGCGCCATAGCGGTCGAGCTGGCCGAACCACGCCGGCCCGGCGCGCGTCGCGGAGGCGAGTGCCTGCGCCGGGGTCAGCCCCTTTTCCACGAACAGCGCGATCTCGTCGTGCAGCGCGAAGGCGGGATAGTTGAAGCTGTTGAGGAATCCCGCGTCGGTTCCGGCGATGATCGTGACGCCGGCCCGCTGCAGCATCGGCAATATCCGCGCCATCGCGTCGATATGCGCGTGGCGCGCCGCGATCGCCTCGGGGCTGGCCTTGGCCGCGCGCTCGATGCGCCAGTCATAGGTCTTGCGCAGCTTCGGCCCGATATAGGCGAGCCCTTCGTCCTTGCTGTGGTCGTCGCGGTCGAGGAAGGCGAGGATGCGGCTGCCGTTCAGCGTCGGGGTGACGAACACGCCCTTTTCGGCGAAATGGCGATAGGCCGCCATCGCGGTCGCGGGGTCGAACGCCGCGTCGAGCCGGCGGCTCGCCTCGGCGCGGTCGATGCGGCGCGCGGCGAAATCGGCGGCGACCGCCGCTTCGTCACGCGCCCCGGCGTGATAGGCATAGTCGAGATGCTCGATCGAACTGATCCCGGCATCGACCGCCTGCCGGGTGGTCAGCGCCATCGGGATATGCCCCGACGTCCGGATTCCGCGCGCCTTCGCCTGCCGCAGCGCATAAAGGAACAGGTCGGGTTTCAGCGTGCTGTCGGTGATCTTGACGAAATCGACCTTGTCGCGCTGTTGCAGCCGGGTCAGCGCCGCATCGACGTCGGCTTCGCTGCCGACCTCGATCGTTCCCTTCCACACCGGCGCGATCCCCTCGATCTTCGCGCCGGAGGTCAGCAGGCGCGGCCCGAACAGGCTGCCGCTCGCAATCTCGCTGCGCCAGCCGAGCACCTGATCAGGCAGGTCGCCCGAACAATCGCGGATCGTCGTGATGCCGTTGGCGACATAAAGCGGCAGAAGCGCCTTGTTCTCCTCGATCAGTTCGGGCCCACCGCCGAAATGGACGTGCATGTCCCAAAGGCCGGGGATCAGATAGAGGCCCTTGCCCTCGACGACCTTGGCCGCGCGCCAGTCGCGCACAATCGCGGCATCAGCGCCGACGGCGACGATGTCGGCGCCGCGCAGCACCACTGCCTGATCGGCCTGCGTCTTCGCCGCCTCGACATCGACGAGATTCACATGGCGGATGACGACATCGCCCTGCTGCGACGCCGCGAGCGCGGGCGCGGCCAAAGCGAGCAGCGATGATGCCAGAGCGGCGGCGAGACGTTTCATGCGGGAGACCCTTTTTCCGGACAAGGGATTACCCTAGCCCCGAAAGGGCAGTCTCAACAAGGCGGATATGGTGGGCGCTGACGGGCTCGAACCGCCGACCCTCTCGGTGTAAACGAGATGCTCTACCAACTGAGCTAAGCGCCCCCTGCGGGGAGCGGGCGCCCTGCCACAGCTTCGCCGCACTGGCAAGCCGCCGCGCCTATTCCTCCAGCGCCTCGAAATAGCGCGTCATCGCATCGGCCGCGCCGTCGGCGAGCGCGATGAAGATGCGGCGTCCGTCGTTGGGGTCGGCTTCGCGCACGAACAGGCCGGCGTCGGTCATCGTCTTGATCCAGCGCAGTGCGGTCGTCGCGGGGACCGCGGCGGCGATGCACAGGCTCGATACCGAAACGGGCCGCCGCTCGAGCCGCGCGGCATAAAGATCGAGCAGCATGTCCCACGCCGGATCGGCGAACAGGTCGGCCGGGAAATATTGCTCGCGTATCCGCCGCTGCCGCAGGAGGCGGCGCACCGCCTTGGCGCGCTGGCGATCGGTCGCCCGATCCTCGGGCACGAAGCTGCGTGGCGCGGCGGCATAGTCGCGCCCGGGCGACCGCAGCGACACCGCGCGGCCCGGGTCGTCGGACGGCGGCATCGCCAGCCCGCCGGATCCTCCTGCCAGCCCGCGCTGTCCGGCGAGGTCGCCGAGCAGGCGCGAGATGCGCGCGACCTCTTCCTGCAAGCGATCGATGCGCTCCATCGCTTCGTCGCGCGCGACGTCGTGCACGGCAAATGCCGCACCGGGGCTGGCGGCGGCAAGCGCGACCAGCCGGTCGGCGGCATCGGCCTCGACCAGCCATTCGGCGCGCACCGCGGGCGGGATCGCCGCCGCGACGCGGTCGAGCGCCGCCAGCCCGGTCTCGCACACCAGCCGGCAATCGCGTTCGATCACCGCGGCGGCGATGTCGGCAAGCGATGGCTCGTCGATCGCGTCGGCGTCGGCCAGCCAGACGATGTCGACCGCGATCATCGCGCGGATATGCGCCGCCGCGTCGGACGGGGCGAGCGCCGCGACCAGCCGGACCCCCGCCCGCGCATAGTCCGGCACCGCTTCCGCCGGGCCGACGAACAGCAAGCGCGTCGCCGGTCCAAGGTTCGCCCGATCCGGCGATGGCACGGTCTCCGCCGGTCGAAATGCGATCGCCTGTTCCATGGCCCCACCCTTTCCCTGTTTTCTGCCCATCCCGGTGCCCTTATGCCGTCATAGCGGCGATATTCCCCTTTTGTTCGCTCGTATCTGCCGCCATTTCGGACCCTGCCGCTGGATCGCCCGGGTCCGCGGGCAAGTCGGCGGACAAATTTGGTCCATTTTGGACATGATTTGTTCTCATCGTCAATCCCTGATTCACCCTTGCAACGCCGGCTTCGCCGCTTCACCGCGATTGCGATGCGCCGTTCCTCTCCCCTCACCCGCCTGCGCTGGCGCCGGCGGCTGCGCGCGCTGGCCGCCCTGCTGCTGCTCGCGGGGCTGGCGGTCGCGGCATGGCTAGGAAGCCCGGCACCGGTGGTGGCGGTCCCGCTCGTCCATGTCATCGACGGCGACAGCCTGACGGCGCGACAGGATGGCCGCGCCCTGACCGTTCGGCTCGTCGGCATCGACGCGGTCGAATATCGGCAGGACTGCGAACGCGCCGACGGCACGCGCTGGCCGTGCGGGGTCGAGGCGCGCGCGGCGCTCGAACGTCTCGCCGGGCGCGGCCCTCTTCATTGCGCGATCGAAGGCACGGACCGTTATCGCCGAACGCTCGCGGCCTGCCGGACCGTCCCCAACCCCGGGGGGTCCGACCTCGGCGCCGCGCTGGTACGTCAGGGCTGGGCAATCGCGACTAACGACCGCTATTTCGTCGAGGAAGCCGAAGCGCGCGCAAAGCGACGCGGCATCTGGCAGGGGCGCTTCGTCCGGCCCGCCGACTGGCGCGGGGCGCACCAGCGGCCGAAAGAATAGCCGCCGAAACCGGCACCGCGGCGCCACGGGCCCGACCTGCATCGACGGCGCGTCCCGAATGGCCATCGCCCGCTTTCCGCCGCGCGCTTTTGCCGCTAGGGACGAGCGCATGAACGGACTTTTCCCAGTCATGGTCGGCGGCGCGATCGGCGCGGGGGTGCGGCATCTGGTCGGCCAGATCATGCTCGCGCGGCTCGGCCCCGGTTTCCCGTGGTGGACGCTGTCGATCAACATCGCGGGTAGCCTGCTGATGGGCCTGCTGATCGGCTGGCTCGCGCGCAGCGGCGGCAGCGAGACGACGCGGCTGTTCCTGGGCGTCGGCATCCTCGGCGGCTTCACCACCTTTTCCTCGTTCAGCCTCGAATTCTGGCTGCTGTTCGAACGCGGAGCGATGGCGCAGGCGGCCGCCTACGTCCTCTCGTCGGTCGTCGTCGGCATCGCGGTATGCGGGCTGGGGATGCTCGCGATGCGGCAGCTTCCGGCATGAGCGGCGACAGCGCCACCGTCGAGGAAGAGGATGACGGCATCCGGCTCGACCGCTGGTTCAAGCGGCACCGGCCGGGCACGCCGCACGCGCTGATCGCGCGCTGGGCGCGGTCGGGCGAACTGACGCTCGACGGAAAGAAGGCGGACGTCTCCGCCCGGATCGAGGCGGGGCAGCGGATCGCGATGCCCGTTCCCCCCGCCGCCCCCACCGGACCGCGTCCGCGCAAGGACCGGCCGCTGTCCCCCGCCGACGTCGCGCTGGCCGAGGCGATGGTGATCCACCGCGATGCGAGCGCGTTCGTGCTCGACAAGCCGCCGGGGCTTGCGACGCAGGGCGGGACGAAGACCGACGCGCATGTCGACGGGCTGCTCGGCGCGTTGCAAGGCGAGGCGCCGGTGCGGCCGAAGCTCGTCCACCGGCTCGACAAGGACACGTCGGGCGCGCTGCTGGTCGCGCGCACCCCGCGCGCCGCCGCATGGTTCGCCAAGGCCTTTTCGAACCGCAGCGCGCGCAAGACCTATTGGGCGAT
Source organism: Sphingopyxis granuli NBRC 100800 (assembly GCF_001591045.1). Classification (GTDB taxonomy): domain Bacteria; phylum Pseudomonadota; class Alphaproteobacteria; order Sphingomonadales; family Sphingomonadaceae; genus Sphingopyxis; species Sphingopyxis granuli. The sequence goes on along the minus strand of NZ_BCUA01000072.1, from coordinate 13,483 downwards.
CGTCGTCGGCGTCCCCGACATCGCGCAGGGGGAAATCGACCTGCCGCTGGCGAAGCAGCCCGGATCGGGCGGCGAGAAGATGCATGTCGACGACAAGGGGCTGCCTTCGAAATCGCGCTATCGCATCATTGAGCGCGCGGGGAACAGCGCGGCGTGGGTCGAACTCCAGCCGCTGACAGGCCGCACCCATCAGCTTCGCGTCCATATGGCGGCGATCGGCCACCCGATCGTCGGTGACGGCAAATATGGCGGCAAGGCGGCTTTCCTGACCGGCACGATCAGCCGCAAGCTGCACCTGCACAGCCGCCGCCTGCGCATCGACCATCCCGACGGCGGCGCGCTCGACATCTCGGCGCCGGTGCCCGAACATTTCGCCGCGAGCCTCGACGCGCTGGGCTTCGACCCGCTGCTCGGCGATGCGCTGGCCGAGGAGGCGCCCCGGCCTTCGGCGAAGACCGTGCAGAAGACGAAGGCCAAGGCGCACGCCAAGCAGGTTCGCAAGGCAAGGCGCGGCGAGCGGCGCGGCCGCGCCGAAGCCAAGGCGAAGCCCAAGGCCCCGGCGAAACGCGGCCCCGCGAAACCCGGCGGCCGCAAGCCCGCGCCCCGGAAACCGCGCTGATGCATCCCGACCCCGCCTTCCGGCCGCGGCAGGACGACCTCGCCGCGCTGCTGGTGCGCGAGATCGGCTTCGCCGCCATCTTCGCGGGCACGCCCGACGGCCCGCGCGTCGCGCACGCGCCGGTGGTGCTGAGCGCGGATGCGGCGACGCTGCAATTCCATCTGTCGCGCGGCAACGGGCTGACCCGGCATCTCGCCGGGGCGACGGCGCTTGCGGTCGTGCAGGGCCCCGACGCCTATGTCAGCGCGGGCTGGTATGCCGAGGAAGCGCACGCGGTGCCGACGTGGAATTATGTCGCGGTCGAGATGGAAGGCCCGGCGCGCCGGCTCGACGAGGCCGAACTGGTGGCGCAGCTCGACGCGCTGTCGGCGCAGCACGAGGCGCGGATCGGAGCGAATCCGCCGTGGACGCGCGACAAGATGGACCCGAATTATTTCGCGAAACTGACCGGTGCGATCATCGGCTTCGAGATGCGGATCGCCGCATGGCGCCCGACGATCAAGCTGTCGCAGAACAAGCCGGCCGACGAACGCGCGCGGATCGCGACGGAGATCGCGGCGACCGGCCATGGCGCGCTGGCGCATTTGATGCGCGAGCTTGGCGGCGATAGGAAAAGCGCATGACCCGACCCGAAGACGCCCTGGCGAAGAAACGCTTTTTCGCGCTGTCCAGCATGCGACTTGTGGGCGCGCTGCTCATCCTCGCGGGCTTCCTGCTCATCCGCGGCGTATGGGCGCTCGCCGGCCAGCCCGCCGACCGCTGGGTCGGCGCCGCCGTGGTGCTGATCGGCTTGTTCGATTTCGCGATCATGCCGCGCATTCTCGCGCGCCGCTGGCGGACGCCGCCCGGGCCGTGAAGCGCTTCTGGAAGCAGGCCGAGGCTGTCCCGCAGGACGGCGGCTGGGGCGTCGCGCTCGACGGGCGGCCGGTGCGCACCCCGGCGCGTGCGCCGCTCGCCGTCGCGGGCCGCGCGCTGGCCGAGGCGATCGCCGCCGAGTGGGACGCGCAGGGCGAGGATATCGACCCGGCGTCGATGCCGCTGACAGGCATCGCCAACGCCGCGATCGACCTCGCCACCGCCGACCCCGCCGGCTTCGCGGCGCCGATCGCCGCCTATGCCGCGAGCGACCTCTTCTGCTACCGCGACGACCGCGACGCGGCGCTGCAGGCCGAACAGGCGGCGGCGTGGAACCCGCTGCTCGCCTGGGCCGAGCAGCGCCACGGGATCGAATTCGCGCTCGCGCAGGGGGTGCTGCCGGTCGATCAGCCGCCCGCGACGGTCGCGGCGCTGCGCGATGCGGTGCAGGGCCTCGATCCCTTCCGCCTCGCGCCGCTCGCACCGCTCGTCACCATCGGCGGATCGCTCGTCGCCGGGCTCGCGCTGGTCGAGGATGCCTTTCCGGCGGACGCGCTGTGGACGGCGGTCAGCCTCGACGAACTCTATCAGGAACGCCGCTGGGGCGCCGATACCGAAGCGCGGAAGACGCGTGCGCGCCACGAGGCCGACTGGCACCACGCGGCGCGATTCCTGCGGTTGTTGTAGAGGGCCGCTCTCCTCAATCCGCGAAATTCGGCTTGCGCTTCTCCATATGCGCCATCACCGCCTCGATCTGGTTCGGGGTGCGGATGACCTTGACCTGTTCGTCGCTTTCGGCCTGCAATATCTCGGCATCGGTCGCGTCGGCGAGCATGTTGCACAGGCGCTTGGCGCCGCGGATCGCGTGCGGGTTCTTGCCCGCGATCACCCGCGCGAGGTCCATCGCCTTGCCCAGCGGGTCGTCGGCGACATGCGTCGCGAACCCCAGCAGCTTCGCCTCCGACCCGGTGAATTCGCGGTTGGTGTAGATCATCTCGCGCAGCACGTCGTCGGCGACTTGCGTGCGCCACAGTGCCATTCCCGCGACGTCGGGGACAAGGCCCCAGCGCATCTCCATGATCGCGATGCGCGTGTCGGGATGGACGATGCGGATATCGGCCGCCGCCATGATCTGACTGCCCGCGCCGAAGGCGACGCCGTGCACCGCGGCGATCACCGGCACCGGCAATTCGCGCCAGCCCCACGCGGCATATTGCGCATTGTTCGACGGGCCACGCGTGCGGTCGGACAGCGTGCCGCCCGCGCTGCTCGCCCCCGGATCGCGCTCGGCGCTGAGGCTCGAGAGGTCGAGCCCGGCGCAGAAGGCGCGCCCCTCGCCCGACAGCACGACGACGCGCAGTCCCTGCTTCGCCTTCAGCTCGTCGATCGCCTCGGCCAGCGCCGACCACATCGCGGCGTCGAGCGCGTTCATCTTGTCGGCGCGGATCAGCCGGACGTCGGCGATGCCGTCCTCCAGCATGGTGATGGAAATGCGGTCCTGCATCGGGAGAATCCTCTCAGTTGCGTTGAAGCGCCGCTTCGACGAGCGGCAGCTGGTCGTTGCCGAAATACATGTCGGTGCCGTCGACGAACAGCGTCGGCGAACCATAACCGCCGCGCGCCACCAGTTCTTCGGTATTGGCGCGCAGCCGCGCCTTGACCGCGTCGGTGGTCGAGGCGGCGCGGATCGCTGCGCCGTCGAGCCCCGCGCCCGTCGCCACGGCTTCGAGCACGGCGGGATCGTCGAGATTCTCCTGCCGCCCGAAATAGCTTTCGAACGCGGCGCGCGCAAAGGCGATCAGCGCCGGCTGGTCGTCCTCGAGCGCGGTCGCGAAGCGCATCGCGTGGACGCTTTTCGCCGGGTGCCAGCGCGACGGGAAGTTCATCTCCACCCCCGCCAGCCGCGCCCAGTCGGCCAGCACCTTCCAGCCATGCTGCATCTTGCGGTTGTCGGTCTGCTCGCGCGCGGCATAGACCGCCGGGTTCACCGCGTTGAACACCCCGCCGACCAGGATCGGGCGAAAGGTCGCATCGGCGCCCGTCCGCGCGATCAGCGGCTGGACATTGGCGAATGCCAGGCAGGTCCAGGGCGAGGAGAGGTCGAAGAAAAATTCGAGACGGGAGGGCATGACGGCTCCTTCGCTGGCGGGTCAGCTTTGCAGGTCGGCCTGCTCGATCGCGCGGTGAAAGCGGCGCGCGGCGGCGGGATCGAGCCGGTCCTCGAACAGCGTCAGATGACGCTCGACCGTCCAGCGCGCGCTGTCGAGGTCGCCGACCGCCGCCGGGTCCATCTCGCGCTGATATTCGAGGCCGAAGCGCAGGATCAGCAACGCGTTGGTGCACAGGTCGCCGAGCCGGACGCGCGGCCAGTCGAGCAGGCCGCGATCGATCATCGCGCCCAGATAGATGCTCAGCTGTTCGTGCACCCGGTCGTACCAGCCGCCGATATGATCGAGGATGATCGGGCTCGATTCGCCGTAATCGGCGCGGTCGCGATAGATGAAGCGAAAGGTGTGCAGTTCGCGCTGCATGCAGGCGAGCAGGCCGACATATTCCTCGATCAGGTCGCCCGCATCGGACGGGCGCATCCGCAGCCGTTCCTCGATCGCCTCCGCGAAATCGGCGCTGATCGCGTCGAGCAGCGCGCGCTTGCTGCGGAAATGATACCACAGATTACCCTCGGCGATGCCGACCTCGGCGGCGATCGCGGCGGTCGAGACGCTGCCGAAGCGCTGTTCGTTGAACAGCCGCAACGCCGCCGTCAGGATGCGGTCGCGCGTCTTGACCCGCGGCGGGCTCACTTGCCCTTCGCCTTCTCCCAATATTGGTCGCGCAGCAGCCGCTTGTAGAGCTTGCCGGTGTCGTGGCGCGGCAGCGCCTCCAGGAAATCGATGCGCCGCGGGATCTTCACCCCCGACAGCTTCTCGCGCGCATAGGCGCCCAGTTCCTCGCGCAAGGCGTCGGTGGCGTCGGCCATGTCGGCGGGCTGGACGACCGCGATCACCTCTTCGCCCATCTCTTCGTGCGGTCCGCCGACGACCGCGACATCGGCGACCTTCGGATGGGTGACGAGATGATTCTCGATCTCCTGCGGATAGATGTTCACCCCGCCGGAGATGATCATGAAGCTCTTGCGGTCGGTCAGATAGAGGAAACCCTCCTCGTCGACCCAGCCGACGTCGCCCAGCGTCGACCAGCCTTTCGAATTGCGGCTCGACGCGGTCTTTTCGGGGTCGTCGTGATACTCGAAGACCTGCTCGCTTTCGAAAAAGACCGTGCCTTCCTGCCGCACCGGCAGTTCGGTCTCGTTATCCTCGCCGACGATATGCAGCACGCCGTTGATCGCGCGCCCGACCGTGCCCTTGTGCGCCAGCCAGTCCTCGCTGGTCGCGAAGGTCATGCCATTGCCTTCCGATCCCGCATAATATTCGAGCAGCACCGGCCCCCACCAGTCAATCATCGCCTGCTTGACCGGCACCGGGCAAGGCGCGGCGGCGTGGATCGCGCTCTTCATCGACGACACGTCGTATTTCGTGCGCACCGCCTCGGGCAGTTTCAGCATCCGCACGAAATGCGTCGGCACGAATTGCGCCGCGTTGCAGCGATATGTCTCGATCGCCGCCAGCGCGCCTTCGGGATCGAATTTCTTCATCAGCACGACGGTGCCGCCAAGCCGATGAATCGTCATCGACCAGCGCAGCGGCGCCGCGTGATAAAGCGGCGCGGGCGACAGATAGACGCTCTCGGGGCCGATATGGAAGGCCGCGGCGGCGAGCATGACGAGGCTGTTCGGCGCGTCGATCTCGCGCTCCTCTGGCAGCGGCACCCTGACCCCCTTGGGGCGGCCGGTGGTCCCCGACGAATAGAGCATGTCGACCCCGGCGCGCTCGTCGGCGATCCGCGTCGCCGGCATCTTCGCCAGTTCGTCCTCGATCTTCGGCCAGCCGGCGATGTCGCCGCCCATCGAGAAACGCTCGATCCGCGTTTGGAGCTGCTGCGCCGCGGGTGCGAGGCTGGCGGCGACGATCAGCATCTTCGCGCCCGAATTTTCGAGGATATAGTCGGTCTCGTCCTGCGTCAGCCGCGACGAGATGCAGACATAGCGCAGCCCCGCGCGCTGCGCGCCCCAGGTCAGCCCGTAATAATGCGGCGTGTTGTCGAGCATGAAGGCGACGACGTCCTCGTGCCCCAGTCCGTGCGCGCGAAAAAGCTGTGCCGCACGGTTCGACGCCGCGTCGAGTTCGGCATAGCTGATCGATTCGCCCGTCTCGGCGACGATGATCGCAGGCTTGTCGGGGGTTGCGGCGGCGTGGACGGACGGGTGCATCGGCGATCTCTCTCCAGCTGTTCTGTTCGTTCTTTCCGCCGAGTCAGTAGTCATCCGAAGCGCCGGGTCAAGCAGGCTTAGGGTCTTGCCCCTATTCGGGCGCGCCCGCGCCGGGATGCGAGCGCAGCGCATAGCCGACGCCCTTGATCGTGTGCAGCATCGGCCAGGCGAAGCCGCGGTCGAGTCTGGCGCGCAGCCGCGACATATGCACCTCGACCCGGTTGGTCCCCGGATCGAAGTCGAGCCGCCACACCGCCTTGAGCAGCGCCGCGCGCGACAGCGGACGATCGGGAACGCGCGCCAGATTGGCGAGCAGGTCGAATTCGCGCAGCGGCAGGCGGATCGGCCGCCCCGCGCGCTCGACGCGCCGGTCGATCAGGTCGATCCGCAACTCGCCCGCGCCAAGCTGGCCGGCGGCCAGCCGGCTGCGCCGCAACAGCCCGGCGGCGCGCGCCAGCACCTCGGGCAGATTGTCGGTCCAGGTGACCACGTCGTCCGCGCCGCCATGCAGCGCGATCATCCGTTCCTCCAGCGAGTCGCGATCCGACACCGCCAGCACCGGCCGCCGCGCGGCGACCGCCGCCATCAGCCGCACGAAGGCAAAGGGGTCCTGCCAATCGAGGAAGGGGTTGATCAGCAGCAGGTCGAAGCAGCCGTCGAGCCATGGCCGCAGTCCGTTCGCCGGCGACGGCATCGACCGCACCGCATGGCCCGCGGCTTCCAGCGCCGCGCCCAGCGTCGCGGCGCGCTCGCGCAGCGGATGATAGAGGGCGATGCGCCCCGCCCCATCATGCGATTCGCCGCCCGGATCGCCTCCGTCCGATACCCGCACCCTGCCCCCCAGGCCGTCACACCCGACGGCGTTTCGCGGCGCCCGGCATTGCGCCGGTCCCCCGCTGTGCTAACCGATGGACATGACCTCGACCGACCTGCTCGACAGCGCTTTCGCCACCCTGCCCGACCTGATCCGCGCCCATGCCGCCGAACGTCCCGATGCCGTAGCGGCTGCCGACCCGTCGCGGCGATTAAGCTGGTCCGAACTGGACCGGATGATGGATCGAATCGCCGCCCGGCTTCAGCAGGACGGCTTCCAGAGCGGCGACCGGACCGCCGTTGCCGGGCTCAACAGCGTCGAACAGATGGCCGCGATCCTCGGCACGCTGCGCGCCGGCGGCGTCGCGGGACTGATCACCAACAGCGCGACCGGCGAACAGATGGCGGCGATGATCGCCGACACGGGCGCGCGCCACCTGTTCCTCGACAGCGCCGCCGCGGCGAGCCTCGAAGGCCAGACCGTCACCGCATCCGACCGCATCGCCATGGACGGCAGCGGCGTCGGGGTCGCGCTCGACGACTGGATGGCGCCCGCGGGAACGAAGCCCGATGCAGTCGAAATCCGGCCGGAAGACGGCTTCAACATCATCTATTCGTCGGGCACCACCGGCACGCCGAAGGGCATCGTCCATAGCCACGCGATGCGCTGGCAGCATATCCAGCGCGGCGTTCCCGCCTATGGACCGCACGCGGTGACGATCCTGTCGACCCCGCTCTATTCGAACACGACGATGGCGAGCTTCCTTCCCACCGTCGGATCGGGCGGGCAGGTCGTGCTGATGAAGAAGTTCGATGCGCGCGGTTTCCTCGAACTGGCGGAGCGCGAGCGCGCGACCAACACGATGCTGGTGCCGGTGCAATATCGCCGCATCATGGCGCTCGAGGATTTCGACCGATTCGACCTCTCCAGCTTCATCATGAAATATTGCACCTCGGCCCCCTTTCCCGCCGCGCTCAAGGCCGACGTGCTCAAGCGCTGGCCGGGCGGGCTCGTCGAAATCTACGGCATGACCGAGGGGGGCGCGGCCTTCATCCTCGAAGCGCATCAATATCCCGACAAGCTGCACACCGTCGGCCGCCCCGCGCCCGGCCACATCGCCAAGGTGATCGACGAGGAAGGCAACGAGCTGCCGCAGGGTTCGGTCGGAGAAATCGTCGGCCGCAGCCCCGCGATGATGACCGGCTACAACAACCGCCCCGACGCGACCAGGGCGATGCACTGGTATGATGCGGAGGGGAATCTCTTCTATCGTCACGGCGACATCGGCCGCTTCGACGAAGACGGCTTCCTGACGCTGATGGACCGCGCGAAGGACATGATCATCTCGGGCGGCTTCAACATCTTCCCCAGCGATCTGGAGGCGATCCTGCTCGCCGACGACCGCGTCGTCGAGGCGGCGGTGGTCGGCATGCCGAGCGAGGAATGGGGCGAGACGCCCGTCGCCTTCGTCGTGCTCAAGCCCGGCGCCGATGCCGAAAGCGTGCGCGCCGACTGCAACGCCAAGGTCGGCAAGACCCAGCGGCTGAGCGCAATCCGCGTCGTCGAAGAACTGCCGCGCAGCCCGATCGGCAAGGTACTGAAACGCGAATTGCGCGACGCCTATTCGGGGTGAATGGCGGATAGCGATCGGAAGACGCCATTCTCGTTTTTCGCTTCGTCATTCCCGCGAAAGCGGGAACCCAGGGAAAGGTCGGCCGACGCCCGCTCTGGATCCCCGCTTTCGCGGGGATGACGAAGATGGGGTATGTCTGGCCACCCCAAACGGACGACCCGGCAACCTTCGCGATCAGGCGAACTCCGCTGCCTCCACTGCCGCCAGCGCGCTGGCCAGCCGCGCGTCGCCTTCGCCCTCGACCCACGCCCAGCGCAGTTTTCGTCGTTCGAGCTCGCCGATCGCGACGTCCATGAACTGCCGCCGCGCGAGGTCGCTGCCGAACAGCCGCGTGCCGTCCTCTTCCCACGAAAGGTCCATCGCGGGGACGAGGTAGAGGTCGGCGACCTCATCCCACGCGTCGATCTCGGGCAGCCGCCGCCCGAGCAGCATCACCGCCCACGCCTGCGTCATCAGCGGGTCGGTGTCGGACACCAGCCATAGGGGCCGCTGCGCCAGCGCTGCTCGCGTCGCCGCGACATGGCCCTCGAAGATCGCGAGCAGGTCGGCCTCGTCGAACCCGGTGCCGTTCGCCTCGGCATAGGCGCGGCCATATTCGGGGACGACGAGGCCGCCGAGCCGCGCGGCGAGCCGTGGTGCCAGCGTCGACTTGCCGGTGCTTTCGGCGCCGTGGAGGCAGATGCGGCGGGTCATGCGGGCGCCGTCCCCACCGCGGCGGCGCGGCGCCACTGGATCAGCCCGTCGATCGACAGGCCGAGCAGCACGACATAGACCACGCTCGTCGCATAGAGGCCGCGCGAGGCGAACAGCGGCACAGCGATCAGATCGACGAATATCCACAGCCACCAGCTTTCGACCCGGCGCCGCGCGAGCAGCCATTGCGCGGTGATGCTGGCCATCGCGATCGCGCCGTCGATCCACGGCGCCGCCGCGTCGGTGTGGCGATGCATCGCCGCGCTCCAGACGATCCAGGCCGCCAGCGTGGCGCCGCCCCAGACCAGCCGCGCCCGCGCGGTCATCCAGCCGACCGGCACGCCGCTGCCCTCGCGCGCGCGCAGCCAGGCGGCCCAGCCATAGAGGTTCAGGACAAGGAAAAAGCCCTGGAGAAGCATGTCGCTGTAAAGCTTCGCCTCATAGAAAACGACGGCGTAGAGGCTGACCGCGACGAGCGCGAAGGGATAGTTCCACACGCTGCGCAACGCGACGAGCGCGACGTTGATCAGGACGAGGCTGGCGGCGATCCATTCCACCTCGCTCATGGGCGGCGCCCCCCTCGTCGCCCGACATGGGTCACAAATCGTCGGCCTTCATCGCGAAGATCGGCTCGTGCGGGCGATAGGCGACCATCTTGTCGAGCAATTCGTCGAGCCCGGCATCGACGATCATGATCCGCGCATGCGCCGGGCGGATGAAGCCGACCTCGACCATGCGGCGGTTGAAGGCGATCAGATCGTTGTAGAATCCCCCGGCATTGAGCAGTCCGACGGGCTTGGCATGATAGCCGAGCTGCGCCCAGCTGATCGCCTCCCACAACTCGTCCATCGTGCCGACGCCGCCGGGAATGGTGAGGAAGCCGTCGGACAGGTCGGTGAACATGCGCTTGCGTTCGTGCATGCCGGAGACGACGTGGAGTTCGGTCACGCCGCGATGCGCGACCTCGGTGCCGACCAGCGCGTCGGGGATCACCCCGATCACCTCGCCCCCCGCCGCGAGCGCCGCATCGGCGACCGCGCCCATCAGGCCGGTCCGGCCGCCACCATAAACGACGCCGATGCCGCGGCTCGCCAGCGTGCGCCCGACATGCCGCGCGGTTTCGATGAAGGCGGGGTCGTCGGGGGTCGCGGACCCGCAATAGACGGCAAGGCGTTTCATCGTGAAAGGCATGGCAATGTCCGTTCGGCCTGGCCCTTCGGCAGGGCTCGATGGAGCCGCGTCGAAAGCCCGTTTCGTCTTTCCGCGCCTTTGCAGGAAGAACCGCGCTTCGACAAGTCGCCGGCGACGCGCGCCGGACGATCGGCCATATGGGCTTTGGGCCATATAGACTCTGGCGAGCGCCGCGCCGCCCGGCTAAGGCTGCGCGCGTGACCGCGACACTCCACGCTTTCGCCGACCGCCGTCCGAAGCTCGCCGCCCTGCTGCTCGGCGCCGTTTCCGCCACGGGCTTCGCGCCGCTCGACCTGTGGCCGCTGACCCTGATCGCACTCGCGGGCTGGATGCTGCTCGTCGCGCGGGCGCCGCGTGGGCGCCGCGCGCTCGGGATCGGCTGGGCCTTCGGGGTCGGCCATTTCACGATCGGCCTGAACTGGATCGCGACCGCCTTCACCTATCAGGCGGCGATGCCCGCATGGCTGGGGTGGATCGCGGTCGTGCTGCTGGCGCTCTACCTCGCCGCCTATCCGGCGCTCGCGGCGTGGGGGGCGTGGACGGTTTCCCGAATCGCCGTCCCTGCGAAAGCGGCAGGTGCCGGAGACGGGACGCCAACGGTCCCCGCCTTCGCCGGGGTAACGCTTTCCTTCATCCTCACCCTCGCCGCGCTGTGGACGCTGACCGAATGGCTGCGAAGCTGGGTGTTCACGGGCTTTGCCTGGAATCCGCTGGGCGCGATCGCGGCGGGCCGCTTCGCTTCGGCGGCGATCTGGCTCGGCACCTACGGGCTCGGAGCGCTGGTCGTCTGCGTGGCGGGCGCGCTGCTCCTGCTTTCGGCGCGGCAGTGGAAGCGCGCGGCGCTCGCAGCATCGATTCCGATATTGGCCACCGCGACCGCAGTTGCGACGGCCGGCGGCGGCGGCGGAACAGCCGACACGGCCTCCTCGATCCCCATCACCCTCGTCCAGCCCAACATCGGACAGCAGGACAAGTGGGAGGGTGACAAGGCCGACGCCAATTTCGCCAAGCTGGCACGGCTGACCGTCCCCAAGGACGATCGCGCCCGCCTGATCCTGTGGCCAGAGGCGGCGATCCCCGATTATCTCGAAACCGGCTATCCGCTCGTCTATTATGATCGCTCGCCGGCCGAGGCGCGGGCGCGACTGACGAATCTGATGAATCCCGGCGACCTGATGCTGCTCGGCGCGCTCAAGCTCGAACTCGGCCGCGACGGCACCGTCGTCGGCGCGCGCAACGCGGTGATGACGGTGTATCCCGACGGCACGCTGGGGCCGCGCTACGACAAGGCGCATCTCGTCCCCTATGGCGAATATCTGCCGATGCGGCCGCTGCTGTCGGCGATCGGCCTGTCGCGGCTCGCGCCGGGCGACATCGACTTCTGGCCGGGGCCGGGCGCGCGCACCCTCTCCCTGCCTGCCGCGACCCGCACGGTCGACGTCCCGCCAGCGGGTCACCCGCCGGCGGTGATCGCAACCCGCCTGCCCGAAACGCTGCGCCCGGCGGTCGAGGTCGGCCTGCAAATCTGCTACGAGATCATCTTTTCGGGACAGGTCGTCGACCGCGCGCATCGGCCCGATTTCATCTTCAACCCCTCGAACGACGCCTGGTTCGGAAGCTGGGGCCCGCCGCAGCACCTCGCCCAGGCGCGGCTGCGGGCGATAGAGGAAGGGCTGCCGGTCGTCCGCGCGACTCCGACCGGGATCAGCGCGGTGATCGACGCCGACGGCCGCATCCGCGCAGCGATTCCGATGCACCGCGCCGGGCGCATCGACACGCTGGTTCCGCCGGCCCACGCCCCGACGCTTTTCGCCCGTTTCGGCAATCGTCTTCCGGTCGGCTTCGCGCTGCTGCTGCTCGCGCTGGCCATTGCCTTTCGACGGCGCGGACGCTAACAGCGCCGGGACATAAACTTTTCTTTATATCCAAATCCAAAGAAAGTCTCCCATGCGCAACAGCTTCCTCTTCACGTCCGAAAGCGTGTCCGAAGGGCATCCCGACAAGGTTGCCGACCAGATCAGCGATTCGATCGTCGATCTGTTCCTGTCGAAGGACCCCGAAGCGCGCGTGGCCTGCGAAACGCTGACCACGACCCAGCTTGTCGTGCTGGCGGGCGAAATCCGCTGCAAGGGCGTCTACGAGGATGGCGAATGGGCGCCGGGCGCGCTCGACGAGATCGAGGCGACGGTGCGCGAGACCGTTCGCGAGATCGGGTATGAGCAGGACGGTTTCCACTGGAAGAACCTGCGCTTCGAGAACAATCTCCACGGCCAGTCGGCGCATATCGCGCAGGGCGTCGACGAAAGCGCCGACAAGGACGAGGGCGCCGGCGACCAGGGGATCATGTTCGGCTATGCCTCCGACGAGACGCCCGACCTGATGCCCGCGACGCTCGATTACGCACACAAGATTCTCGAGCGCATGGCCGCCGACCGCAAGGCCGGCATCGCGCCCTTCCTCGAACCCGACACCAAGAGCCAGGTCACGCTGCGCTACGCCAACGAGCGCCCGGTCGAGGCGACCGCGATCGTCGTGTCGACCCAGCACGCGCCGGGCTATTTCTGGCACGACGGCGAAGGCGACGAGACCAAATATCAGGAGCTGCGCAAATATGTGCTGGGCGTGATCGCCGACGTCCTGCCCGCCGAGCTTCTGACCGCGAACACCGTCTATCATATCAACCCGACCGGGCGTTTCGAGATCGGCGGACCCGACGGCGACGCCGGGCTGACCGGCCGCAAGATCATCGTCGACACCTATGGCGGGGCGAGCCCGCACGGCGGCGGCGCGTTCAGCGGCAAGGACCCGACCAAGGTCGACCGCTCGGCCGCCTACATCACGCGCTATCTGGCCAAGAATATCGTCGCCGCCGGCCTCGCCCGCCGCTGCACGATCCAGCTCAGCTACGCGATCGGCGTCGCCGAACCGCTGTCGGTCTATGTCGACCTGCACGGCACCGCGGCCGAGGGCGTGTCCGAAGCCGCGCTGGAACAGGCACTGCCGCAGCTCGTCCGGCTGACCCCGAAGGGCATCCGCACCCATCTGGGCCTCAACAAGCCGATCTATCGCCAGACCGCGGCCTATGGCCATTTCGGCCGCCAGCCGGACGGCGACGCCTTCCCCTGGGAACGCACCGACCTGATCGATAGGCTGAAGGCCGCGCTGGGCCGTTAAGACCCGCGCACTTCTCGCCCGATCGCGGCGCGATCTGCGCGTGCCGCGCCATTCGGGGCGGCAAGCGTTCAATCTGGATCGCCTCTCTTCCGTTCGTGTCGAGCGAAGGCGAGACACGAACGGGATGCAGATTTGGCGCTCCGCCGCTTGGACTCTGATGGCTTTGGATTGCCCCCC
>NZ_BCUA01000071.1 GCF_001591045.1 Sphingopyxis granuli NBRC 100800 | reverse complement strand
CCAAACAAGTTCAGGGTGACGGAAAAGAGTCATCACAGCCTGGCGCCACACTGATGGGTGTCTCGACTTCGCTCGACACGAACGGGTTCGGGTCGGGTCTTTCCCCTAGGACGGATCGACATTCAGCTCTGGCGGCCTGCAAATGGCGGCTTTTCGCGCTTCCGCTGCTCACGTGCCGTCAGCACGCTGCGCTCCGGGTCCCGAAAACCCACCATTTTGACCTGTGGTCGTCTTCGACTCCGGCTCGCCATCTTCTGAATGTCGATCCGTCCTAGAATTGATAGGCGATGCCGACGCCTCCGACCCACTGGTCGGCGCTGCCGGCGTCGCGGACGATCGGCGAAGCGGCGAAACGGCCGGTCATGCGGCCGTATTGCGCGCCGCCGAGCAGCACGAATCCCTTCCGCAGATCGCCCGACAGCGCCCAGGCGCCGGCGAGGCCGATCGTATATTTGCCCGCGGTCGCCTTGCGCCCGGCGCGGTCGTAGACGGGCAGGCCGCTCGCGGCGCTGCCGAGCGGATCGACGTCGTAATAATAGCGGCCGAAGCCCTTGCCATAGATGTTCAACGACGCCGAGACGCCGACATAGGCGCGCTTCGACAGTGGGGTGCCATAGTCGATCGTCGGCGAGACGAACCAGCTTCCGTGCCGTCCCGAAACATCGGCGAGCCCGACGACGCGGACGCCGAGCTGGTCGTAGCGGCTGGTGAAGACGCCCTGGCGGGTGACGCCCATCGCCAATCCCGCCTCGACCGCCAGCTTGCGTTCGCCGAGCGCCTCGACCTGCGCGTCCTTGATGCGGCCGGTGCGGTCGCTGCGCAGGCCGATGATCGGGCCGAACTTGAAGTCGGTGCGCTGGCCGCGCTTCTGCCGGATCAGGTCGACCTGGAAATTGGTGCCGCGGGTCGAAAAGGCGAAGCCGCTGACGCGCCCGCGCAGATAGAAGGCGGGCAGGACGGCGCGCTCGTCGGAGCCGTTGTAGCTCGGCACGCTGATCACTCCGGCGGCGACAGCGAAATGGTCGCGCGCCCATCGGCGATCGTCGTCCTCGTCGCGGTCGCGCGCGGCGGGCAGCAGGATCGAGTCGTCGATGTCGCCGCGATCCTGCGCATAGCGGACGGGCGCGGGTTGGCCGGCGGGCCCGGGTTCGCGGCCGCCGCTCAGGCTGCGGTCGGCGGGGGGCGGGTCATAGGGCAGCGCGGCTTCGTCCGCGGCGGCGGGCGACGTCGTCCCGATCGCGGCGGCGAGGAGGGCGAGGAACGGCAGGCAAAGCAAGCGAAGGGCGGGCGCGACCATGGACGGTTTATCTTCCTGTCGTGGTGCCCCTCTCGGCGCAATGTGTAAGTCATTGACGCCGCAATGCAATGGGGTAGCGGTGACTGGAATCGGGCCGCCGATCCCCGCATCCGCGTGCATCGGACGTCATTGCGAGAGGCGAAACCGCGCGGCAGTCCAGAGCAGGTGCAAGCCGCCCCGCCGGCTGCCAAGGCTTCGCCTTGCGATGGCGGGCTTTTCGTTCCACCATGGCGGCATGTCCGATCGTCGCGCCTTCGCTTTTCCATGCCGCGTCCGCGGCGCCGGTTCGGCATGAGCCGGGCGCCGCGCCTTGCCGGCTATGCGCTGATGGCGGCGGCGGCGCTGCTCGCGCTGGCGATGCGACGCGCGGGGCTGGAGGCGGTCGGGCCGTTTCCCGCCGTCGCGGTCGCGCTGTTCGCCGGAATGATCGGCGTGATGCTGGTGTTCACCGACCTGATGGTACGCGGCCTCTATGCGCAGATCGACGCGGGCAAGCGCGGCGCGGACGTGGAGGCCGACGAAAAGGTGCCGCCTCTTTAGAGGAGGGCGGGACCGGCTTTTCGTTCGACAGTTTCGGTGCTTGGCGGTATGAGGCGGCAAATGACCGACCGTCCGCATACGCCGCTGCTCGACACGGTGGATGTCCCCGCCGACCTCCGCAAGCTGAAGCCCGAACAACTCCGCCAGTTCGCCGACGAACTGCGCGCCGAGACGATCAGCGCCGTCGGCGCGACCGGCGGGCATCTCGGCTCGGGGCTGGGCGTCGTCGAACTGACCGTCGCGCTCCACTATGTGTTCGACACGCCGCGCGACAAGATCGTGTGGGATGTCGGGCACCAATGCTATCCGCACAAGATCGTCACCGGGCGCCGGGATCGCATCCGCACGCTGCGCCAGGGCGGCGGGCTTTCGGGCTTCACCAAGCGCAGCGAGAGCGAATATGATCCGTTCGGCGCCGCGCACAGCTCGACCTCGATCAGCGCCGCGCTGGGCTTCGCGATCGCCAACAAGCTGAAGGACGAGCCCGGCCGCGCGATCGCGGTGATCGGCGACGGGTCGATGTCGGCGGGCATGGCCTATGAGGCGATGAACAACGCCAAGCAGGCGGGCAACCGGCTGATCGTCATCCTCAACGACAACGACATGTCGATCGCGCCGCCGGTCGGCGGGCTGTCGGCCTATCTGGCGCGGCTGGTGTCGTCGCGGCCGTTCCTGGAACTGCGCGAGGTCGCGCGGCGCTTCGCGCGCCGGCTGCCGCAGCCGCTGCACAAGGCGGCGCGCAAGACCGACGAGTTCGCGCGCGGGCTGGCGATGGGCGGGACGCTGTTCGAGGAACTGGGCTTCTACTATGTCGGGCCGATCGACGGGCATAATCTGGAGCATCTGATCCCGGTGCTGGAGAATGTCCGCGACAGCGACCATGGCCCGGTGCTGATCCACGCGGTGACGCAGAAGGGCAAGGGCTATGCCCCCGCCGAGGCGGCGGCCGACAAATATCACGGCGTGCAGAAATTCGACGTCATCACCGGCGAGCAGGCGAAGGCGCCGCCGGGGCCGCCCGCCTATCAGAATGTGTTCGGCGAGACGCTGGCGAAGCTGGCCGACAGCGACCCGCGCATCGTCGCGATCACCGCCGCGATGCCGTCGGGCACCGGAGTCGACAAGTTCGCGCGCGCGCACCCGGACCGCGCCTTCGATGTCGGGATCGCCGAACAGCATGCGGTGACCTTTGCGGCGGGCCTCGCGGCGCAGGGAATGCGGCCGTTCGCGGCGATCTATTCGACCTTCCTCCAGCGCGCCTATGACCAGGTCGTGCACGACGTCGCGATCCAGAACCTGCCGGTGCGCTTCGCGATCGACCGCGCCGGTCTGGTCGGCGCCGACGGGTCGACGCACGCGGGCAGCTTCGACGTCACCTATCTGGCGACGCTGCCCAACATGGTGGTGATGGCGGCGGCCGACGAGGCCGAACTCGTCCACATGACCTATACGGCGGCCGAATATGACGACGGCCCGATCGCTTTCCGCTATCCGCGCGGCAACGGCATCGGGGTGCCGCTGCCCGCGGTGCCGGAGAGACTGGCGATTGGCAAGGGGCGCGTCGTGCGCAGCGGCAAGACGGTCGCGATCCTGTCGCTCGGCACCCGGCTTGCCGAGGCGCTGAAGGCCGCCGACACGCTGGAGGCGCGCGGGCTGTCGACCAGCGTGATCGACCTGCGCTTCGCCAAGCCGCTCGACGAGGAACTGATCCGCCGCACGCTGGCGAGCCACGAGGTGTGCGTGACGATCGAGGAAGGCAGCATCGGCGGGCTGGGCGCGCACGTGCTGACGCTGGCGAGCGACGCCGGGCTGATCGACGCGGGGCTGAAGCTGCGCACGATGCGGCTGCCCGACAGCTTTCAGGATCAGGACGCGCCGCACGCGCAATATGACGCGGCGGGGCTCAACGCGCCGCAGATCATCGACACGGTGCTGAAGGCGCTGCGCCACAACAGCGCGGGCGTGGAGGAAGCGGGCGCGCGGGCTTAGTCCGGCCCGCTTTCCATCTCAAGCGCGTCGATAAATCTCGCGCCGGTGGCCGATCGCCACGACGAGGATCACCATTCGGCCGTCCTCTATCTTTGCGATCACGCGATAATCGCCGATGCGATAGCGCCAATAGCCGGTGCGTTCGCCGACCAGCGCCTTGCCGCGCTGGCGTGGGTTTTCGAGTGCGGCAACTTGCTCCAGCCCGACAAGGATGCGCTCGCCGGCGCTGCGCGGCAGCTTGCGGAGTTGCCGCCGGGCCGCCGCGTCGAACTCAAGCGTCCAGGCCAAGCTCGCGTCGCATCTGTTCGATCGAAACGGTCTTGCCTGCGTCGGGCTGATTCAACGCTTCTTCGAGAAGCGCGATATCTTCGAGGTCCTCGATATATTCCTCGATCGCCTTGCGCGCGAGGGCGGTTTTGGTCCGGCCCGACCGCCTGGCGGCGGCGGCGAGCCGTTCTTCCAATTCCTTGTCGAGGCGGATGGCCAGCATGGCAAAGCTCCTTTGCTATACATGTATAGCAAAGTTGCCAATCCTGCAATCCGACGGTGTGAAGACTGCGGCTACGCCCCGGGGATCGCGGCGCTGGCGTCGCGGCCGTCGCCTTCGGGGGCGGCGATGATGTCGCGGGTGACGAGGCCCTTGTCGACCACCTGCGTGTCGGGGCTGCCGATCTGGCTGCGGATGCCGGCGTCGGCGCGCGGGCCGTCGGCGCTGCCGATGATCGCCGATTCGGTCGCGCTGCGCGGCGAATCGCCGCCGAACAGCGCGCGCAGCGTCTGCTCCGCGGTGGTTTCGTTGCCGGGGCGCGCGGCGCCGGGGGCGGGCGGGGTCAGCGCGAAATCGGGCGGCACGACGAGCGGCGCCTGGCGCGACACCGCGAATTCGTCGGGCCGGTCGCGGCTGAACAGGCTGTTCGACCCGCAGGCCGAAAGCGTCGTCGCGAGGAGCGAGGCGGCGAGGATGACGGTGGTCCGGTTCACGTGAAAAACTCTCCTGATGCGCCCCGTTTAATCCGCGGCCGTGCCGTTCGCCGAACGGTCGGCGGCCGAAGGCGCCTTTTCGCGCAAGAGCAGCGCGCGCGCAACCAGCAAAAGCACGCCGATGGTGATGCAGGCATCGGCGACGTTGAAGATCAGGAACGGCCGGAAGTCCCCGAAATGCAGGTCGGCGAAATCGACGACGAAGCCGTGGCGGACGCGGTCGACGATGTTGCCGAGCGCGCCGCCGAGGATCAGCGCGAGCGCGACGACGTCGCCCTTCGCCTGCTCGCGCGTCATCCAGAAGGCGACCGCGGCGGCGACGAACGCAGTGACGGCGACCAATGTCCAGCGCGTCGTGTCGTTGCAGTCGGAGAACATCGACAGCGAGATGCCGCAATTCTCCGCCCAGGTCAGGTTGAAGATCGGCAGCACGCCGATGACGCGCTTCGCCTCGAGCGACATCGGGCCGATGACGACCCACTTGCTGACCTGGTCGAGCAGGAAGGCCGTTGCGGCGACGAGCAGGCCGAAGCGCAGATAGGGGGAGCGTTTTCCGGTCATCCCCCGTCCAATACCGTCTCGCAGCGATTGCACAAGCCGCCGTCCTGTGCGACCTCCGGCAGGTGGCGCCAGCAGCGGCCGCATTTGTGGTTTTCGGTGCGCTTCACGTCCCATTCGCCCCGGTGGACGGTCGAGGTGATGAAGATTTCCTCATAATCGACGTCGCCCGGATCGTCGGGCAGCCACAGCTCGGCTTCGAGGCTGGACCGGACGACCTTGTCGCGGCGCAGCGGCTCGATCCGCTCGGTGACGAGCGCCCGGGTCTCGCGGATCGCTGCCCATTTCGCGCGCATCGCGTGGCTCTGCGGCAGGGCGGGAAGAACGGGCCATTCGAGCAGATGCACGCTGCCCGCATCGGGATAGCGCGTGCTCCACACCTCTTCGCTGGTGAACACCAGCACCGGCGCGGCGTAGCGGACGAGCGCGTGGAACAGCGTGTCGAGCACGCTGCGATAGGCGCGGCGGGTGTCGGTGCCGAGCGGCGCGGCGGGGCCGAGGTCGCAGTAGAGGACGTCCTTGCGGATGTCGAAATAGAAGGCCGACAGATCCTCGTTGCAGAAATCGGCGAGGCTGCGCGTGTAGCTGTTGAAGTCGAAATCATCGACCGCCTGCGCCAGCTTCGCATCGAGTTCGGCGAGCAGCGACAGCATGTAGCGTTCGAGCTCGGGCATCGCGGCGACGTCGGTGACGCGCTCCTCCTCGCTGAACCCGTCGAGCGCGCCGAGCAGGTAGCGGAACGTATTGCGCAGCTTGCGATACTGGTCGGCGACCCCGGTGAGGATCTCCTTGCCGATGCGGTGATCCTCGGTGAAATCGACCGACAGCGCCCACAGGCGGAGGATGTCGGCGCCATAGTCGCGCATCAGGTCGATCGGGCTGATCGTGTTGCCGAGCGACTTGGACATCTTCATGCCCTTGGCATCCATGGTGAAGCCGTGGGTCAGCACCGCGCGATAGGGGGCGTGGCCGCGCGTGCCGCAGCTTTCGAGCAGCGACGACTGGAACCAGCCGCGATGCTGGTCCGATCCCTCCAGATAGAGGTCGGCGGGGAAGGGCGAGCCGTCGTGGCGGACGAGCGCGGGCCAGCGGCCGCTTTCGAGCACGAAGGCGTGAGTCGATCCCGAATCGAACCAGACGTCGAGAATGTCGGTGATGCGCTCGTAATCGGCGGCATCGCGATCGGGGCCGAGATACTCCTGCGCGCGCGCGTCGCTCCACGCATCGACCCCCGATTCGCGGATCGCCGCGACGATGCGGTCGCCCACCAGCGGATCGTTCAGATACTGGCCGGTCTTGCGGTCGACGAACAAAGTGATCGGCACGCCCCATGCGCGCTGGCGCGACAGCACCCAGTCGGGGCGCGTTTCGACCATGCTGCCGATGCGGTTGCGGCCCTTGGCGGGGACGAAGCGCGTATCCTCGATCGCCTGCATCGCCGCCTGCCGCAGCGTCGGCGCGTCGCACCGCCCTTCCTCGGCCGGGTTGATCGCGCCGCCCTCATTTTCCCAGCGCTTTTCGCCGGGGGACTTGGGCGAGATGTGGGCCATCACCTTGTCCATCGGCACGAACCATTGCGGGGTGCAGCGATAGATGACCTTCGCCTTCGAGCGCCAGCTGTGCGGATAGCTGTGCCGGTAGTCGGCCGACGCCGCGAGCAGCGCGCCGGCTTCGCGCAGGTCGGAGCAGATCGGGCCGTCGGGGGCGTTGAACTTCGGGTTGATGACGCTGCCATGGCCGCCGAGCCACGCCCAGTCGGCGCGATACTTGCCGTCGCCCTCGACCGCGAATTGCGGTTCGATGCCGTTCGCCTTGCACAGGTCGAAATCGTCCTCGCCATGGTCTGGCGCCATGTGAACGAAGCCGGTGCCGCTGTCGGCGGTGACGAAATCGCCCGTGAGCAGGGGACGGGGCCGCGCGAAAAAGCCGCCGAGATGGTGCATCGGATGGCGCAGTTCGATGCCTTCGAAATCGGCACCGCTGTAGAGGCCCGCGCCGACGTTCCACTTGCCGCCGGTTCCGTCAAGATCGCCGAGGCGCTGCATGACTGACGCGGCAAGATCGCGCGCGACGAGATATTCGACCCGCTGGACATGGCCGGCGTCATCGGTCCATCCGTAATCGATGAGGATATATTGCAGCTCAGGATTGTAGGCGACGGCCTGGTTGACCGGGATCGTCCAGGGGGTGGTCGTCCAGATCAGCAGCTTCTGACCGGGAAAGATCTTTCCATTGCCTTTGGTTACTTCGAATGCCACGTCGATCTGGGTCGAGACGATGTCCTCATACTCAATCTCGGCCTCGGCGAGGGCGGTCTTTTCGACCGGCGACCACATCACCGGTTTGGCGCCGCGATAGAGCATGTCGTTGGCGGCGAATTTGAGCAGCTCGCGGACGATGGTCGCCTCGGCCTCATAATCCATCGTCAGATAGGGGTGGTTCCAGTCGCCGCCGATGCCGAGGCGCTTGAGCTGCTCGCGCTGGGTATCGACCCAATGCTGGGCATAGGCGCGGCATTCGGCGCGGAATTCCTCGACCGGAACCTCGTCCTTGTTGAGTTTCTTCTTGCGATACTGTTCCTCGACCTTCCACTCGATCGGCAGGCCGTGGCAGTCCCAGCCGGGGACGTAGGGCGCGTCCTTGCCCTTCAGCGTCTGGGTGCGGACGACCATGTCCTTGAGGATATGGTTGAGCGCATGGCCGATGTGCATGTCGCCATTGGCATAGGGCGGGCCGTCGTGGAGGATGAACTGGTCGCGACCCTTGCGGCTTTCGCGAATCTGCCCCTCAAGATTGCCTTCGAGCCATTTGGCGAGAATTGCCGGCTCCTTCTGCGGCAGGCCGGCCTTCATCGGGAAGTCGGTCTTGGGCAGGAAGACGGTGTCGCGATAGTCAGGAGCGTCGGTCATGGCCCGGGCGCTTAGCGCAGTTTTGCGGGCGCGCAAAGAAGGGCGAGCGGCTGCTTTTGGAAAAGATTCGCGCAGAGGCGCAGAGAAAAGGAAGAATGAAGGCGGCGGAGCCCCGATCTCTTGTCAGTGCTATCCTGCCGAACTTCGCTTTCGGACGCTGGACCCCGGCTTTCACCGGGGAACAGCTCACGCCTAAAGGATTACGTTCCCCGGCGAAAGCCGGGGTCCAGAGCTCTAACGCATCACGTCCGGATAAAGATCGCGCCATGTGGGATTCAGGGCTTCGATCGCCTCGACCTTCCAGGCGCGTTTCCATTCCTTCATCTGCACCTCGCGGCGCCTCGCATCTTGGAGATCGTCGAAATGGTGATACCAGACGAGCGTCTTGAGGCCGTATCGCTTTGTAAAGCCTTCGATCAGACCTTCGCGATGTTGCCAGATGCGCTGGCCAAGGTTGCTGGTGACGCCGATATAAAGCGTGCCGTTCCGCTTGTTGGTCAGGATATAGACCCAGCCGGACTTCATGGACGCGGTGTCGCTACTGGACCCCGACTTTCGTCGGGGAACAGCTTTCAGACATGGGCCAGCAGCGCCTTCGCCTGATCGCAGTCCGCCGCGATCTGGGCCATCAGCGCGTCCATCGTGTCGAATTTCGCCTCCGGGCGGAGGAAGGCGTGGAAGGCGACGTCGATCGGCTGGCCGTAGAGGTCGCCCGAGAAATCGAAGAAATGCGGTTCGAGCAGTTCCCTGGGCGGGTCGAAGCTGGGGCGGATGCCGAGGTTGGCGGCGCCTTTCAGCACGCGGCCATCGGACAGCGTGCTGGTGACGGCATAGATGCCGTAGCGCGGGCGCAGATAGCTGCCCATGTCGATATTCGCGGTCGGGAAACCCAGCAGGCGGCCGTTCTTGTCGCCGTGCTGGACGATGCCGCGCACGGTGAAGGGGCGGGTGAGCAGCCGCGCGGCGGTGGCGCAGTCCCCGGCGCGCAGCGCGTCGCGGATGCGGCTCGACGAGACGGCTTCGGCGGCGTCGTCGACCGGCGCCACCATTTCGGTGAAGAAGCCGAGGCGGCGGGCGTGGTCGGCGAGCGTCACGACATTGCCGCCGCGCCCCTTGCCGAAGACGAAATCGGCCCCGGTCACCACCCCCGCCGCGCCGTAGCGATCGAGCAGCAGTTCGGTGATGAAATCCTGTGCGCTGGTGTTCGCCAGCCCGGCATCGAAGGGGAGGACGAGCATCGCGTCGGCACCTGCGGCGGCGAACAGTTCCTGCCGCTGGTCGAGCGTGGTCAGGCGGAAGGGCGGCGCGTCGGGCTTGAAGAAGCGCACCGGGTGCGGATCGAAGGTCGCGACGATCGCGGGACGGCCGTCGTCCTTCGCATGATGGACGGCGCGGCCGACCACCGCCTGGTGCCCGGCGTGGAAGCCGTCGAAATTGCCGAGCGCGATGACGCCGCCGCGCAGGGGGGCGGCGATGCGGTCGTGGCCGTCGAGGCGGATCACGCGCTTTCCCCTCTCCGTTTGCCCTGAGCGTGTCGAAGGGCCGCTCTTTCTTGCCACGGTGAAGGAAAGAACAGTGCTTCGACACGCTCAGCACGAACGGACTGAGAAGGCGGGGTCATTTCGCGGCGGCCATCGGCGCGAGCCCCGCGCGGATGACGCGGATCGCGTTGCCGCCCATCGCGGCGCGGATTTCGTCGTCGGTGAAGCCCGCGTCGATCAGCGCCTGCGTCACCTGCACCAGCTTCGACGTGTCGAAGCGCACCGTCGTCGCGCCGTCATAGTCGCTGCCGAGCGCGACATGGTCGATGCCGACGAGGTCGCGGACGTGCTTCATCGCCTTCGCCACGCTCGCGGGCGAGGTGTCGCAGACCGCGGCGTCCCAATAGCCGATGCCGATCACGCCGCCGGTCGCGGCGACCCCGCGAATCTCATCGTCGGAAAGGTTGCGGTTGACCCCGCACGTCGCCTGCACCCCGCCGTGGCTGGAGACGACGGGGCGGCGCGCCATCGTCAATATGTCGGCGACGCAGGCGTGGCTGCAATGCGCGATGTCGACGATCATCCCCTTCGCCTCCATGCGCTGCACGACCTGTCGGCCGAGCGGGGTGAGGCCGCCCTTTTTCAGGCCGTGCATCGACCCGGCGAAGATATTGTCGAAGAAATGGGTGATCCCCGCCATGCGGATGCCGGCGGCGTAGAGCTTGTCCAGATTGTCGATATCGCCTTCGAGATCGTGCAGCCCCTCGACGCTGAGCATCGCGCCGACCGGCGGCGGCGCCTTGGTGCGCCGCGCCGCGAGCAGCGCGTCGAGCTGCGGCTGCGTCGCGACCGCCATCAGCCGGCCCTGCGACGCGGCGACGGCACGGTGCAGTTTCTCGGCATGCCACAGCGAGCGTTCGAGCAGCGAGTTCCACGTCCGCACCGGTTGAAGCTGCGCGATGACGAGACTGGTGACAATGTCGGTGTCGTCGCCGTTGGCGTCGTAATTCTGCCCCTTGGGCGCCTTTGTCGTGCTCGACAGGATCTGGAGCGCGACGTTCCCCTCTGCGAGGCGCGGCAGGTCCATGTGGCCGCGATCCGCCCGCTTCAGGAAATCGCGGCTCCACAGCAGGCTGTCGCTGTGCAGGTCGACGATCGTCAGCGTCTTGTGCAGCGCCTTCGTATGTTCGCCGACCTGAAGCAGCGGCTTGCCGTCGATCTTGTTCGTGCCGCGCTCGATCATGCCCGGCGCGAAGAGGAAGAAGGCCGCCGCCGCGACTAGCAGCAGCGCGAGAAGTCCGATCAGCCAGCGGCGCATTCTTCTTCTCCCCTATCCGGTCCTGCGGGTGAAGGTGACGAAGCTGTAGGCCGGCCGGCCGGCTTCGCCCGGGTGGTCCTCGCGCGCGATTTCCTGCCATTCGCGGGCGTCGGGATAGGCGATGGTCGCGTCGCCCGCGGGTTCCAGCGCCACCTCGGTCAGTTCGATGCGCGTCGCGAGCGGCAGGAACAGGCGATAGATGTCGGCGCCGCCGATCACCATCGCCTGCGGCGCGTTGGCGAGGCGCAGCGCCTCTTCGAACGACCCGGCGGGCTCGGCGCCCTCCTCGTGCCAGCCGGGATCGCGGGTGAGGACGATGTGGCGCCGCCCGTCGAGCACTGCGGGCAGGCTGTCGAAGGTCTTGCGCCCCATGATCATCGGACGGCCCATGGTGAGCTGTTTGAAGCGGCGCAGGTCGGCGGGCAGGTGCCACGGCATCTTTCCGTCCGCGCCGATGACGCCGTTGGCGGCGCGGGCGAGGATCAGCGTGATGTCGGAACGCTTCATCGGGGCGCGGCCTCTGATTCCACCCCCGGGCCGGCGCCCGGACCGACCCACGTGACATGGCCGAGCTTGCGCCCCGGACGCACTTCGGTCTTGCCATAATGGTGGACGTGTGCGGCGCCGTCGGCGAGCAGGTCGGGGACGCGGTCGATGTCGGTGCCGATCAGATTGTGCATGGTAACCGGCAGCCGCGGCACGGCGGTGCTGCCGAGCGGCAGGCCGGCGACGGCGCGGACATGATTTTCGAACTGGCTCGCCACCGCGCCCTCGATCGTCCAGTGGCCGCTGTTGTGGACGCGCGGCGCCATCTCGTTGAACAGCGGCCCGGCGTCGGTCGCGAAGAATTCGCCGGCGAGCACCCCGACATAATCGAGCGCGTCGGCGACCTGCGCCAGCAACGCGCGCGCCTCCGCCTGCTGGTCGAGGACGATCGGCGGCGGCGGCAGCGTCGAGGCGCGCAGGATGCCCGCTTCGTGGACGTTGAGCGGGCTGTCCCAGACGCGCGTCTCGCCGTCGAGGCCGCGCACCAGGATCACCGAAAATTCGTGCGCGAAGGCGACGAAGCCTTCGAGGATCGCGGCGCGCGCGCCGATCGCCTGCCACGCGGCATCGGCATCGGCCGGGTCGGGCGAGGCGATCCGCGCCTGCCCCTTGCCGTCATAGCCCATGCGCACCGTCTTGAGGATCGCGGGCGTGCCGATCGCCGCGAGCGCGGCGTCGAGCGCGGCGCGGTCGGGCACCGCGGCGAAGGGCGCGGTGCGGCCGCCGAGACCGGCGACGAACGCCTTTTCGGCGAGCCGGTCCTGCGCGACCTCCAGGCTTTTCGCGCCGGGGCGCACCGCGACATGTCCCGACAGGAAGCGCACCGTGTCGACGGGAACATTCTCGAACTCGAAGGTCACGACGTCGCAGGCGGCGGCGAAGGCGGCCAGCCGTTGCTCGTCGTCCCACGCCGCGCGCGTATGCATCGCCGCGACTTCCGCTGCGACGCTTTCGCGGTCGGGGGCATAGACATGGGTGCGATAGCCGAGCCGGGCGGCGGCGGCGGCGAGCATGCGGCCGAGCTGGCCGCCGCCCAATATGCCGATGGTCGAGCCGGGCGGCAGCATCCGCGATCAGCCCTCGCGCACCGGAATCGTGGCGACGCCCTCGGTCTGCGCGGCGCGCCAGGCGTCGAGTCTTTGCGCAAGGCCGGCGTCGGCGTTCGCAAGCAGCGCGGCGGCGAACAGGCCGGCGTTGGTCGCGCCCGCCTTGCCGATCGCGAAGGTCGCCACCGGCACCCCGCCGGGCATCTGGACGATCGACAGCAGGCTGTCCATGCCGTTCAGCGCCGCCGACTGGACGGGGACGCCCAGCACCGGGACGCGCGTCATCGATGCGATCATGCCGGGCAGGTGCGCGGCGCCGCCGGCGCCGGCGATGATCGCCTTCAGCCCGCGATCCGCCGCTTCGCGGGCATAGGCGACGAGCCGGTCGGGGGTGCGGTGCGCGGAGACGATCCGCACCTCGTGCGCGATCCCCAGTTCCTCGAGGACCTGCACGGCATGCGCCATGGTCGGCCAGTCCGACTGGCTGCCCATGATCACGCCGACGCTGATGCCGGTGTCCGGCGCCGCTTCGCCCATCACCCCAATCTCCCTGCCGCGGCGATTCACCGCCGTCCGGTCCCCCTAGCGGGTCGGGAAGGCGGGAGCAACGCCGGCTTGGGACCCCGTTTACCGATTGGTATCAAGTGGCGGCTATCGTCGTTCCACGCAGCTCGCCGGCACCCGGCCGGGGGCGGGGGTTCGCTTCGGGGACGATGGATGGACAGCATGGGGGGGGCACGGATCGCGGTCGACCGGACCGGCGTCATATCCGTCGACTCCATCGAAGATCAGCTCCGCGACATGCGTCGCGAACGCGACGCGCTGCGCCGCGAGAACCGCATATTGAAGATTGCCGTCGCCGAGCTCGAACGCGTGTCGGAACGCGACACGCTGACCCCGCTATTCAACCGCCGCTATTTCCTGACCGCGATCCACCAGCGCATCGCCCGTTTCGAACGCCATGCGGAAAGCGCGGCGATCGTCTTCGCCGACCTCAACCAGCTCAAGCGGATCAACGACAGCCTCGGCCACGCCGCAGGCGATTTCGCGCTGCTCGAGGTGGCGAAGCGGATGCAGGAATCGATCCGATCGACCGACGTCGCGGCGCGGATCGGCGGCGACGAGTTCGGGCTGATCCTCGACCAGTCGAGCGAGGCCGGCGCGCGCGCGCAGGTCGAACGGCTGCAGCATGTGCTGGCGGCGACGCCCGCCGTCTACGATGGGCATGCGATCACCCTGTCGGCCTGTTTCGGGGTCGCGATGCTGCGGACCGGGATGACCGAATCGGACATACTGGCCGCCGCTGACCGCGACATGTACAGCTGCAAGCTGGCGCTCGGCAGCGCCATGGGACACCGCTGACCCGTCTCGCGGGGCGGCCGCCTCAACCGCCTGTTAACCAAAAGCGCGCATGATCCGCCCGAGGGGGAGGGGATGCGTCATGCACGGCCATAGCGACCCGGTTCATCACATCCAGCGCCGGATCACCGGCCAGATCGGCGCGCTCGCCGACGCGCTGCCGCATTGCGCGCTGTCGCAGTTCGTCGAAGGCGTCGACGATATCCGGCGCCTCGCGCGCGACCATGGTTTCGCGATGGTCGAAACGCTGGCGAGCCGGCTCGAATCGGCGGTGGCGGCGGGCGGCTTCCAGACCGCGATCCGCACCTATCTCGACGCGATGAGCGACGCCGCCGGCGCGCCGCCGGGACCGCTTCCCGCCGCGGCGCAGGAGGCGTGGCTCGCCTCGGTGGCGACCCGGCTCGGGCATTGACGCCGCGCCGCTGACGCCGCACATCGCCTGTCATGGATGCCATCATGCTCGCCCTCGTCGCGGTGGCGCTCGCCAATGCCGACGGGCGCGCGGGGCGTTTCCTGTCGGAGCTGCTGGCCCGGCGCGCCGACCGGCGCCGCACCGTCGCCATCGCTTTCGGAACCTTCGGCGCCAACGCGCTGATCGCCGCGGTCGCGGGGAGCATCGCCAACCGCATGATCGGACAGGGCGTCGTCGCGCTGCTGCTGGCCCTTGCCCTGCTGACCGCCGCGGGCGCGCTCGTCTGGCGCGGCGCGGCGGCATCTCCGGCGGAGCGCGAGGCGGAACTGCCGGCGCCGCTGCTGGCGGCGCGGCTGTTGCTGGTCCAGTTCGGCGATCGCAGCCACGTCCTGATCGGCGCGCTCGCGGCGACGAGCGGCGCGGGCGTCTGGGCCGCTGCGGGCGGCTTCATCGGCTGGGTGCTGGCGCTGCTGCCCGTGCTGGCTTTCGGTCCCGGGCTCACCGCGCATCGCTCCGCATCGGTCATCCGATGGGGCGCCGCCGCGATCCTGCTGCTGTGGGGCGCGCGCGCGGCGATGACCGCCTTCGGCTTGTAGGTTCCGCCCGTTTTTCCATCGGTCATCGAATTTCTCGATGACAGCGGCCAAGAGGTTCCATGGGAACTTTTGACCGGCTTCGGCTATATGAAGGAAAAGCAAACGAAAGGACAATTCATGCCCCAGAAGAACCAGCCCGCGATCGCCGACGCGCTCAATGCGCTCCTCGCCGACAGCTTTGCTCTCTATCTCAAGACCAAGAATTATCACTGGCACGTTCAGGGCCCGCATTTCCGCAGCCTGCACCTGCTGTTCGACGAACAGGCGGCCCAGATCCTGGCGACCACCGACCTGATCGCGGAGCGGGTGCGCAAGAATGGCGCCACGACGCTTCGTTCGATCGGCGATATCGGGCGGCACCAGTCGATCAAGGACGACGACAAGGCCGGGGTCGACGCCGACACGATGGTCCGCACCCTCGCCAAGGACAATGAGACGCTGCTCGAACGGCTCCACGAAGCCAAGGACGCGGCCGAGGCCGAAGGCGACATCGCGACCAGCGGGCTTGTCGACGGCTGGGCCGACGAGACGCAGCAGCGCATCTGGTTCCTCAAGGCGACCGAGGGTTATTGAGCCCGGGGGCGCCCCTCTTCTTCGTAGTGCGAGCGCGGCAATCTCCGGTCCCGGCAGGGCCGGACGATGGCTGGAGATTGCTTCGCTTTGCTCGCAATGACGATTCGGGCTGAGGGCGGCCCCGTTAGAGTCTGATCGTCTTGGCTTGCAAGGCCACATGCTCCCGCGAAGGCGGGAGCCCGGAGCTTCGAAGAGCCAAGGTCGGCGCCATGTCGCTCTGGGTCCCCGCCTGCGCGGGGACACGGCGTGGTTCATCCAACATGATCGCGCTGCTAAAGCCGCTCTGCCTGCACCACCGTGTCCGAGGCGCGCAGCGCCGACAGGATGCGCATCACATGATGGACGTCGCGCACCTCGACGACGACGTCATAGGTGTGAAAGCCGCCCTCGCGATTCGACAGCCGCAGATTGGTGATGTTCGCCGAATTGGCGGCGAGGATGCCCGACATTTCGGCGAGCGTCCCCGGCTCGTTCATGATGACGACGCACAGCCGCGCGTTGCCGCCCTCGCTATTCTCCTGCCAGCGCAGGTCGATCCAGTCGGCGTCGATCCCGTCGGCGAGGCTGGGGCAGTCGATGACATGCACCTCGATCCCCTCGCCGGGCCGCGCGAGGCCGACGATGCGGTCGCCGGGAACCGGATGGCAGCAGGCGGCGAGCTTGTAGGCGACCCCCGGCGTCAGCCCCGCGATCGACACGGCGGCGCCCTGCCGCAGCTTGCCGGGCTTGGTCTTCATCTCGGCGGTGATGCCGGGCACCAGCGCCTCCATGACGGCATTGTCCGAAAGCTGGCGCTTGCCGATCGCGACATAGAGCGCGGTGTCGTCGTCAAGCTTCAGCCGCTCGACCGCGGCGGCGCGCGCCTTGTCGCCGATGCGGCCGGGCAGGCGCTGGACGATCTCCTCGTAGATCTTGCGCCCCAGCGCCGCGAGCTCGACGCGCTCTTTCGACCGCACATGGCGGCGGATCGCCGCACGCGCCTTGCCGGTGACGGCGAAGCCCAGCCACGCGGGCTGCGGCGTCTGCTTGTCCGACGTCAGGATTTCGACCGTGTCGCCGTTGACGAGCTGGGTGCGCAGCGGGACGAGGCGGCCGTTGACCTTGGCCCCCACCGTCCGGTCGCCGAGCCCGGTGTGCACCGCATAGGCGAAGTCGACCGGCGTCGCGCCCTTGGGAAGCTGGAACAGGCTGCCCTTCGGCGTGAAGGCGAAGATGCGGTCCTGATACATGGCGATGCGGGTGTTCTCGAGGAACTCGTCCGGATCGTGCGTCTGTTCGAGGATTTCGAGCAGGTCGCGAATCCAGCCCGCCTGCCCGTCGGGGCCGCTGCCGCCCTGCTTGTAGGCCCAGTGCGCCGCGAGGCCATATTCGGACTGCTGGTGCATTTCGCGGCTGCGGATCTGGATTTCGATCCGCATGTTCTGCTGGTGCATGATCGTCGTGTGCAGCGACTTGTAGCCGTTGCGCTTCGGCGTCGAGATATAGTCCTTGAAGCGGCCGGGGACCATTTTCCACTTGCGGTGGAAGAGGCCGAGCGCGGCATAGCAGTCGGCGTCGGTCGGGGTGATGACGCGAAAGGCGATGATGTCGGTCACCTGTTCGAAGCTGACGTGGCGTTCCTGCATCTTGCGCCAGATCGAATAGGGATGCTTCTCGCGCCCCGACACGTCGGCCTCTATGCCGTTCTTTGCCAGCAGGTCCTTGAATTCGCGGCTGATCGCGGTGACCTTGTCCTTGCCGCCGGCGGTCAGCTTGGCGAGGCGGCCGGTGATCGTCGCATAGGCCTCCGGCTCCAGCTCGCGGAAGGCGAGCAGCTGCATCTCGCGCATATACTCGTACATGCCGATCCGCTCGGCGAGCGGGGCATAGATGTCCATCGTCTCCCGGGCGATGCGGCGGCGCTTTTCGGGCTTCTGGATGAAATGCAGCGTGCGCATGTTGTGCAGCCGGTCGGCCAGCTTGACCAGCAGCACGCGGATGTCGTCCGACATGGCGAGCAGGAACTTGCGCAGATTCTCGGCCGCGCGCTCATTCTCGGTCTGCGCCTCGATCTTGCTGAGCTTGGTGACGCCGTCGACCAGGCGCGTCACGTCGGGACCGAACAGCCGCTCGATCTCTTCGGGGGTGGTCAGCGTGTCCTCGAGCGTGTCGTGGAGCAGCGCGGTGACGATCGTCTCGCTGTCGAGATGCAGGTCGGTCAATATGCCCGCGACCTCGACCGGATGGCTGAAATAGGGGTCGCCCGACGCGCGCTTCTGGCTGCCGTGCTTCTGGACGGTGAAGACATAGGCGCGGTTGAGCAGCGCCTCGTCGACGTCGGGATCGTAGGCGCGCACGCGTTCGACAAGTTCATATTGCCTGAGCATTGCCGTCAATGTCGTGCAAGCGCCGTTAATTGCAATGCGAAAATGCGTCGCGGCGTTCGAACGGGGTATCGGCCGGGCGGCGGCGCGCGCCATAAACTTTTGGCGTTGGCACGGATAATGCGTTAGTGCCGAGTCATGGGAAAAAGTGCTGGGTCCATGGAAAAGCTGCGCGAACCGTTGAACGATCTGGTCGGGGGGCAGTGCGCGTTGCCGCTGGCGCTCGAAGCGATGGGCGAGAGATGGTCGTTCATGATCCTGCGCGCCGCCTTCAACGGCGTGCATCATTTCGAGGAATTCCAGCACGAGCTGAACATCGCGCGCAACATATTGTCGAACCGGCTGTCGCGGCTGGTCGACCATGGCATCATGGCGCGCGAGGTGATGGCCGAGGATCGCCGCAAGGTCCGCTACGAGCTTACCGAAAAGGGGCTGGAGCTGCTGCCCGCGATGATCGCGCTGCGGCAATGGGGCGAGAAATGGGGCGCCGGCGTGCCTTCGACCCCGGTGCTCGTCGACGTGCGCGACGAACAGCCGATCGGCCCGGTGACGATCACCGCGCACGACGGCAGGCCGCTGGGATACAAGGAGCTGCTGTGGAAGCATCGGTCCGAACTGCAGCCGCTCGGCCAGGCGCGGGTGCGGGCCGACGCGCGCGTCGATCCGGTCGCGGCCGAATGAGCCGCGCACGCGCCGCCCGCTGATCGTCCGGACTCCGCCTCTCTCATGCCGCTGTTCGGACTGACCTCGCCGGGGCCCTTTTTCGGCAACAAGATTCGCGCCTTCTGGAACCTCCAGATCCTGGGCTGGCTCGCCTGGTTCGGGCTGCGCGCGATGTCGGGGTTCGCGGGCGGGCAGACCTTCGATTTCCTCGTCCTCGTCGTCGTTTCGGCGGTCACGGGCTTTTCGCTGACGCTGCTGCTGTCGGTCTGCTATCGCGCGCTGATCAATCGCCGCACCATCCTGATGTGGGGGGCGTGCTTCGGGGTGCTGGCGATCGCGACCGCGATCTGGGCCTTCATCGACGCCTGGTTCCTCCAGATACTGAAACCCGACAGCGACACGAGCTTCACCGGCCTGCTGCTGGTCGCCATCTATATCGACGCGACGACGCTGGCCGCCTGGTCGGCGCTCTATTTCGCGATCAACTATTTCCTCCAACTCGAGGAGCAGAGCGACCGCGTGCTGCGGCTGGAGGCGCAGGCGGCGTCGGCGCAGCTCGCGATGCTGCGCTATCAGCTCAATCCGCATTTCCTGTTCAACACACTGAACAGTATTTCGACGCTGGTGCTGCTCAAGCAGTCCGAACCGGCGAATGCGATGCTGTCGCGCTTGTCGGCCTTCCTGCGCTACACGCTCGCCAACGAACCGACGGCGCAGGTGACGCTGGCGCAGGAGATCGAGACGCTGAAGCTCTATCTCGATATCGAGAAGATGCGCTTCGAGGACCGGCTGCGCCCGCATTTCCATATCGATCCCGGCGTCGCGCGGGCGCGATTGCCCTCACTGCTGCTCCAGCCGCTGATCGAGAATGCGATCAAATATGCGGTGACGCCGCAGGAAGAGGGCGCCGATATCACCATTTCCGCACAGCTTGCCGGTCAAAAGGTTCGGATTACCGTGTCCGATACCGGCGCGGGATTGTCAGCCGACGGCGCGGACCCCACGACGGGCATTGCAACGGAATCGACGGGCGTGGGTTTAGCGAACATCAGGGACCGGCTGGCCCAGGCGTTCGGCGACCAGCACAGGTTCGATGCGCAGTCGGGCGATGACGGCGGTTTCACGGTGACGATCGAGTTTCCGTTTCAGCCCGATGGACAGGCAAGGATTGGAACCGAAGCGACATGACGATCAGAACCATCCTGGTGGATGATGAAAAACTGGCGACCCAGGGCCTGCAACTCAGGCTCGAAGCGCACCCGGATGTCGAGGTTGTCGACACCGCCCTGAACGGCCGCGAGGCCATCCGAAAGATCAAGACCCACAAGCCCGACCTCGTCTTCCTCGACATTCAGATGCCGGGGTTCGACGGCTTTTCGGTGATCCAGGGGCTGATGGAGGTCGAACCGCCGCTGGTGGTGTTCGTCACCGCCTATTCGGACCATGCGATCCGCGCCTTCGAGGCGCAGGCGGTCGACTATCTGGTCAAGCCGGTCGAACCCGAACGGCTCGCCGACGCGCTCGACCGCGTCCGCCAGCGGCTGACCGAGAAGCGCGGCGCCGCCGAGGTCGAACGGCTGAAGACCGTGCTCGCCGAGGTCGCGCCCGAGGCGGTGGAGGAATTCGAGGGCGAGACGGCGGCCGAGGCGCCCGCCGCCGACCGCTATGAAAAGATGATCAACATCAAGGATCGCGGCCAGATTTTCCGCGTCGACGTCGACAGCATCGAGCGGATCGATGCCGCGGGCGATTACATGTGCATCTATACCGCCGACAACAGCCTGATCCTGCGCGAGACGATGAAGGATCTGGAAAAGCGGCTCGACCCGCGGAATTTCCAGCGCGTGCATCGCTCGACGATCGTCAACCTCAGCCAGGTCAAGCAGGTCAGGCCGCACACCAACGGCGAATGCTTCCTGATCCTGGGGTCGGGCGCGCAGGTGAAGGTCAGCCGCAGCTATCGCGACGTCGTGGCGCGGTTCGTGCATTGAATCGGCTCGCACGAAGACACAAAGACACCAAGACTGGACACCGATCGCCCTGAGCTTGTCGAAGGGCCGTTCTTTCTTTTGGGCGCCGCAAGAAGGACGGTGCTTCGACAAGCTCAGCACAAACGGGTCGAGGGAAATCCCTTCGTGTCTTCGCGCGACCCATGTGGCACGAGGGGCCGCGTTAAAGCTGATGCCCCGTCCGGTCGCGCTTGGTCGCGAGATAATGTTCATTGTGCGGATTGGTCGGCAGCGCGAGCGGGATGCGTTCGACCACCTCGACGCCTTCCTTCTCCAGCCGCGCGACCTTTTCGGGGTTGTTGGTCATCAGCCGGATGCGCGCGATTCCCAACAGGTCGAGCATTCGCCCGGCGATCGCGAAGTCGCGCGCCTCGACCGGGAAGCCGAGCCGCAGGTTGGCGTCGACCGTGTCGTAGCCCTGATCCTGCAACGCATAGGCGCGCAGCTTGTTGACGAGGCCGATGCCGCGCCCTTCCTGCCTGAGGTAGAGCAGCACCCCCCACGGTGCGTCGGCCATCGCGTGGAGCGCGGCGTGAAGCTGCGGCCCGCAATCGCATTTGAGACTGCCGAGCACGTCGCCGGTCAGGCATTCGCTGTGCAGGCGGACGACCGGCGGGTTGGCGTCGCGCCGGCCGATGACGAGCGCGACATGGTCCGACGCCTCCTCCGGGCTGCGGAAGGCGACGATCTCGGCGGTCTCGCTCGCCGCGACGGGCAGGCGCGCGCGCGCCGCGATCGCGAGACGCGCGGGGTCGAGCAGCGCGGCGACGTCGCCGTCGGTGCATTCGGCCTCGACGCCGCCGGCGGCCGGACGCACGAAGAAGGCGGGAAGCAGGCCCGCGTGGCGTGCCATCGTCATCGCCGCGGCGGCGGCCGCTTCGCCGCCGGTGGCGACGGTGCGGAACGGCCCCTTGAGCGGGTGCGCGAGGTCGAGCGCGGGATCAGCGACGGCGAGCGCGGCGGCGACGCTGTTGCCCGCGCCGGCGAGCCGCACCGGCCCCGGCGTCG
>NZ_BCUA01000070.1 GCF_001591045.1 Sphingopyxis granuli NBRC 100800 | reverse complement strand
TTCGCGTCCGGCGTCAGTTCGACCTCGCCGGTCATCCGCCCGACACCGGCGGGAAAAGCGCCACGAGGTCGCCGGGCGCGACCCATGCGTCGCGCGGCGCCACGACCTCGTTGATGCAGGCGCGGATGCGGCCGCGCGCCAGCGGCTGCCGCAGCGCGGGATGTGTTTGCTCAAGCGCGGCGAGCATCGCCGTCACCGACAGGCCCGCGTCGGGAACCGCGATCTCGACGACCCGTCCGCAGGGGTCGGCCAGCCGTCCGCACAGTTCGATCTGCAACCGGGCTTCCTTTCCGTCCGTCATGTCAGCCCCCGATGGATGCGAGGTGCGGCGTCGCGCCGCTGTTGTTCTGGTGCAGCCGGTGCGCCGGCGCCTTGGTGGCGGTGAGCGCGCGGATGCGTGCGATCAGCGCCTCCGCGTCGGCATCCTGCTGCAAAAGCGGCCGCAGGTCGAGCCCCCCGTCGCCGAACAGGCACAGATGCAGCTTGCCGTCGGACGAGATGCGCAGGCGGTTGCAGCTGGCGCAGAAGTCCTTGGCATAGGGCGCGATGATGCCGATCCGGCCGCGCGAGGCGGGGTGCGCATATTCGACCGCCGGCCCGGCGCCCGCCGCGCGCGGCAGCCGCCGCCAGCCGGCCTGCTCCAGCCGGTCGATCACCGTCTGGCCGGCGAGGTGGCGCGTCTTGAAAAAGGCGGTGTTGTCGTTGGTGCGCATCACCTCGATGAAGCGCAGCGACAGGTCGCGCTCGGCGATGAAGTCGGTCATCGCCGCCAGTTCGTCGTCGTTGACCCCGCGCATCAGCACCGCGTTGATCTTGATGCTGTCGAACCCCGCCGCGCGCGCGGCCTCGATGCCGCGCAGCACCTCGGCCAGCCGGTCGTGCCCGGTGATCGCGGCGAAGCGGGCCGGATCGAGCGAGTCGACGCTGATGTTGATCGCGCTCACCCCCGCGTCGCGCCACGCGGCGGCGCGGTCCGCGAGCCGATAGCCGTTGGTGGTCATCGCGATCCGGCGGATGCCGGGCACCGCCGCGATCGCGCGCGCCGCATCCTCGAAATCGGGGCGCAGCGTCGGCTCGCCGCCGGTCAGCCGCACCTTCCACAGCCCGAGCCGGGCGAAGGCGCCGACCGCGCGCCGCATCTCCGCCACCGACAGGTCGGCCGGGCGCCCGTGCCGCTTGCGATAGCCGTCGGGCAGGCAATAGGTGCAGCGAAAGTTGCAGACGTCGGTCAGCGACAGGCGCAGATATTCGAACCGTCGCCCGATGGCGTCGGTCAGGCCGCGGTCGCCGTCCGGCGCCGTGGTCAGCCGGTCGCGGATGCGCTCGATCGTCACTGCACCAGCGGCCCGTCGGCCATCGGCAGCGCGACGCCCTCGACCGTCGTTTCGCTGGCGATGATGGACAGATATTGCGCCATGGCGCGGCGCGTGCTCGCTTCCTCCAGATAGTCGCGGATCGTCGCCTCGACCGCATCGAAGGGAAGCTGCTGCCCGTCGATCCGCCGCCCGGCCCGCACCACATGCACGCCATAGGGGGAGCGCACGGGTTCGCGGCACAACTCGCCTTCGCCAAGGCCGAACAATGCCTGCTCGAACGCGGGCACCGTCTGGCCGCGCCCGATCTGGCCGAGGTTGCCGCCCTGCGCCTTCGACGGGCAGGCGGAATGCTCGCGCGCCAGCGCGGCGAAGCAGGCGGGATCGGCCTCGATCTTGCGGATCAGCATCCGGGCGTCGCCGACCGCCAGCCCATAGGCGAAGGAATCGGCGGGGTCGGCCGACAGCAGGATATGCTCCGCCTCGATCAGCGTCTCGCTGGCGAAGCGGTCGCGGTGGCGGTCGTAATAGCGGCGCGCCTCCACGCTGGTCGCCTGGGGGACGCGCACCGCGCCGGCCAGCAGCGCGTCGATGCGGGCGTCCTCCTCGGCCAGCGTGCGGCCGTCGGCGTCGGTGCGCTCGTCGGCCACGATGCCCTGGCGGTCGGCCTCGTCGAGCAGCAGCTGGCGGATGACGAGCGCTTCGGCGGCCGCCGTCCACGCGCTGTCGGCGTCCTGCGCCGGGTGGTTCTGCGCTTCGGCGGCGATCGCGGCGGCCGGGATTTCCACCCCGCCGACCCGCACCGCGGCGCGTTCCATTGTGTCAGCCATGGCTCATGCTCCGCCGCGACCGGACGATCTGATAGCCGCCGCGCCACAGATAGCGCACGGGGGCCGAGAGCATGTGGACGAGGCGCGTGAAGGGGAACAGCAGGAAAATCGTCAGGCCAAGAAAGATATGGAGGCGGAATATCCAGTGCGATCCGTCGAGGAACAGCGACGCCGTGGGATTGAACGTGAAGATGCCGTTCGCCCACGCCATGAAGCGCACCATCTGCTCGCCGTCCATATGGCTGAGAGAGATCGGCACCGTGGCGAGACCGAGCGCCAGCTGCAACCACAGCAGGACGAGGATTCCGGTGTCCGCGAAGGCCGAGTTGGCCCGGATGCGCGGGTCGAACAGGCGGCGATGCAGCAGCATGGAGGCGCCGGCGAAGGCGAAGGCGCCCGCGATGCCGCCGCCAAATACCGCCAGCCCTTGCTTCCAGGCGTGCTGGATGTGAAAGCTCTCGTAAATCCAGATCGGCACCAACAGGCCGAAGATATGGCCGAACAGCACGATCAGCACCCCGATATGGAACAGCACGGAGCCCCACATCAATTGCCTGCGCCGCAACAGCTGGCTGGAACCCGAGCGCCAGCTGTAGGGTTCCCGGTCGAAGCGGATGATTGAACCCACGACCAGCGTCGCCAGCGCGATATAGGGATAGATCCCGAACAGCAGGTGATTGAGATATGTGTCCATGACTCAGTTCCTTGGGCTTGTCGTGGCCGGCGCGGGATCGCGCATGCGGTCCAGCATGCCGCTCACCTGCGGGCAGGGGGCATTGGGGTCGGGTGCGGCGTCGGCGGTGAAGCGGATTTCCTCCTCGGCCCATTGCCGGTCGAGCGCCTCCAGGTCGGCGGGGTCGTCGACGGGCGACAGCGCCTTCTGCGCGTCCTCGTCCTGTTCGACGCCGGCGATGTCGCAGAGCAGCGCGAGCAGCGGCGCATAGTCCGACTCGCGCTCGGCCAGCCGCGCCGCCAGCGCGACCAGGACAACCCCCGGTTCGGCCAGCGCCTCGCGCGCCGCCTCGGGCGGCAGCGTCGAGCAATAATCGAGGAAGAGCGGCAGATAGTCGGGCAGCTCGTTCCCCGTCGGCTCCAGCCCCGCGCCCAGATAGCGTTCGCGCAGGTCGACCATCGCCTGGCCGCGGTCGCGGCTTTCGCCGTGGACATGCTCGAACAGGTGCAGGCTGTGCGCCCGGCCGCGGTCGAACAGCTCGACATAGGCTTCCTGCGCGGCATAGATGTCGCTCGCGGCCAGCCGGGTCAGCAGCGGATGGAGCCGGCGGACGGTGTCCGGCGGCAGGTCCGCGTCGGCCGCCAGCCGCTCGCGGATCTCGCCGCAGACGGCCTGCAGTTCGGGTGTCGGATATTGCAGCAGCAGCGACAAGAGGTGCAGCGCGCGCATCAGAACACCTCCGTCGGCGTTTGCAGCTTCTTGCGCGCCGGGGCGCCGAACAGGTTCGTCTCGCTGGTCCCGCTCGAACAGCCGTTGCCGAACGAAAAGCCGCACGATCCGCGCTCGTCGAACATGTCCTCGGCATCCTCGCGGTGGCCCGTCGGGATGACGAAACGGTCCTCATAGTCCGCCAGCGCCATCACCTTGTACATCTCCTCGATCTGCGCGCCGGTCAGGCCGACGGCCGAGGCAATGCCCTCGTTCCGCACGCCCTCGACGGTCTTCGCGCGCATGTAGCCGCGCATGGCGAGCATCCGTTCGAGGCAGCGCGCGATCGGCTCCTCGTCGCCCGCGGTCAGCAGGTTGGCGAGATATTTGAGCGGGATGCGCAGCGACCGGACGTCGGGCATGCCGTTGTTGACCGAAATCTGCCCCGCGGTCGCCGCCGAGTTGATCGGCGACAGCGGCGGCACGTACCAGACCATCGGCAGCGTGCGATATTCGGGATGGAGCGGAAAGGCGACCTTCCATTCCATCGCCATCTTGTAGACGGGCGAATGGCGCGCCGCCTCCAGCCACGCTTCGGGGACGCCGTCCTTGCGCGCCTGTTCGATCACCGCCGGATCGTGGGGATCGAGGAAGATGTCGAGTTGCGCCTGATAGAGGTCCTCGACGTCCTCGACGCTCGCCGCTTCTTCGATGCGGTCGGCGTCATAGAGCATCACGCCCAGATAGCGGATGCGCCCGACGCAGGTTTCGGAACAGACCGTCGGCTGTCCCGCCTCGATGCGCGGATAGCAGAAGATGCACTTCTCCGACTTGCCGGTTTTCCAGTTGTAATAGATCTTCTTGTAGGGACAGCCCGACACGCACATGCGCCAGCCGCGGCATGCCTCCTGGTCGATCAGGACGATACCGTCCTCCTCGCGCTTGTAGATCGCGCCCGACGGGCAGGCCGCGACGCACGTCGGGTTGAGGCAGTGCTCGCACAATCGCGGCAGATACATCATGAAGGTGTTCTCGAACTGGCCGTAGATTTCCTTCTGGACGCCCTCGAAGTTGTAATCCTCCGACCGCTTCGCGAATTCGCCGCCCAGTATCTCTTCCCAGTTCGGGCCCCATTTCACCTTTTCCATCCGCTCGCCCGAAATCAGGCTGCGCGGCCGCGCGGTGGGGAAGGCCTTGCTTTCGCCCGCCTGCTGGAGGTGGGCATAGTCGAAGGTGAAGGGCTCGTAATAATCGTCGATCTCGGGCAGGTCCGGGTTGGCGAAAATCTTGGCCAGCAACCGCCACTTGCCGCCCATGCGCGGGCGGATCGAACCGCCCGCGGTGCGGACCCAGCCGCCGTTCCAGCGCTTCTGATTCTCCCAGTCCTTGGGATAGCCGATGCCGGGCTTGGTCTCGACGTTGTTGAACCAGGCATATTCCATGCCTTCGCGGCTGGTCCACACATTCTTGCACGTCACCGAACAGGTGTGGCAGCCGATGCACTTGTCGAGGTTGAGCACCTTGCCGATCTGGGCGCGAATCTTCATGCTACCGTCTCCCCTTCGGCGAGGGCCCCTTCGAGCCAGTCGACCTTCTGCAATTTGCGGACGATCACATATTCGTCGCGGTTGGACCCGACCGTTCCATAATAGTTGAAGCCATAGGCCAGATGGGCATAGCCGCCGATCATGTGCGTGGGCTTCAGGACCGCGCGCGTCACCGAATTATGGATGCCGCCGCGCTGTCCGGTCAGCGGCGATCCGGGGACGTTCACGATCTTCTCCTGCGCGTGATACATGAACAGCGTGCCCTCCTTCATGCGCTGCGAGACGACGACGCGCGCGACGAGCGCCCCGTTGCTGTTGAAAACCTCCACCCAGTCGTTGTCGACCAGCCCCGCCTTGGCGGCGTCGACCTCGCTCATCCACACGATCGGCCCGCCGCGCGACAGCGTCAGCATCAGCAGATTGTCGGTGTAGGTCGAATGGATGCCCCATTTCTGGTGCGGGGTGATGAAGTTGAGGATGACGTGCGGCGCATCCTTCGCCTCGTCGATCATCGGCTTCACCGCCTTGGTGTCGATGGGCGGGCGATAGACGCAGAAGCCTTCGCCGAAGGCGCGCATCCACTTGTGATCCTGATACAGCTGCTGCCGCCCGGTCAGCGTCCGCCACGGGATCAGTTCGTGGACGTTGGTATAGCCGGCGTTGTAGCAGACATGCTCGCTCTCCAGCCCCGACCATGTGGGGGAGGAGATGATCTTGCGCGGTTGCGCCTGGATGTCGCGGAACCGGATCTTCTCCTCTTCCTTGGGCAGCGCCAGATGGGTGTGGTCGCGCCCGGTGTTCTGCGACAGCGCGCCCCAGGCCTTCACCGCGACCTCGCCGTTGGTTTCGGGCGCGAGCATCAGGATCACCTCGGCCGCGTCGATCGCGGTGTCGATCCGCGGCAGGCCCTTCGACACGCCTTCGTCGAGCACCGCGCCGTTCAGCGCCCGCAGATTCTCGACCTCGTGGTCGGTGTTCCAGCCGATGCCCTTGCCGCCGTTGCCCAGCTTCTCCATCAGCGGGCCGAGCGACGTGAAGCGCTTGTGGAGATTGGGATAGTCGCGCTCGACCAGCGCGACGGTCGCCATCGTCTTGCCGGGGATGGGCTCGATTTCGCCCTTGCCCCAGTCGGCGACGTCGAAGGGCTGCGCGATCTCGTTGGGGCTGTCGTGCTGGATGGGGGTCAGCACCACGTCGTGCTCGACCCCCAGCACCTCCGGCGCGACCTCGGAGAATCGCTTGGCGATGCCCTTGTAGATTTCCCAGTCGCTGCGCGATTCCCACACCGGGTCGACCGCGGCGGACAGCGGGTGGATGAACGGGTGCATGTCGGACGTGTTGAGGTCGTCCTTTTCATACCAGCTCGCGGTCGGCAGCACGATGTCCGAATAGACGCAGGTCGTCGACATGCGGAAATCCAGCGTGACGAGCAGGTCCAGCTTGCCCTGCGGCGCCTCGTCGCGCCACACGACTTCCTTGGGCTTCTGCCGGCCGGCCTCGCCCAGGTCCTTGCCCTGGACGCCGTGCGCGGTGCCAAGCAGATGCTTCAGGAAATATTCGTGCCCCTTGCCCGACGAGCCGAGCAGGTTCGAGCGCCAGACGAACATGTTGCGCGGCCAGTTGGCCGGATTGTCGGGGTCGAGGCAGGACAGTTCCAGCTCGCCCGATTTCAGCGCCGCGGCGACATAATCCTTCGCCTCCTTGCCCGACGCCCTGACCGCCTTGCCCACGTCCAGCGAATTGGTCTTGAGCTGCGGCGCGGACGGGAGCCAGCCCATGCGCTCGGCGCGGACGTTGTAGTCGATCAGGCTCGCGTCCCAGTCGCCCTCGGGCGCGGTGGGGGACAATATCTCCCCGACGTCCAGCGTCTCGTAGCGCCACTGGTCGGTGTGGGCATAGAAGAAGCTGGTGCCGTTCATGTGGCGCGGCGGCCGGTTCCAGTCGAGCGCGAAGGCGAGCGCGGTCCAGCCCGTCTGCGGCCGCAGCTTCTCCTGCCCGACATAGTGCGACCAGCCGCCGCCGGACTGGCCGACGCACCCGCACATCACCAGCATGTTGATGATGCCGCGATAGTTCATGTCCATGTGGTACCAGTGGTTCAGGCCGGCCCCCAGGATCACCATCGACTTGCCCCTGGTGATCTCCGCATTGTGCGCGAATTCGCGCGCGATGGTGATGATCTGGTCGGCGGGCACGCCGGTGATCCGCTCCGCCCACGCGGGCGTGTAGGGCATGTTTTCCGCATAATCGCGCGCGACATTCCCGCCGCCCAGCCCCCGGTCGAGGCCATAATTCGCGCAAAACAGGTCGAACACCGTGGCGACATAGGCCTTGCCGTCCTTCAGCGCCATTTCGCGCACCGGCACGCGGCGGGGCAGCACGTCTGAATGCTCGGTGCCCTTGAAATGGTCGTGCTCGCGGTTGCCGAAATAGGGGAAGGCGACATCGACGACATCGTCGTGATCGCTATCGAGGATCGCGGTCATGCGCAGGTTCGTGTCCGCGCCCCGTCCGTCCTTTTCCTCGAGGTTCCACTTGCCCTGCTCGCCCCAGCGGAAGCCCGCCGAGCCGAGCGGCGCCACCGGCCGGCCGGTGTTGGCGTCGATCGCCACCGTCTTCCATTCGGGGTTGTTGGCCTCGCCGAGCGCATCGGCGAAATCGGACGCGCGCACCAGCCGTTCGGGGACCAGCCCGCCCTTGCCGGGCACCAGCCGGACCAGCATCGGCATGTCCGAATATTTGCGACAATAATCCTCGAAATATTCGGCCTGCCGGTCGAGGTGGAATT
The DNA here is from genome assembly GCF_001591045.1 of Sphingopyxis granuli NBRC 100800. Lineage (GTDB taxonomy): Bacteria > Pseudomonadota > Alphaproteobacteria > Sphingomonadales > Sphingomonadaceae > Sphingopyxis > Sphingopyxis granuli. Next base: position 14,040 of record NZ_BCUA01000070.1, on the reverse strand, counting down.
CGCGCAGGATGACATGGCCCATTGCCATCGCCAGCGCGGCGTCGGTGCCCTGCTTGGGATTGAGCCAGAGGTCGGCGAACTTGGTCGCCTCGGCATAGTCGGGGGAGACGACGGCGACCTTGGTGCCGCGGTAGCGCGCCTCGGTCATGAAATGGGCGTCGGGCGTGCGTGTCTGCGGCACGTTGGAGCCCCACATCATCAGAAAGCCGGCGTTGTACCAGTCGGCGCTTTCGGGGACGTCAGTCTGCTCGCCCCAGGTCTGCGGGCTGGACGGCGGCAGGTCGCAGTACCAGTCGTAGAAGCTGAGGCAGGTGCCGCCGAGCAGCGATAGATAGCGCGCGCCCGCGGCATAGGAGACCATCGACATCGCCGGGATCGGTGAAAAGCCGACCACCCGGTCGGGGCCGTGGGTCTTGACCGTATAGGCGTTGGCGGCGGCGATGATCTCGTTCACCTCGTCCCAGGTCGACCGGACGAAGCCGCCATGGCCGCGGATCGCGGTGTAGCTCTTGCGCTTCGCCGGATCCTCGACGATCGACGCCCAGGCGGCGACCGGCGTGCGGATCGCCCGCGCCGCGCGCCACAGTTTGAGCAGGCGTGAGCGCACCATCGGATATTTCAGGCGCTGCGCCGAATAGATGTACCAGCTATAACTCGCGCCGCGCGGGCAGCCGCGCGGTTCGTGGTTGGGCAGGTCGGGCCGCGTGCGCGGATAGTCGGTCTGCTGCGTTTCCCAGGTGATGATCCCGCCCTTGACGTAGATCTTCCACGAACAGGAGCCGGTGCAGTTCACGCCGTGCGTCGAGCGCACGATCTTGTCGTGCTGCCAGCGCTTGCGATAGCCGTCCTCCCAGTCGCGGCTCTGGTTGGTGGTGACGCCGTGCCCGTCGGCAAAGCTTTGCTTCGTCTTGCGGAAGAAGGTCAGGCGGTCGAGCAGCTGGCTCATGCGGAAACTCCCTGGGTGAGGGTGGATGGGGCGGCAGGGGCGGGAACGCGTCCCCGCTCGATATCATACAGCAGTCCGCCGCGCCGCGTGTAGACGAACCAGGTCAGCGTGGCGCAGCTCGCATAGAAGAGGAGGAAGCCGATCAGCGCCGCCAGCGGCGACCCCGTCGCCGAAATGGAGGAGCCGAAGCTCTTGGGGATGAAGAAGGCGCCATAGGCCGCGATGGCGGAGGTGAAGCCGACGATCGCCGCCGATTCCTTCTCCGCCTGCCGCAGCTGGTCGGCTGCGGACAGATGCGGCATCAGGCGCGGTACCTCCAGCCGCATGATGTTGGGGATCATCTGGAAGGTGGAGGCGTTGCCCACCCCGGTGACAGCGAACATGAACACGAACATGCCGAGGAAACCCCACCAGCTTTCGGCTTCGAGCGCATAGATCACGCCGACGACGCCGGCCATCATCAGCAGGAACACCCACAAGGTGACCCGTGCGCCGCCCCAGCGGTCGGAAATCCAGCCGGTCGCCGCGCGGCTGATCGCGCCGACGAGCGGGCCGAGGAAGACGAACTTCAGCACGTCGACATCGGGGAACTGATGCTTGGCGAGCAGGGGAAGGCCTGCGGAAAAGCCGATGAACGACCCGAACGTGCCGGTATAGAGCCAGCTCATCAGCCAGTTGTGCTTGCGCTGGAAGATCACCGCCTGCTCGGCGAAGCTCGCCTTCGCATCGGCGATGTCGTTCATCCCCAGCCAGGCGAGGATCGTCGAGGCGATGATGAAAGGCACCCAGATGAAGCCCGCGTTCTGGAGCCAGAGCTGGCTGCCGTCGGTGGCGATCTGCGGCGTGCCGCCGAGCGCGCCGAACACCCCCGCGGTAATGACGAGCGGGACGCCGAACTGCATCACCGACACGCCCAGATTGCCGAGGCCCGCGTTGACGGCCAGCGCGCTGCCCTTCTGCGCCTTGGGAAAGAAGAAACCGATATTCGCCATCGAAGAAGCGAAATTGCCCCCGCCGAAGCCGCACAGCAGCGCCAGCACCAGGAAGATGAAATAGGGCGTCGCGGGATTCTGCACCGCATAGCCGATTCCGAAAGCGGGGATCAGCAGCGATGCCGTGCTCAGCGTCGTCCACAGCCGGCCGCCGAAGATCGGCACCATGAAACTGTAGAAGATGCGGAAGGTCGCGCCCGACAGGCCGGGAAGCGCCGCGAGCCAGAAGAGCTGGTCGGTGGTGTAGTTGAAACCGATCAGCGGCAGCTTTGCCACGACCACCGACCAGACCATCCACACCGCGAACGCCAGCAGCAACGCGGGCACGGAAAGCCACAGGTTGCGGTGCGCCACTTTCTGGCCGACCTCCTTCCAGAAGCCGGGGTCTTCCGGCTGCCACTCCTTGAGCACACGCGGCGAGCCGGTCGCGGCGTGAACGGCCTGCTGCGCCTTGACGCGCTCGGCATGGACCTTCGCCAGTTCGGGGAAAGGCGGCAGGGTGGTCGCTTCGGCGGCTTCGCGCTCCATCTGGCGGACCGCCGTGTGCATCCAGATGAAGGCGACCGCCACCAGCAGGAACAGCACGACGAAGCAGCTCGTCCAGATGCCGGTCAGGTCGCTGACGGCGCCGAAGACGATCGGCAGCACGAACCCGCCCAGCCCGCCGATCATGCCGACGAGACCGCCGACCGAGCCGACATGGTCGGGATAATAGACGGGGATATGCTTGTAGACCGCCGCCTTGCCGAGCGACATGAAGAAGCCGAGGATGAAGATCACGACCACGAAGGGGACGAGCCCCATCGAAGTCGAGAAGCGGATGTCGCCGTGGATGCCGTGAACCGTATAGTCGGTCGCCGGATAGGAGAGCATGAACAGCAGCACCAGCGACATGCCGAAGGTCATGTACATGACGCGCCGGGCGCCGAAGCGATCGGACAGCATGCCGCCATAGGCCCGGAAGACCGAAGCGGACAGCGAGAAGGCGGCCGCCAGCATGCCGGCGACCTTCACGTCGACGCCGTAGACTCCCATCAGATATTCGGGCAGCCACAGCGCCAGCGCGACGAACGCGCCGAAGACGAAGAAGTAATAGAGCGAGAAGCGCCAGATCTGCTCATTCTTGAGCGGGGCGAGCTGTTCCCGGAACGAACGCGGCGGAGTGCCGCTGCGTCGCCGGGCCGCGAGCGCCGGGTCGTCCTTCGCGAACAGGAAGAACAGCACCGCGACCGCGGTGAGCCCCGCCGCCCAGAACTGCGCCACAGCCTGCCAGCCGAGCGCGACCATCACCCAGGGCGCGAAGAATTTGGTGACCGCCGCCCCGACGTTCCCCATTCCGAAGACGCCGAGCGCCGACCCCTGTTTTTCGGGCGGATACCATTTGGACACATAGGCGACGCCGACCGAGAAGCCGCCGCCCGCGACACCCATCCCCAGCGCGGCGAGCAGCATCAGCGGATAGGTTGCGGCGTGCGACAACAGGAAGGTCGCCCCCGCCGATGCCAGCATGGTCAGCGGAAAGACGATCCGGCCGCCGAACTGGTCGGTCCACACGCCCAGAAAGACGCGCACCAGCGACCCGGTCAGGATCGGCGTGCCGATGAGCAGGCCGAACTGGGTCTCGCTAAGGCCGAGTTCCCTTTTGATTTCGATGCCGACAATCGCAAAGATCGTCCACACCGCGAAACACACAGTGAAGGCGACGGTGCTGAGCGTCAGCGCGCCGTTCTGCTGGCTTCGGGTCGGTTGCACCTGTGCTGTCGATGCCACTTTATTTTCCCCTTCGGGCATATGGTGGCCGTACCCATGCCGACGGGGCCGAAAAGCGCCGTTGACCTGCGTCAAACTTCGTCGGCATCAGCAGTAAAATCGCCCCCGCCTGATGCGGCGCAATCCAGACTTCGTCGAAAGCTGAAAATAGGGTGATAATAGTCAATCGAATGATTGACATTGCGCAATCATCTACGTAGCCGAGAGTGATGCGCAGCGAAGAAATTCCTGAAATCGCGACCCTGCCGATGTTTGCGGCGATGCAGCCCGAACTGCGCGATTCGGTCTTTGCCGCCGCCTTCCTTCAGGTGTTTCCACCCGCCCTCCGCCTGTTCGAGGTCGGTGCGCGTGCCGATTTCCTGCATATCCTCGTCGACGGGCTGGTGGAACTCTATACCGCGAGCGCGGGACGCGAGGTCACGGTTCAGCTGGTGCGGCCGGTTTCGAGCTTCATCCTGGCCGCGGCCTATACCGATCAGCGCTATCTGATGTCCGCGCGGACGTTGTCGGCGTCGCGCATATTGATGATCCCGTCCTCGCTGCTGCGCGACGCCATCGTCCGCGATAGCGCGTTCGCGCAGAGCGCGCTGACCGAAATCGCATTGCGCTATCGCACCGTGATCCGCGCGCTGACCGACATGAAGGTCCGGCAGACGCTCGAACGCCTCGCCAATTTCCTGTTGCTGGAAAGCAAGGCGCAGGGCGGTGCGGCCCAATTCACCCTGCCGGCCGAAAAGCGCGTGATCGCCTCGCTGCTCGGCATGGCGCCGGAAAATCTGTCGCGCGCCTGCGGCGCGCTGGCCGATCATGGGGCGCTGATCAACGGACCGACGGTGCGGATCGTCGATCGCGCGAAGCTCACCGCCCTTGCGCGGCCCGACATGGTCATCGACGACCAGTGACTATCAGGTCGCGCAAGGTGCGAAGGAATTGGGGTGGGATCGCAATAGGCCGAAGGACCCCACCCCGCCCGCTCCCCTGAAGGGGAAGGGGAATATCGTGCCGGCTGGGCCTGTCTCTAATAACGCGCCTCGATCGACAGCCACGCCTTGGTGGTGTCGCTGGCGAATCGCTGCGCATCGTAATGCGACAGCTTGAAAGAGGTCGTGATCCGCCGCGTCACCGGCACGGTCAGCCACGCCCCGGCTTCGCGACCGTAGTTTCGGCCGCCGTGCGTCGCGTTGAAATCGTGCCACTGCAAACGCAGCGTCGCCGGCGCATCGGTGAACACCGGACCCAGACGCCATTGCAGATCGCCATACAGGTCGCGCAGACCGTCGGCGGGCGTCGTCAGGAAGCGGTCGGTCCAGCCGTTGAACGCATGCAGCGTGGCGAGCGGGGTCTGAAGCGCCGTCGTGCCGTCGCCCTCCAGCCGTTCATAGCCGACGCGCGCGACGACCGGCCCGACCCCGAGGCCCGGCTCGATCAGCCAATAGTCGTGGCCGAAGCGGCGCGGATTGGCGCCATGGCTTCGCTGATGCGCATATTCGCCGGCCATATACAGCTTGACGCCGCCGTCCATGGCATGATCGCCCGCGAAGCGGACGCCCAGCGTGCGTGACGACAGGGCGGGCGCGGCGGGCAGGTCGAGCCAATAGCCATAGGCGGTCAACGTGCCGGCGGTCGGCACCGTCGCCGAGCCGCGCAACAGGTGGATGTTCGAATCGCGCCAGATTCCCTGCGGCGAATCGGGCCCGAACACGCGGTTGACCCGCCAGCTGTGCACATAGTCGATCCGCGCGCCCGCCGCGGGTGCGATCCCGACCCGCACCGCGTCGAGCGTCTGGTCGTTCTGGCGCCAGTCGACGCTGCCGACCCAGCGCTGGTTGTCGAGATTGACGGTCTGCCGTCCGGCGACGACGTCGAGTTCCCGCGCCGGCTGCCAGCGCACATAGGCCTGGTTGAGCAGGACGTCGGTCGGGTCGGGCACGGCCGGATAGGCGGTGCGGCCGTTGACCGTGTCGTTATAATCCCTGGGGCCGAGTCGCACGACCGCCTCGCCCTCGACCAACGCGCTCAGCCCGTTCCAGACCGCGGTGCGCAGCCCGGCGCGCAGCCGCAGCGTGGATGCTGTGGCCGACTGGGCGATGTCCGCCTGATCGACCGTTTCGAGGCGATAGCGGGCGTGCAGATAGGGGGTGATCGGGTCGGGCGAGGCGGGCGATACCGCGGGCGCCGATGGCGCGGACGTGCCCTGTGCCGCGGCGCTCGACCATGGCGTGACCGATCCGATCAGGACCATCGCCAGTCCATGGCGCCAGATCAGGGATGAGGATGCGGATCGGTTCTGTATCATGGCGGCGCTCTTGCACCTTCGCGCGCTTTAGGAATTGATATCCGTCAATTGCGGTCGGGAATATCGACCCGGACCCGTCTCAGCGTCCGATCAGCGCGAGGAGGCGGTAGGCGGCGACGATACGGTCGGCCTGTGCCACGGCCTCGCCAACCGCCGCCGCGGTTGCCTCGCGCTCGGCGTCGAGCCAGTCGAGCTGGGGTTTCATGCCCACCCGAACCTCGTGGCGGACGCTTTCGCGCGCCTGGTCGGCGGCGAGCCGCTGCCGGGCGGCGGCGGCTTCGACCAGTTCGGCGGTCCGAACATCCTGAAACGCGCCGATCGTCTGTTCGTCGACGGCGGACCGCGCCGCGCGGACCCGGGCGTCGGCCGCCCGGACGGCGCCGTCCGATTCGGCGATCTTCGCCGCGACGCGCCCGCCGGCGAACAATTGCCAGCGCGCGCGCACGCCGACCGTGGCGCCGTCGGCGCGGTAGTCGGGGAAGAACTGGTCGCGCAGCGTCGATCCTTCGGCGAAGGCTCCGACCGTGGGCAAGCGTTCGGCGCGTGCACCCCGCGCCGCCGCGCGCGCGGCCTCCAGCGCCGCCTCGGCCTGAATAAGGGCGGGGTTGTTCGCGCGCGCACTGTCGAGGGTCTCGTCGAGCGACGCGGGCATCGCCGGATTCGCCGGAAGCGGCCGCAGGTTCTGCGGCGCAAGACCGGTCAGGTTGGCGAAGCGCGCGTCCGCCGAGACGGCAAGGCCGCGCGCGCGTTCGAGCGCCGCCTGCGCCTCGGCGAGGCGCGCGGCGGCCTGGGCGACGTCGGTGTTGGGGCTTTCGCCGGCAGCGAAACGAAGCCGGGCGTGACGCTGGATTTCCTCCATCTGCCCGACCATCTGTTCGTAGAGCGCGATCATGTGCCGCGCCGTCAGTACGTCGCCATAGGCGCGGACCGTATCGACGACGATCCGGCTGCGGGTCATCGCCTCGCCGGCGCGCGCGGCCTCGCTGCCCGCCTTCGCCTGCGCGATCCCCGCGCCGACCCGGCCGCCCGTGAACAGCGGCTGCTCGATGACGAGCTGCGCGGCGCGCGGAGTGACGGTCGCCGCCGGAAGGCCGAAATAGCCCTGTGGGTCGAGCCGCCCCTGGCCGATCGTCCCGCTCAGCACCGCGCTGGGCAGGCCGTGACCCTTGGCCTCGGCAATGCGCGCGTCGGCGGCGTCGGCATCGGCGCGCGCAGCCTCGATCTCGGGCGCGTGGGTCATGGCGGCCGCGATCGCTTCTTGCAGCGTCGTCGCCTGCGCAGGCATGGCGACGCTCGCGAGCAGGCCGGCCAGCGTGGGGAGGGCGATCGACCGCACGGACATCACCGGAAGGCGGCCCCCGGACGCACGCCGAACGCCTTGAACAGCCGGGCGGCAGGGCAGAAGCCGGTAAGGCTCGCCTGGAGCATGTTGAGGCCGGCGAAGGCCGTCAGCGCGATCCACCACGGATGCACGGTGAGCGACAGGGCGACGCCGATCAGCACGACGCATCCGGCGAACGCCATCACGGCACGGTCGAGGGTCATCTTTGCACTCCTTCTTTTGCGGACAGTCAGAAACGCAACTTGCGGATACCCATGACGTGAAGCGCCAGCTTCTCGTAGAAGGGTTCGCTCTCGCCCCGGCGGATCTTGCGCAGGAAATATTTTTCGAAGCCGATCTTGGCGAGATGGACCCATTTGCCGCTTGCCGACCAGTTGACGTTGCGCGGCGGAATCTGCGGCTGGGCGACGAAGGCGACGCCGCCGTCGCCGAAGTCGGCGAGGCACACGGCGTTCCACGTCGCCTCGGCCGCCGGTTCCTTGCCGTCGAGGATTGCCGCGATGTTGGCGGCGATCGCCGTCACCATCGATTCGATCATGAAGCCGGTCTTGGGAACGCCGACCGGCACCGGGGTCGGACCCGTCGGCGGAATGGCGACGCAGACGCCGAGCGCGAAGATTTCGGGAAAGGCGGGGTTGCGCTGGCAACTGTCGACGATGACGAAGCCGCGCGGATTGGTCAGCCCCGCGATGTCGCGGATGGCGGGGACGCCACGGAAGGCAGGGAGCAGCATCGAATAGCCAAAGGGCAGGTCGTGCGTTTTCCTGACCGCGCCGTCCTCACCCACTTCTTCGACATGCATGACATCGGGCTCGACCCCGGTCACGCGCGCATTGGTGATCCATTTGATGTGGCGCTCGCGCAGTTCGCTTTCGAGCAGCGACTTGGTGTCGCCCACGCCGTCGAGGCCGAGGTGCCCGATATAGGGTTCGGCGGTGACGAAGGTCATCGGCACCTTGTCGCGAATCTTGCGGCGGCGGAGTTCGGTATCGAGGATCAGCGCGAATTCGTAGGCCGGGCCGTAGCAGGAAGCCCCCTGGACCGCGCCGACGACGATCGGCCCGGGGTTTGCGACAAAGGCGTCGAACGCATCGGCCGCGTCGGCGGCATGGGCGGTCTGGCAGATCGAGACGGTATGGCCCTGCGGCCCCAGCCCCTCGATTTCGTCGAAGGCGAGATCGGGACCCGTTGCGATTACAAGATAGTCGTAATTGACCGATGTTCCGTCCTTGAGTTCGAGTCGCTTCTCTTCGGCATGAAGCCGCCGGGCACCCACCGCGGAAAAGCCGATCTTCTTCCTTTCGAACACGGGCGGGAGATGGATCTGGATTGCCTCCGGTTCGCGCCAGCGCACCGCGACCCAGGGGTTGGAAGGCACGAAACTATATGTATCCGTGTCGGACACCGTCATCACGTCGGCGCGATTTCCGACTGCCGCCCTGATCTCGTATGCGGCGAGCGTGCCGCCAAGTCCGGCGCCCAATATCACGATCAGCGGCTTGTCCATCTGCAATCCCTCCGTCCCATATGTTGACTATATAAGATTTACATATTATATGCAACTATCAAGTCAAAAGGGGGAAAATCCATGTTCGGGTTGCGAAAGCGCGACGCTCACCGCGAGGTCGGACCCGCCGAGCTGCGCGCGATGCTGGAGGCCGGCCGGGCGCTCCTGATCGACGTGCGCGAGGCGGGCGAGTTCGCGACCGGCCATATCGCGGGCGCAGTAAACATGCCGCTGTCGAGCTTTTCACCTCGTAATATCCCTGATCCCGAAGGGCGGACGGTCGTGCTGCAATGCGCGGGCGGGCGGCGCTCCGGGCAGGCGCTCGATCAATGCGCGCGGGCGCGCAGCGCGATCGATACGCATCTCGCAGGCGGCATCGCCGCGTGGAGGAATGCCGGGTTTCCGGTGGTCGGCGGCTGAATGTCGCCGCGAGAAGGGATATAGCGGGATGGGCAAGGGCTATTGGTTGGCGGGCGCCGTTCTGGCGCTATCGGCCTGCGGCGGCGAACCGGAGCGCGGCGCGGCGGCCGCGGCGCTTCCCGCCGGTACCACCCTACGCCTTGCGGACGCCCAGATCGCCGACATGAAGGCGGTGGGCGCGGAGATTGCTACGCGCGATCAGGCCGAGGCGTTGGCGCGCATAGCCGGCACGCTCGTCACCCTATCCGTCCGCGAAGGCGACACGGTCGAAAAGGGCCAGCGCATCGGTATGATCGTCGATTCGCGGCTCGGTTACGAAACGAGTGCTTATGGCGCGCAGGTCGCCGCCGCCCAGGCCGAGGCCGCGCGCGCCAATGCCGATCTTGCCCGCATCCGCGACCTTTACGGGCACGGAGTTTATGCGAAGGCACGGCTCGATCAGGCGGTGGCGGCGGCGCGCGCCGCCGATGCGCAGGTCGCCGCGGCGCGCGCGCAGCAGGGCGCAAGCGCCAGCGTTGCGGGACAGGGCGCGGTGCTCGCACCCGCGAGCGGCCGCGTGCTTCGCGCCGATATTCCGGCGGGCTCGGTCGTCGCGCCGGGCATGTCGATCGCGACCGTCACCGCGGGCCCCCCGGTGCTGCGCCTGATGCTGCCCGAATCGGCCGCCGGGCAGGTTCGTCCCGGAGCCCGGGTGATCGTCGGCGATATGGGGCCGAACGATGCGGGCGCGCCTTCCGGGCCGCGCGAGGGCAGCGTGACGCAGGTCTATCCCGCGATCACCGGCGGGCAGGTCCGCGTCGATGCGACGCTGCCCGGCCTCGACACCCGGTTCATCGGCCGCCGCGTGAGCGCCTCGGTCGAGGTCGGGGCGCGTCGGGCGCTGGTGGTGCCGCGTGCTTTCGTCACCACGCGCTATGGCATGGATCAGGTCCAGCTCGTTACCGGCGGCAAGCGGCTGAGCATGGTCCCGGTCCAGATCGCCCCCACCACCGATCCGGATCGGGTCGAGATATTGAGCGGTGTGGTGGCGGGCGACACGCTGTTCGCTCCCGGAAAGCCCGCCAAGGCCGTGCGCCCATGAATCTCGGCATCTCCGGTCGCCTCACCAAGGCCACCATTGCCTCGCCGCTGACGCCGCTGTTCCTGCTCGCGGCGATCGCCGTCGGCCTGCTCGCCCTCTTCTCCATCCCGCGCGAGGAGGAGCCGCAGATCAGCGTACCGATGGTCGATATTCAGGTGATGGCCCCCGGCTTCTCCGCCGCCGATGCGACTGAACTGGTCGGCATTCCGCTCGAGACGATCGTCAAGAGCGTCGACGGTGTCGAGCATGTCTATACGCAGGCGCAGGACGACGGAGTGATGGTGACAGCGCGCTTCCTCGTCGGGTCGAACCCCGAAGATGCCGCGATCCGCATCGAGGAGAAGCTGCGCGCCAATTGGGATCGGAAACCCGTCGGCGTTCCCGATCCCAAGGTGACGGTGCGCGGCATCAACGACGTGCCCGCGGTCGTCCTGACGCTGTCGCCGAGGCCGGGCGCCGCGGGGCAATGGAACGACGGCAGCCTTTACGAACTGGCGGCGAAGCTGCGCACCGAGGTCGCCAAGGTCGACGACGTCGGACTGACTTTCCTCGTCGGCGGTCGCCCGGAGGAAATCCGCATCGCTCCTGACCCCGCGAAGCTGCGCCAATATGGCGTGCCGCTGGGTAGCGTGGTCGAGGCGGCGTCGCAGGCCAACCGCAGCGTCCCGCTCGGCACCGTCCGCGAGGACGGCAAGGCGGTCGGCGTGACCGCGGGCCGCACGCTGGCGTCGGCGCAAGAGGTGGGGCTGCTCACGGTGCGGTCCGTCGGCGGCGCTCCTGTCTATCTTCGCGACGTCGCGAGCGTCACACAGGGGCCGCGTGAGGATCAGGCGCGGGCGTGGCGCTGGGCGAAGTCGGACGATGGAACCGGGGGCAGCAAGTGGGACAGTGCGCCCGCGGTCAGCATTGCCTTCGCCAAGCGGGCGGGAGCCAACGCCGTTGTCGTCTCCGACGCCATCCTCGAACGCGTCGAAGGCCTGAAGGGCAAGCTGATCCCCGACGGCGTCGAGGTCGCCGTCACCCGCAACTATGGCGAGACGGCGAACGAAAAGGCGAACGAACTGCTGTTCCATCTGGCGCTGGCGACCGTTTCGATCGTCGCGCTGATCGGCTTCGCCATCGGCTGGCGCGAGGCGGCGGTGACGGCCGTGGTCATCCCGACGACGATCCTGCTCACCATGTTCGCGTCGAACCTGATGGGCTATACGATCAACCGCGTCAGCCTGTTCGCGCTGATCTTCTCGATCGGCATCCTCGTAGACGACGCGATCGTGATGATCGAGAATATCGCGCGCCACTGGGCGATGGATGATGGCCGCAGCCGCGCCCAGGCAGCGATCGAGGCGGTGGCGGAGGTCGGCAACCCGACGGTGGTCGCGACGCTGACGGTCGTTGCGGCGCTGCTTCCCATGCTGTTCGTTTCCGGCCTGATGGGCCCCTATATGGCGCCGATCCCGGTCAACGCCTCGGCGGCGATGATCTTCTCCTTCTTCGTCGCCGTCGTCATCGCGCCGTGGCTCATGATTCGCTTTGCCCGCAAGACGCTGGCCCACGGCCATGACGAAAGCGGCGGCAGGCTGGGGCAGCTTTACGCCCGCGTCGCCCATCGCGTGATCGACACGCGGCAGTCGGCGCGCAATTTTCTGATCGCGGTCGGCGTCGCGACGCTCGTCGCCTGCTCGATGTTCTATTTCAAGGCGGTCACGGTGAAACTGCTCCCCTTCGACAACAAGTCGGAGGTCCAGGTGGTGGTCGACATGCCCGAGGGGACGGCGCTGGAAAACACCAGCCGGGTTCTGGAGGATGTCGCGGGGATCGCGCGCACGCTGCCCGAGGCGATGGCGATGGAGCTTTACGCGGGCACATCGGCGCCGTTCAACTTCAACGGCCTCGTCCGCCATTATTTCCTGCGCGCGCAGCCCGAACAGGGCGACGTGATGGTGACGCTGCTTCCCAAGGGCGACCGCAGCCGGTCGAGCCATGACATCGCGCTGGACCTGCGTCAGCGGTTGAAGGCGCTGAAGCTGCCGGGCAGCGCCTCGATCAAGGTGGTGGAAACGCCGCCGGGGCCGCCCGTGCTCGCGACTCTGCTTGCCGAGGTTTACGGCCCGGACGCCGCCACGCGCCGAAAGACGGCGAACGAACTGGAGGCGATCTTTCGATCCATCCCCTTCATCGTCGACGTCGACAACAGCTTCGGCGCGCCGCGGCCCCGGCTCCGCCTCGACATCCAGCGCGACCGCGTCGATTATTACGGGCTTTCGCAGCGGCAGGTCACCGACAGTATCGCCATGCTCATGGGCAGCCAGACGGTGGGCTATGCCCCGCGCGGCGACGGACGCACGCCGCTTCCGATCACTATCGCGCTCGAACAGAAGGACCGGAGCTGGACGCAGGCGCTGTCGAGCACCCCCGTCGCGCAGGCCCCGGGCGGCCAGCTCATCGACCTGGGCGCCGTGGTCGAAGCGCGGGCCGAGGCGGGAAGCCCCGCCATCTTCCGGCGCGACGGCCGCTATGCCGACATGGTGATGGCGGAACTGGCGGGGGCCTATGAAGCGCCGATCTATGGCATGCTGGCGGTCGATCGGGCGGTGGAGGCCCATGACTGGGCCGCGAAGGGGCTGACGAAGCCCGCCGTCCGCCTCAACGGCCAGCCCGCCGACGAAAGCGTCCCGGCGCTGCTGTGGGACGGCGAGTGGGAGATCACCTGGGTGACGTTCCGCGACATGGGCGGGGCGTTCATGGTGGCCTTGCTGGGCATCTATATCCTCGTCGTCGCGCAGTTCCGCAGCTTCCGCCTGCCGCTCGTCATCCTGACCCCGGTGCCGCTGACGCTGGTCGGCATCGTCATCGGCCACATGCTGTTCCGCGCGCCGTTCACGGCGACGTCGATGATCGGCTTCATCGCGCTGGCCGGCATCATCGTGCGCAATTCGATCCTGCTGGTCGATTTCATCCGCCACGCCGCGACGCCCGACAAAGGCTTGCGCGACGTCCTGCTCGAAGCGGGGACGATCCGGTTCAAGCCGATCCTGCTCACCGCGCTCGCGGCGATGATCGGCGCGGCGGTGATCCTGACCGACCCGATCTTTCAGGGCCTCGCGATTTCGCTGCTGTTCGGCCTTGCCTCCTCGACGTTGCTGACGGTGCTGGTTATTCCCGCGATCTACATCCTTCTTCGAGACGACGGGAAGCCCGCGACCAGATGATGCCGCTCGACACGCCCCTGGCCCAACTCGCCCAGCACGCTGCGCATGCCGCGAGCGTGCTGAAGCTGCTCGCTCACGAACAGCGCCTGCTGATCCTGTGCCGGCTGATGGAGGGGGAATATGCGGTCGGGCAGCTGGTCGAGCTGTGCGGACAATCGCAGGCCAGCATGTCGCAGCATCTGGGGCGGCTGCGCGAGGGCGGGGTGGTCAAGACCCGCCGCGGCGGCACGACCATCTACTACAGCCTCGCCGATGACAGCGTCCGCAAGCTGATCGACATGCTGTGCGACCGCTTCGGGCCGCCCGACTGAGGCCATTGGGGCAAGTTTCGATCCCGTCGCCATTGCTTAAAGCCACAAAAGCCCCGCATGCGCATGGTGATTCTGCGTCCTTTGGGATTCGGGCTTCGGCGCTCGGCCTCATTCGTTCGTCATGCTGAACGCGTTTCAGCATCCATGGCCGGACCTTCCCTTTTGC
>NZ_BCUA01000069.1 GCF_001591045.1 Sphingopyxis granuli NBRC 100800 | reverse complement strand
AGGCGGGAGGGGAGTCAGCTGTTCAATGGCCCGATACGCCCTGGCCGCCCGGCGAGGTCCACAGGTCGTCGTTGCCCGCCCCGGTCACCGGATCGTCGAGCAGCGGCTCGCCGGTCATCGGGTCGAGTTCACGCATCGTGATCAGCGGCGTCGGCAGGGTGCTGCCCTCGCCTTCGTCGCTGTCGGCGCTCGCCTCTTCCTCGATGACGTCCTGAACGGGGAAATTCATCTCCACGCCCCCCGGCTGCGTGGGCAGGCAGGCGCCCGTGTTGAGAATCAGGCAGCCGTTGAGCGTCGAGCGCCGGTCGAAGCTTCCGGAAGCCGGCGCCGCGCCGTTGACGGTGAGCAGCGGGATGGTGTCGAGGCCGGTGACCGGGCCCGACGCGCCGGCCGCGACGCCGTTGACGACGATGCGCGCGGTCGGCGCCGAGGCATCGACGTTGAGCCCGAGCGCGCCGAAGGTCAGCCCGCGCCGCTGAGCGGTTTGCGTTCCGGCGCCGCTGTTCTGGACATAGAAGCCGTCGCCGACGGCGGCATCGATGCCCCCGGCGAACAGCGCGCCCTCGTCGCTGGTCACTCCGTCATTTTCGGCAAGGCGCGCGTCGATGGCGTCGATCGAAGCCGCCCCCGCGATGTCGCCGATCGCCGCCTGCGTTGCGACGAAGACGGCGCTCGCGGCGAGGTTCAACCGGCCGGCCGGGTCGCTGCCGTTCGACAGGCGCACGCTTCCCTGGCCGAGGATGACCTCCAGCGCCGTATCGGCGGCGACGGTCAGGCTGTTGGTGTCGGCAAGATCGGTCAGCGCGACCGCGCCGATCACGCGCGCGCGGCCCGGTGTCCGCAGCGTCAGCGATCCGTCGGTGCCGAGGTTGGCGTTCGAGGATGCGCCGCCGGTCATGGTGAAGTCGTCGATCACCAGGTCGGGCTCGGTGCCGCCGCCGGCGACCATCGGCGCGATAATCTCGATGGCGGCGGCATGGAGGCGCGTCATCTCGTCGGCGTCGATATGATAGCCGGCGACGGTGCCGGTGCCGCCGACGAAGCTTTGCCGTCCGTCGTCGTTGTTGGCGAGCGACAGCGTGCGGGTGATGCCGGGGGTGCCGAGGCGGCCGCTCGGCGCGATGGTGATGTCGCGCGAGGCGAGCGTCATGTCCCGGCCGGTCACCGCGCCGTCGACGAGGATGGTCGTGCCGGCGCTGGCGGCGAGAGCGTTGGTCACGCCGACGCCGGTCATCGAGATCATCTCGGCGGCGTCGAACCGGGCGGCATCGGCGGTCAGTGCTTCGATGATCATATGCTCGCCGCTGTTGTCGAAGCGCGCCGTGCCGGCGATGGTGGCATTCTCGACGATGAACCGGTTGCCCGAACGGATCGCCGCGTCACCGACGTCGGTGACGATGCTGGCGAAGGTGATCGGTCCGTTGGTCCCGATGTCGAGGCTGTCGGCGCTGACGCTGACGGCGTCGCGCGAATTCAGGTTCCCGACGCGGACGGCGCCGTCGTCGGTGGTCAGCGTCGTCACGCCGCGGCTGTAGATCTCGTCGGCGTCGATCCCGGTCCCGGCGCTCAGCGTCACGGCGCCGTCGTCGCCGGTTTCCGCCGAATCTATGGCGATCGACCCGTCGGCGACGAGGGTCAGGTTGCCGCCCGCGCCGATCGTCCCGCCGGTGATATTGGTTGCGGAGGTGACGACGACATCGCGGCCGGCTACGATCGTATCGCTCAGCTCTGCCCTTCCCGTCGTATTGACGATCACGTCGCTGAACGCGTCGAGTCCAGACAGGATCGTGTCGCCCGCCGAAGTGCGAATGCTGCTGTCGCCGCCGGTCGTGCCAAGACCCAGCGTCGTCGCGTCGTCGAGAGCGATCGTCGTCGCGGCGGACAGGAGGATGTCGTCGCCGGCCGACAACCCGCTCGCGGCGATCGAAGCACCCGATGAGCGAAGGTCGATATCGGCTCCGTCGAGCGGCGATGCGCCTTCGCCCGCGCCGATCGTGAACCCGCCGGTCGGCGAATAGGCGAGCGTGAAGCCGTCGGTGCCGAGGCCGGTGGCGCTGGCGTCGGTCGCGGTGATCGCGCCGGCCGCGCGCACGTCGAGATCGTCGCCGACCGTGACATTGCCGAGCGTTGCGGCGCCCTGTGCCGATGCGAGCAGATCCTCGCCCGCCGTGAGGTTTGTCAGCGTCACCGCCTGGCCGGCGGCGCCGAACATTCGTCCGGCGCTGCTGTCGGTCAGCGTGACGGCGCCCGCGGCATCGACGAAGGCATTGCCGCCCGCGATCACCGATCCCGTCACCGCGCCGCCCGCGTCCGCGATCAGATTGTCGAAGGCGCCGACGCGGACGGCGGCGATGTCCGTGCCGGCCGTCAGCATGACGTTGGACAGGTCGGCCGGCGTCGTCGCGATCTGCAGGAAGGGCACCGGCACCGATCCGCCGCCCGCATAGACGACGCTGCGGCCGTCGGGCCCGGTTCCGGTGGTCGCCGCATCGGTGGCGTCGATCGCGCCGCCCGCCTGGACGGTCAGGTCGTCGCCGGCGGTGACGTTGGCCAGCGTCGCTGTCGTCCCGGCGAGGACGAACACATCCTCGCCCGCCGTCCCCCCGGTCAGGCTCGCCGCGCCGCCGGTACGGATACCGATCATCGTCGCCGCGCTGCTGTCGGTCAGCGCCGCGTCGCCGCCCGCATCGACGAACACATAGCCTTCGGAGAGGCTATTGCCCGACGGATCGGCATAGCCGCCCGCCGCATCGGCTTCGGCGGTCACATTGCCCCCGGCAGTCAGTTCGACGTTGCCGCCCGCGCGATAGATACCTGAAAGGTCCGTTCCGGCGGAGACGATGATGTTGCCCGCCGTGTCGGCAAGGCCGATCGCGACGCCGCCCGTGCTCGCCGTCGCGCGCAGCGTTCCATCGGACTGGATCGTGCCGCCGACGGCGATGCCCGGGCCGTCGATGGCGACCGTGCCGCCCGCGGTTATGTCGGTTCCGAAGACGCCGTCGGCGGCGCCTGTGCCCTCCGCGGTCAGCGAGACGAAACTGCCCGCGCTCACCGTGTTGAAGGCGATCGACTGGCCGTTCACCGACACGAAGCCGCCGGCGCTCGAATTGCCGAGGTCGACCGTGCCGGGCGAGGCCACGACGATGTCGCCGCCGGTGACGATCGAGTTGAGCCCGGTCGCGAAGCTGCCGACGTTGGCGGTGAAGTTGCCCGTCGCCTCCGCATGGACAACGGTGGCGGCACCCGTCGAGGTCAGCACGATGTTGGCGCCATCGGCTTCGGAATCGGTGCCGCTGCCGGTCGCTTCGATCCGGCCGAGCGCCATGCTGGCGGCGGTGATGCGCATATCGTCGCCCGCCGCGATGATTCCGGAGGTTCCGATGCTGCCGTTGACGGCGCTCAGCGCCATGTCGCCGCCCGCGCGCGCCGACCCGATGGCGATCGAGCCGTTCGTCGATGTCAGGGCCAGCGCGGCGTCGCTCGCCGCGGTGCTGCCCGCGTCGCCGGTGATGCTGTTGGCGGCGGTCAGCGTGGCATTGCCCACCGCCGCGATGGTCGGTGCGCCGCCGGCCGCCGGCGTGGCGTGCCGCAGGTCGATCTGGTCCCCGGCCGCGATGTCCAGCGTGCCGCCCACCGCGACGTGGCCGCCGCCGGCGGCATAGATGCCGACCGACCCGTCGGTCGTCAGCCGCATGTCGCCCGTCGTCGCGATCGAGCCCGCGCCGGTGGGTGCCAGCAGAATGCCCGTCGTCGCGGTGTCGAGATTGCCGGCGGTCGGCGCGGCCACCCCGGTCACCGAGACGCTCAGATCGGCAAAGGTCGTGCGGCCGTCGCCGCCGATCACGACCCGCCCTGCATCGTCGCCGCTGGCCGAGATGCCGGTGAAGCCCAGGTTCAGCTCGCCCGTCCGGCCGTTCGCTGTGGTCGCTTCGAACAGGACGCGACCGCCGGCGGTTCGGCCTTCCCCGCCTGCGCCTCCGTCGCCGCCCGTTCCGAAGCCGCCTTCGCCGGGCGCCCCCGCGGTGCCGTCGGCCCCGACGAGCAGCGAGTTGCTGCCGGTGGTGATCGTGCCCCCGGCGGCGAGCAGATGCACCGTCCCGCCGATGCCCGTTCCCGCCGCACCGCCTTCGCCGCCGGAGGCGGTGCCCATGTCGTTGCTTGCGCCCCGGCCGCCGCCGCCGCCGGTGCCCACGCTTCCCAACTCGGCGATCGCCGAGGAGTTGTCGGCGTCGATCAATATCGTGGCGCCGTCGCGCGCGATGATTTCCTGCGTGCCGCCGGTGCCGGTGCCGCCCGCGCCGCCCGCCGGCGCCAAGGTCGGGTCGGTGTAGGAGATAGTGCCGAACCCGCCTTCTCCGCCGGTGGCCGAGGCGCGCAGGTTGGCGCTGAGAACCACCGCGCTGCCGGCTTCTCCGATGACCTCCAGCCGTGCGGTGCCGCCGACCGCGTCGCCGCCGTCTGCCCCCGTCGAGCCGGCCGAAAAGCCGCCCGCGCCGCCGGTCGCCTCGGCGCTCATGATCGAGAAGAGTGGACCGATGGCATGGTCGGTGACGATCAGTTGCGCGGTTCCGCCTTGCGCGTCGCCGCCCCGGCCTGCCGGCCCGGCGCCATAGCCGGTTCCACCCATGCCGCCCAGCGCGTCCGCGCTGGCGATGACGAGGTCGGAAATATCCGTATCGGCGGCAAGGCCAAGCGTCGCGGTGCCGCCCCGGCCCAGACCGCCGCCGCCCTGGGCGCCGGTCAGGTCGCTGCCCGAACTGAAATCATAGGTGGCGCCGCCGCTGCCGCCCTCGCCATGGGCATCGACGTTCAGGGTCCCGCCGCTTATGGTGCCCGATACCAGATCGAAACGGGCCGAACCGCCAATCCCGTCGCCGCCGTCGCCGGCATCTCCGCCCGTCACGAATGCATAGAATTCGCCGCCGGTGCCGCCGCGACCCGATGCGTCGATAAGAAGGGCGCCCATCTGCACGTCGGCGCCGTCGATGCGCATCGTCGCCGTGCCGCCGGAGCCCGTGCCGCCGGTTCCCGCCGGGCCGACCGGAATGCCCGAATCGAAATCGGCGCCGCTGGTCCCGAATCCGCCGCCGCCGCGTGCGACGACCGCGATGTCGCCCGCCTCCAGTTCGCCACCGGTCAGTTCGGCGCGCGCCACGCCGCCGCGCCCGGTGCCGCCCGGGGTGTTGCCGTCTTCCGCCACGGCGCTGATGACGAGGTTACCGACCTCGGTTCTGCCGCCGCTTTGCGAATAGGTCGCGGTGCCGCCCTGGTTGATGCCCGTGACCGGATCGGTCCGGCCGTCGGCCCGGATGGCGAGCGTTCCGCCGCCGGGCAGGCCGCCGACAAAGATCGAACCCCCGTCGCGGACCGTGACCGAGGCGTTGCCCGTCGCGCCGCTCGATTCGATGGTCAGGTTGCCGTCCGCGCCCGCCGACTGGCCGCTGCCGCCGGTGCCGACCACCAGCGCTGCCGAGGCATCGCCGATGAACAGGCCCTCGCCTTCGACATGGATCTCGCCGGGCCGTTCCGGCGCGGGGCCGGTGGGCGGGACGGCGGGAAGCTGTTGCTGCGATTGCCCCAGGAAAGCGCCGCTGGCGTGAGCGGTGGTGTTGCTGAGAAAGCGGACGTCGCCGACCGTGATGTTCGCCGCGGGGCCGTTGGCGGTCGAGGCATCGATCTCGCCACCGACGATGTTGTAGCCCGCTGACAGCCGGACCGCGCCATCGGGGTCTGTCTGGACAATCGTGGCATCCTGATAGCCGACCTGCCCCGACACCAGCATGGTGACGGCGTCGTTCTTCGCGATCGCCACCATATGGATGCGACTGTCATAATTGCTGCCGTCGACATGTGCCGGCCCGGTGGTGATGCCCGTATGGGTGATGGCGTCGCCGCCCTCCGTACCGGTGATGACATTGATATCGAACAGCCCGGTGTTGATCCGGATATCGGCAGCTTCGGCCGCGACATAGGCGACCGATCCGTTGGCCTGGACGCGGCCGGCCTGCGCGATGCGCGGTGCGACAAGCGCGACATAGCTGCTGCCGGGATTGAATTCGTGATTCGCGTTGATCCTGCCGTTGACGGTAACCGTCGCCACGCTGCCGGGGGCGGCCCGGAACCGGATCGCTCCGGTCGCCGGATCGAAAAACCCGTCGCCCGTTTCGATGGCGTTGGTGGTCAGGACCAGACTGCCGACGTTGATCATGGCGTCGGTGCCGATCAGGATGCCGCCGGCGTTGTAGAACCAGATGCTGCCGCTTTGGGCGCTTCCGTCCGAACTGTTGATATTGCCGTTCAGCGCAACCCGTCGGCTCAGTGCGCCGCCCGCGCCGTTGACGAAGCGGTTGAGAACGACAAAATCGCCGCTGCCGTTGAAATTCCAGTTATGGTTCTGCTGCAGCACTTCGATGTCGCCGCCGGTCGGCGCGCTGTCGTCCGGAACCCAGTTGATGATCGTCTGGGGATCGGAGACGCCCACCGTCGTCGTCCGGCTTGCTATGTCGGTGCCGATGGTGACGCCGCCGGGCGGGTTGAGGGGCGTGGCCGCGACCTGCGCATGCGCGCCCTGTGCGAACACCATCAGGCCCGCCGCGACGGCGCAGCTTTCGAGCAGGCGCCGCTTGCCTTTGTGAACGGCCGAGGAGGCTGCGTGGGCCGGCATGGCGTTGATCCTTGCTGCAAAAATCATGGCTCAGCGCCTCCCTGTGCCGGACTGGCCGATACCGAACTGGGTGGTCAGCGACACGAGCAGGCGGGGGTCGGGGCGCTGCGTGAGGAATCCCGCCCGGTTGAGCGGCACCGCGAGCGTCACGTCGAGCCGCGCGGCGTTGCCATAGGCGACGCGGACGCCGCCGCCGGCGGAATAGAGCTTCTGCGGGTTGAGCCCGTTGAAGGCGCTGTCCTTGTTCCACACCCATGCGGCGTCGAAGAAGGCGAAGGGCTGGAGCGCGAAACTTTTGATATTGGCGGGAACGAACGAGCCCACTCGCGCCTCGAATGCGACCGCGACGCCGCTGTCGCCGATCACTGTGCCGGGATCGAACCCGCGACCGACGGTGAAATTGCCCCCCGAAAACTCCTCATAGGCGAGCAGCGGATCGCTCGCCCATTGCGCGCGCGGGGCAGCCGACAGCGTGAACTGCTTGACCGGACGCCATTCGGCGAGCGCGTTGGCGCGCAGCAGGAAGGCGTCGGGCTTGCCCTCGATCCGGGTCAGCGGCACCGCGCCGGGCAGGAAGCAGGCCGCGCCGCCCGGCCCGCAATCGTCGCTGGCGCCGAGGAAATCGACGCCCTGCCGCGCCTCGATCGACGAAGCGAAGGACCAGCGCGGCTCGGCGGGGCTGTAGCCGTCGCGCCCGGCGATCGCCGCGGGGTCGATCCAGGCCGCATCGGCGCGCAGGTTGAAGACGCGCAGCCGGTCGCGGTTGAGCGGCACGCCGCCGAACGCGATATCCTGGTCGATCAGGTCGAGCCCGCCCGACAGCGTCAGCCGGTGCGCCTGCGCCAGCGCGAGCGGGTAGGAGGCGAAGAGGCTGGCGATCTGCGTGTTCGATTTGATCGGCAACCCGGCGACGTCGGGCCGCGTCCAGGCATAGGTATAGCTGCCGCCCAGCCGCAGGCCGTCGCCGCCGACGCGGAATTCGTGCGCGAGCTGCACGACCTGCTGTTCCTTGAAGTCGGCGGTCGAATAGATGCTGGCGGTGGTCAGGTCGCCCATGCCGGTCAGCCCGGCGACGCGGACGCGCGCGACCCCGCCCAGGCGGCCGACGTCGCGCGATCCGAAATTCTGGATGTTGGCGTCGAACATCACCGGGGTGCGGGCGACGCGCACCTCGCCGACCACCTCGCCCGGGTTGGCGCCGGGGCGCAGCGTCAGCCGCGCATCCATGCCGGGAATGTCGCGCGCCAGCAGCAGATAGCGCTCGGCATCGATGATGTTGAACACCGGCTGATCGTCGAGCCGGGAAAGATAGCGTTGCAGCAGCCGTTCGTTGCTGCCCGCGTCGCCGCGCACCTCGATCCGCGTCATCCGCGCGGCGAGGATGTCGAGCTGAACGATGCCGTCGGCGATCGTCTGCGGCGGGACGCGCACCGCGGCCAGATAGCCCCTGGCGCGCAGGATCGTGGCGGCATGGTCGCGAATGTCGCACACGACCGAGATCGGCCACGACTGGCCGACGCGGTCGGACCAGCTGGCATCGAGCATCGCCGGGTCGATGCCTTCGACGCTGGAGAAGCGGACGCCGCGCAGCGTGATGCGCGTGCTCGCATATTCGGGGTTGGCGAGCGGGCAGGGCGCGCGCTCGATGCTGTCGTCGGCGGCGACGATGCGTTCGCCCGGGGGAACCGCGGGGGGCAGCGACGGCTGCTGGATCTCCTCGCGCGTCGGAACCTGCGGGGTCGCCTGCGCGATCGCGGGGAGCGGACATGCCGCCATGACCAGCCCGGCGGACCAGCCCCATGACCGGCGCCGCCCGGATCGTGTCCGCCGCGCGGTTGCCGGTGCGTCCGATTGCCCCAGATCGATCATGTCCACCCCTTGCGTACTGGCGCGTCCCGGCATGGCCGGCCGCCCCGTCTTGTCGCGTCCGCCGCATCGGCGGCACCGCGAATATACGACCCAGGGAAAGGTTCAGCCGGTTGTGCGGCTGTAATTTTTCCCGGTGCTACCAGATGCATCGGACGGGTTCAATGACCGCCCGATGCCTCCGGCCGCCGGTCGTTCGTCAGCCGCCGGCGGCTTCCGCCTCCGACATCGCGTCGACCAGGCGGTCGAGCTGCGGTGTGCAGCCCTTCGCCATCAGCACGTCGATCGATCCCTCGACGGTGTCGGGCGCCGCTTCGACCTGTGCGAAGCGGACCGTGACCGGCGTGGTCAGGCCGGCGCCCGACAGGCGATAGTCGACGCCATATTGGATCGGCACGGCGTCGGTCGGCCATTTGCGGAAATTGGCGCCCGACACGAAGGCGACGGTTTCGCCGCGATCGCCATGCTCGATCTTGAGCAGTTCGTCGCTTTCCATGTGCGGGCGCCACAGCATCAGCGTCGCGGGATCGGCGACGCAGAAGGTGCCGCCCTCGCGATAGTCGAGCAGCCACAGGTTCGGCGCGCGCATCTCGGCGGGCACCGGCTCGTCGGGGCCGCGCGAGAATCCGCCGCGCGACCGCGTCGTCGGCCCCTTGGCCAGCATGCGCGTCACCGTCGAGCCCATCGACTGGCTGGCCTGGATCGTGCCCCCGGCGTTGAAGGTGCCCGGCCCTGACAGCGTCCGTGTCCGGCCGCTCTGCATCAGCACGACCTTGTCGCCCGCGACCAGCGTCACCCGGTCGCTCGCCTTCAGCTTCGCGCCGGTCGGATATTTGGCGGCCGACGGTCCGGTCGAGCGCACCACCATCGACTGGGCGGCGGCGGTTCCGGCTAGCGCGACGGCGAGGACGGAGGCGGCGAGGGCCAGGCCGGCACGGCGCATCCGCAAATCAGGACAGAACATAGCTTTCTCCCTTTTCGGTCTCGTTCAGGCGTTCGATCAGGAACAGGATGGCGGCATCCTGTCCGAACTCGCCGGCCAGCGCTGTGGCGCCGGTCACATAGGCTTTCCTATCGCCCGCCGCGTGCGCGGCGACAAGCGCGGCGATGCGGCCGCGCTGCGCGGCGTTCAGGTCGGGGCGCGGCGTGAAGACGTCGACCGGCCGCGCGCGGCCGCGCAGCGTCACCCGTCCCATCGGCACCAGATCGTCGCGGCCCGACTGCTCGGCCGCCTCGGCAGAGATCAGCACGCCGGTCTTCAGGCTCTTGTTCGCCGATTCGAGTCGCGAGGCGGTGTTCATGCTGTCGCCGAGCGCGGTATATTGGATGCGCCCTTCGCCGCCGAAATTGCCGACGATCGCGTCGCCGACGTGCAGCCCGACGCGCGTCATTCCCAGCGGCGGGACGCCCTCGGCCATGTCGACGCGGAATTGCTCCCCCGCCCGATACATGGCGAGCGCGGCGGCGGCGGCCTTTTCGCCGTCGTCGGGACGGCCGATCGGCGCGCCCCAGAAGGCGACGACGGCATCGCCGACGAACTTGTCGATCGTCCCGCCATGGTCGAGCACGATGTCCGACAGCCGGTCGAGATATTCGTTGAGCAGGCGCGCCACCGTTTCCGGCGTCGTCGCGTGGCTCAGCTTGGTGAAGCCCTCGAGGTCGGTGAACACGCAATAGATGGTGCGCCGCTCGCCGTGCAGCGAAAGCTGGTCGGGGTCGCGCATGATCTGCGCGGCGACGTCGGCGGGCAGATATTTGCCGAGCGCCGACTGCGCGAAGGCGCGCTGGCGCGACCCGATGGTGCGCGCCGCGGTGCCGACGGCGGCATAGCCGAACAGCCAGCCGAGCGCCCAGCCGAAGGCGGGCAGGGTGGTGGTGTCGACGCCGCGCCCCTGGAGCCAGAAGGGGACGACGACGAAAAAGGCCATCTGGACGAGGAAGGCGAGCGCCACCCAGCGCGCGCGCACATCGATCAGGCTGGTCAGCCCGCCCGCCAGCACGACGAGCAGGGCGAGCGCCCACAGTAGCGCGCCCGGGATCGGCGTCGTCCACGCCCCGTCGAGTTGCTGCGCGAGCATATGCGCGTGCACCTCCAGCCCGATCATCGTTTCGTGCAGCCCGGTCAGCGGGTCGGTGAAGCGGCTCATCGGCGTATTGAACTGGTCGTTGTCGATGATGTCGCCGCCGATCAGCACATAGCGTCCGCGCACCAGCTCCGACAGGCTGGCGCGCAGGTCGGCGTCCATGGGCATAGCGAAGGTGTCGATGGGCAGATTGGCGAACACCGGCTCTTCCTGCCCCGCGGTCGCGCGCGCCGGGGTCAGGAAGCGGATATTGCCCTGGAAATCGGCATGCGCCGCGTCGACCGGCGCCAGCGCGTTCGCCATCAGCGGCGGCAGCGTCTTCGGCCGGTCGGGCCAGGTGCGGATCACCCCGTCGCCGTCGGTGCGGAACAGCACGCTCGTCGGCTTCGTCGTCGCGGTGGCGACGTCGGCGATGAAGGCCTGAAGGAACCTCTGCTGTTCGTAGAAGATCGTGTTCGGATTGCTCGCCTGCTCGGCATAGGCGAGCCACGTCGGCGTCCGCATCGCGCGAAGCTGGCTTTTCAGCAGCGGATCGTCGGGGCGCGGCGAATCGAAGGCGATGTCGATGCCGATCGCCTTCGCCCCCATCTGGTCGATGTTGGCGAGCGCGCGCGCGAGCAGGGTGCGGTCGAGCGGCGAGCGGATGCCGGTGTTGAACAGCGTCTCGTCATTGTAGGTGATCAGGACGATGCGCTTGTCCTGCGCGACCTTCGGCGCCATCAGCGTCGCGCGCGCATCGTAGAGCGCTCGCTCGGCATCGTTGATCAGCGGAATCTGCCAGCTCGTCCGCGCGATCAGCACGGCGAGCAACAGGAACAGCAGGGTCGCCGCCATGCGCGACGGCCCAAGCTGCGTCGCCAGCCGCCGCAGGCGCTTGCCCAGCGGAACGGTGGCGGGCCGTTCGGCCGCGTCGGGGGATGCCTGCGGTCGCGTCATCGGTTCAGCGCGCGGCGCGGCCTGCCGGGACGATCGGTGCCGGCGTCGGTGCCGCGCCATCGTGCAGCAGCGGCTGGCCGCCGTCGCCGACGATCGCGAAACCCGCCCAATAATAGGGGTGCGAGGTCTGCTTGTCGTCCATCAGCCGCATCTGCGTGGCGGCGAGCGCGTCGGCGATGCTTTCGCCCTGCGGTGCGGCGAACAGCCCGCCGATCAGCCGCTTGGTCGCGTCGAAATCGTCGGGCGCGGGCCAATGGCTCGCGATCACCGAACGGCCGCCGGCGCCGATGAAGGCGCGCACCAGCCCGTCGAGCGCGTTGCCGCCGCCGCTCGCGACCCCTGCCTCGCGCGTCGCCGACACCGACGCCGCGCCCGCGGTGTCGCAGGCCGACAGGATGACGAGGTCGGCGTCGAGCTTGAGGTCGAAAATCTCCTGAAAGGTCAGCAGCCCGTCCGAATCGCCGTCGCCGAACGATGTCACCAGCGCCGGCCGCGCGGGGCAGGAGGGGCGCGGTGCCGTCACCAGCCCGTGGGTGGCGAAATGGATGATGCGATAATCGCCGAGGTCGGTGCGGGTCTTGACCGCGGTGTCGGTGAAGGCGCTGCCGGTCAGCAGCATCGCCGCCTCGGGACTCATCCGGCTCTTCGCCTCGACCAGTTCGTCGGCGGAGATCGGGCGACCCCATTGGCCGATGTCCCAGCGGCACTCGGCGTCGCTGCCGATGGCGCCGCCTGCGCCGCGGGTGCCGAGCGACGGCAGCAGGCCGGCGACGGGCGCATTGTGGCCGAGCCCGAAATATTGCTTGGCGGCGCTCGACGGCGCGGTCTGGCGGGCGTTGTGGAAGGCGAGCGCGGACACGGCGGTGCTCGGCCGGACGGTGCGGCCCAGCCAGGCGATCCGGCGCATGTCGAACGCATCGGCATTGGGGTCGAGCAGTCGCTGTTCATAGTCGGCGAGCCCGGTGTCGGAGGTGACGAGCAGGGTGATCGGCAGGCGCAGCATCGCGCCGTCGGGTTCGAAGATCAGATGCGGGATTCCCGGCAGGCGATCCGCCACCGGTCCGAACAGCTGCGCATAAAGCTTGCGCGCCGTCGCGGCGTCGAAGGGATAGGTGACGCGGCGCCCGTTCTCGACCGTCGAGATGGTCGACCGGATCGCGTCGACCGCGCTTTCCAGTCCCCCGGCGCCGATATCGGCCTGCCACAGCCGCGCCGCGCCGCGATCGATCAGCATGGCATAGACGGCATCGCCGACGACGAGCATCTTCAGATAGGCCTCGTCGGACCGCAGCGTGCCTTGCAGGTCGGCGAGGTCGATCTTGCCCGGTGTCACCGCGCGATATTGCGGAAAGGCCGACAGGCGCGTGACCGTTTCGGCCTGCTGGGTCGACAGATTGTCGAGCTGGGTGCGCAGGTCGGCGCGCAGTGCGCCGATTTCCGGCGTTGCGGGCATCTGCGCGAGCCGTGCATCCTCGATCCGCGCGCGTTCGATATCGCGGCTCAGCGTCGTCGCCTGGCGGAACAGCGCCGCGCCCTCGTCGCTGCCGCTCGACAATTCGCGCGCCAGCACCGCCTGCGTATCGGCGACGCCGGGACGGACCTGGAGCTGGCTGGCGACGAAGAAATCGCCGACCGCCGCGGGATCGCTCCCGGCGCGCTCGGTTAGCAGCCGGTAATAGGGGGCCATCATATTGGCCATTCCCGCCGTCGAACGCTGCGAATTCGCCAGCGACGCCACCACGTCGCGATAGATGCTGAGCGCTTTGTCCGGTTGGCCGTTGCGCGTCAGGAAGGCAGCGTAGCGCGCGCGCGCCGAAGCGAGCGCGGTGGTTTCGGGATATTCGACCGCGAGCGCCTGCACCGATTGCTGGAAACGCGCGTCGGCGTCCGCGATCTCGCCCATCGCCTCTTCGCTCAGCGCCAGTTCGCCGAGCATCTGCGAGCGCAGGCGGACGATCGAGGTCACGCGGCCTTCGCGCACCGCGAGCGCCTCGTCGAGGCCGCGGAGCTGCGCGGTCTTCGCAGCGGCGGCATTGCCGCGCAGCCGCTCGACGGTGCCCAGCAGGTGCGTCGCCTGCGCATCGATGATCCGCGCGCGCTCTGCCGGGGTCAGTCGTTCGCGATCGGAGGTCTGGCGGATCGCGCGCGCGCTCGCGCCGCTGTTGATGCCGGCGGCGACCTCGGGGGTCAGCGTCACCGTGCCGTCGGCGGCCGCCGCGGCGGTGGCGAACGACGGCAGCGGCGCCTGCAGCAATTCCGCGGCAGCGTCATACTGGTGACGGTTAAGCGCGTCGATCGCGCGGAAATTGCGACGCAGGCGAAGCTGGACCGGGTCGCTGGTCGGGATCGCCTCGACCTCCGAGAACAGCCGCTCGGCCTCCGCGAATTCGCCGAGGTTCGATTTCTGCAGCGCGCGGTTCAGGATGAATTCGGTGGGATCGAGGTCGGCCGCCGCCTGTTCCTCCGCGGTGCGGCGCGACAGCGCCTCGAAGAATTCGGCCGCCTCGGCATAGTCGCCGCTGTGGTTGCGGCGGTATCCCTCGGCAAGAGCCTTGTCGATGTCGATCGCTCCGGCCAGCGTGCGCGCGAAGCCGTCGTTGCCGCCGATCGATGTCGTCGCGGCCCTGATGACCCCCGGGACGATCCGGCGGGTGCGGATCGATTCGAGCGCCAGTGTCAGCGCGTCGTCATAGGCGGCGAAGCCCTCGACGGCATAGGCGGTGTTGCCGTCGGCCTCGATCCGCGTCCGCCACGCGATGGCGCTGTCCTTCACGGTGCACGCGTCGGGGGCGGTGCAGGCGATCGTCCCCGCGCGCGCCTTCTCGATTCGCGCCAGCGCTTCGGCGGGGGTGGCGCGCAGCATGCGGACATGGCCGACGGGCTGGCTCGCGTCGCGGCACAGGATCGTCCACGCGCGGTCGAACATGCCGTCGATCACCGGGTCGCGGACCGTCGCCTGCACCTCGCACAGCGACCCGCCCTGGCTGCCAATCGAGAAACTGTCGCGCAGCGTCGGATCGTCGCCCTGCGCCGCGACCGCGCACGGCGCCGCAAGCGTCGCGAGGGCGAGCGCCGGCAAGAGGTTGGAACGTCGCGCGGTCATGGTCAAATCCCCCATACAGGCCGGTTGTGCCCGGCCGTCGCTTTGCGACGAGGCGCAGTCTTCATCGCTGCGGTACGACCCCAATTCCCGTCGCCGCGGACCCTAAACCCTTCGTACGAAAAAAGGAAGTGATCTGCCGCACAGTCCGGCGGGGCGGGATAACCGTTCGTTGCCGCACAGGCGGCTTGCGCCCGGCACGGGGGCGACCTATCTGGGGCCGACAGGCTCTCAGGCTCTTTTCGTGAGGACAAGATGACGCAATTCGATGATCGCAAGCGTGCCTTTGAAGCGAAGTTCGCGCGCGACCAGGAAGTCCAGTTCCGCATCACCGCCCGCCGCAACCGGCTGGTCGGCGAATGGGCGGCCGAACGCATGGGGCTGACCCCCGAAGAGACCGACGCCTATGCGAAGGCGGTCGTGCAGGCCGATTTCGAGGAAGCGGGCGACGAGGACGTGATCCGCAAGCTCGCGGGCGATCTCACCGCCGCGGCGGTCGAGATCAGCGATGCGGAGATCCGTGCCGTGCTCAACGACAAGACGGCCGAGGCGCGCCGCCAGTTCATGGACAGTCTGGACGGCAGCCAGGGCTGAGGAGGGGCAGCGCGATGGCGATGCACGAGGCGGATTTGCGGGCGGCGATCACGACGGCCTTTCCGGGTGCCGAGGTGACGATCACCGACCTTGCCGGCGACGGCGATCATTTCGCGGCGCATGTCGTGTGCGAATCCTTTCGCGGCATGACGCGCGTCGCGCAGCACAAGGCCGTCTATGCCGCGCTCGGCGGCCGCATGGGCGGCGAACTTCATGCCTTGCAATTGACCACCGCCATCCCTTCATAAGGGGTATCCCGCGTATTTTTCGGCGCACCCGCGCCATCGGAGGCATATCATGAGCGACCCCACCGTCCACGACCGCATCGCGAAGCTGGTCGCCGATCATCCCGTGCTGCTGTTCATGAAGGGGACGCCGCTGTTTCCGCAGTGCGGCTTTTCCTCGCGGGCGGTCGCGATGCTCGACCGGCTCGGCGTCGCCTACGACTCGGTCGACGTGCTGCAGGACATGGAAATTCGCCAGGGCATCAAGGAATTCTCCGACTGGCCGACGATCCCGCAGCTTTATGTGAAGGGCGAATTCGTCGGCGGCAGCGACATCATGATGGAGATGTGGGAGGCCGGCGAACTGCATCAGCTGATGGACGACATCCCGGCGCGTGCGGAATAGGCGGCATCCGGGTCGATGCGGCTTTCCCGGCTGGAAGGGTCCGGCTAACGCATAGGTGACTCCATGCAGGCAGCGGAAGGTCGCTCCGTCGCCATTGACGAGATGGATCGCGAAATGGAGCGCGGGCTGCGGCGCCTGCGTTTTTCCGATCCCGTCGAAGCGGTCTTCCTGCGCGAATATCTGAAAAGCCGCGCCCGCATGGTGCCGCTGTGGGCCTTCCTCGGCACCCTGCTCTATCTGGTGGCGATCCTCGGCGACCTCAGCATGATGCCCGACGTTGCGCCGACGGTCATCGCCCTGCGCCTCGGCCTGTTCCTGCCCTACGCCGTCGCGGTGGTCTGGATCATGCGGCGGTGGCCTTCGCCCGCGACCTACGACCGGCTGGCGCTGGGGGTCGGCCTGCTCGGCCTGTCGCTGCCGATGGCGATGCTGGTCTTTTCGCGGAGCGACCATCTCTTCGTTTATCAGACGGGCAGCGTCGGCACGCTCGCCTTCTTCGTCATCGTGCTCCGCCCGCGCTTTCCGACCGTCCTCGCGGGGCTGGCGGCGATGGTCGCGATCCAGATCGCAACGACGGGCCTCAACGGCAGCTTCGACGCCGTGACCTATTCGGGTATCGTGTCCTTCCACATCACGCTCGGCATCTTCCTCGCGCTGTCGGCCTATTTCGCCGAGCGGGTCGATCGCCAGAATTTCCTCAACCGCCTGCGCGGGGAAGCGTTGCAGGCACAGTTGACCGCCCTGTCGGAACGCGACCCGATGACCGGGCTTTACAACCGCCATTCGCTGCGCCGGTCACGCCACGCGATCTGGGCGCCGGGGGCGGCGCGCACCATCTCGCTGCTGATGCTCGATATCGACAGCTTCAAGCTCTACAACGACGTCCACGGCCACGTCGACGGCGATGCCTGCATCCAGCGGGTGAGCGACATCGTGCGCAAGCAGGTGGACGAACAGGGTACGGTATTCCGCTATGGCGGAGAGGAGATACTGATCCTTCTGCCCGATACCGGCCAGGCGCCCGCCCTGTCGGTGGCCGAGGCCATTCGCCAGGCGATCGAGGGCGCGGCGATCCGTCACGACGGCTTGCCGGGCGGCGGGGTCGTCACGGTCAGCCTGGGCGTCGCGACGGGCCGCACCGACGCGGACGATCTGGAGGAGCTGCTGCGGCGCGCCGACACTGCACTCTATGCGGCGAAGGGGGCGGGGCGGAACCGGGTGCGCCTCGCCGATCCGGAAGCGCCGCTGCCTGCATCGGCGATCGGGCGGCCGTCGCCCTGAACGGTTCCGAAAAAGCAACCGGGGGGCGGGGCCGTTCGGCCGCTCCGCCCCCCTTTTGCCTTTGGGGTAAGTGGGGATATCCCGGTGGGGGGAGCAGGGGGTAGCGGGGACCAGACCGATACCCCCTGCCGCTCCATTGAGCGGAACACTCGGGAACGAAATATGTCATACAAGCGCCGTGCCAGATCGGCGAGCGCGCGGATTTGCAGGGGTTGCGCTGGTTAGCGAAACCTTGTCGGCGCGCCGATCTGTCAAATTTTCCGACAGGCCTCGCGGCCGCGGGCGCCGCCGGGCGAGGCGGCCGCGCGACCCTTTTCTGTCGCCCCGGCCCTTTTCCTTTCGGCCCCGCGATGCCACATGGGCCCCGTGACCGACGAAAAGCCCTGGCCCGACACGATCCACGCCGGCGAGTGCGAGCAGCACGAGCCGCTGGTCCGGCGCGTGCTCGCGCCCAATCCCTCGCCCTATACCTTCACCGGCACCCAGACCTGGCTGGTCGGGGCGGGCCGCGACGTCGCGGTGATCGACCCCGGCCCGACCGGATCGGGAATGAGCATCGGCGATCCGCCCGACGCCAACGGCGCCGGTCATGTCGACGCGATCCTGCGCGCGGTGGAGGGGCGGCGCGTTGCCGCGATCCTGTGCACCCACACGCACCGCGACCACAGCCCGGCGGCGCGTCCGCTGCAGGAGGCGACCGGCGCGCCGATCGTCGGCTGTGCTCCGCTCGCGCTGTCCGACGACGGGCCGCGCGCCGATTCGGCCTTCGACCCCGATTATGCCCCCGACCGCATCCTCGCCGACGGCGAGCGCGTGGCCGGCGACGGCTGGACGCTCGAAGCGGTGGCGACGCCGGGGCACACCTCCAACCACCTCTGCTTCGCGCTCGTCGAAAGCGGGGCGCTGTTCACCGGCGATCATGTCATGGCCTGGTCGACCAGCGTCGTCAGCCCGCCCGACGGCGACATGGCGGCCTATATGGCGAGCCTGCAGAAGCTCTACGAGCGCGACGACCGCGTCTATTATCCCGCGCACGGCCCGGCGGTCGCGAAGCCGAAGCAGCTTGTTCGCGGCATGCTCGGCCATCGCCGCCAGCGCGAGCGGCAGATATTGCGGGAACTCGAACAGGGCGTGCGCGTGGTGCCCGACATGGTGAGCCATATGTACAAGGGTCTCGACCCGCGCTTGACCGGCGCCGCCGGCCGTTCGGTGCTCGCGCACCTGCTCGACCTCGAGGCGCGCGGCCGCGTGCTGCGCGACGGCGACGTCTGGAGCCTCGCGGCATGAGCCGGGGCGCCTTCCGCATCCTGATCGTCGTCCTGTTGGCGGCCGCGATCTTTCTCGGCTGGCGCGCGTGGGACGGCTGGCAGAAGAGCTATGATCCCGAAACGGTCGTCGCGGCGAGCCTGCAAGGGCTCCAGGAACAGAATGTGCTGGTGCCCTTCACCGCGCGCTATGTCGCGGTGGTGACCTCGACACAAAGCCGCCTGGGGCTCAG
Source organism: Sphingopyxis granuli NBRC 100800 (assembly GCF_001591045.1). GTDB lineage: Bacteria > Pseudomonadota > Alphaproteobacteria > Sphingomonadales > Sphingomonadaceae > Sphingopyxis > Sphingopyxis granuli. The sequence goes on along the minus strand of NZ_BCUA01000069.1, from coordinate 3,533 downwards.
CGCGAAGAAGACGCTGATCATGCCCGGCACGGTACGCTACGAACTCGACCTCGGCAAACTCAAGCCGTCGGACCTCGACTGGGACGCGGCGGCCGGTACGCTCACCGTCGCGCTGCCGCCGCTGCGCCTCGCGGGACCGGAGATCGATATCGACGCAATCAGCGAGTTTCGCGACGGCGCGATCCTGCTGACGCTCACCGATGCCGAGGCGGTGCTCGACGCCGCCAACCGCAAGGCGGCACAGGAAGAATTGATCAAGCAGGCGAAGGGATCGACCCCGCTGCGCCTCGCCGAAGGCGCGGCGCGCGCCGCGATCGAGCAGAGCTTCGCGATGCCGCTCAAGGCCGCGGGGATCGACGCGAAAGTGACGGCGCGCTTCGCCAATTGATCTCCCCTCCCGCTTGCGGGAGGGGCAGCGAGACTTGCGAGCTGGCTCGTTAGTCGCAGCGGGGTGGGTTAACCGCATCGCCGCCGGCACACCCCCGACCCCTCCCGCAAGCGGGAGGGGAGATATTGTGTCGACCGATCGCATGAATTGCCCTGTCGCGGGGCAGCGTGTAGGGGAACGCGGCCCCCGATGGCGAGGGGGCCAGGACCAGATAAGGATAAAGCCATGACTGCTCCCATCCGCGAAAATCTTTCGGGCCTCGACCTGCGCGCCGAGATCGACCGGCTGCGCAAGGAGCGCAACGCCGTGATCCTCGCGCATTATTACCAGAAGCCCGAGATTCAGGATCTTGCTGATTTTGTGGGTGATTCGCTGGAATTGTCGCGCAAGGCCGCCGAGACCGACGCCGACGTCATCGCCTTCTGCGGCGTCAAGTTCATGGCGGAGACGGCGAAGATATTGTCGCCCGAAAAGATCGTCGTGCTGCCCGACATGGATGCGGGATGCAGTCTCGAGGACAGCTGTCCGCCCGAGCAGTTCGCGCGTTTCCGCGCCGCGCACCCCGATCATATCGCGCTGACCTACATCAACTGCTCGGCGGCGGTGAAGGCGCTTAGCGACATCATCGTCACCTCGTCGAGCGCCGAGACGATCATCGGCCAGCTTCCGCCCGAACAGAAGATCATCTTCGGCCCCGACCGGCACCTCGGCGGCTATATGAACCGCAAGTTCGGGCGCGACATGCTGCTGTGGCCGGGCGTGTGCATCGTCCACGAGGCGTTCAGCGAGACCGAACTGCTCAAGCTGAAGGCGCAGCACCCCGACGCGCCGGTCGCGGCGCACCCCGAATGCCCGCCCTATATCGTCGACCATGCCGATTATGTCGGATCGACGAGCGGCATCCTGCAATTCGCCAAGACCTTCCCCGGCGACACGCTGATCGTCGCGACCGAACCGCACATCATCCACCAGATGGAAAAGGCGCTGCCCGAAAAGAATTTCATCGGCGCGCCGGGCGCCGACGGCAATTGCAACTGCAACATCTGTCCGTACATGGCGCTCAACACGATGGAGAAGCTCTACCTCGCGCTGCGCGACCTTCAACCGCGGATCGAGCTGGACGAGGAATTGCGCCTGGGCGCGAAGAAGAGCCTCGACCGCATGCTCGAAATGGCGTCGGGCACGGTGGGCAAGGGGGATTTGGGGCGGGCGTAATGCGATATGGCGAAGCCTTTGCGAAGCTCGGTTATGCGTTAACCGCGCCGCGTCAGGACTGGAGTGCCGAGCGGGACGATGGCGTGTGCATCACCTTGTGGCGTTCGGAGATTGACTGGAAAACCCTGACGATGGACAGCCGTCTTCACGGCGGACCATTGAGTGACTGGTCGGGGTTGCCCGGAAATGCGAAGCGGATTCGACATGTGAAGCGGGCGTTGGATGAGTTTGGCGGCGCGGTCGATACGATTATCGTGGACGGCATTCCCGGGCAGGGCGTTATCGGCGCCACCCCGTGGAACCCGGATGACCGCAAGGGCTTGCGCTGGTATGTGACCGATCTCGAGGAAGCGACGGGCCACATTCGTTTGGAAGTGCGCAAGCCCCAAGGTTAACCCGCCACCGCCCGCTTCGTCATCTCCGGTTCCGCCGCAATCACCTTGAGGTAGGCCCGGACCGCCGGGGGCGGCATGTGGCGGCCGATCTCATATTGGCGGATATTGGCGACCGGAATGCCATAAGCGCGCGCGAACTCGTCCTGACTCATGCCGAGATCGTTTCGGAGCATGCGAATGCGGCGGCCCATCAGGCCGCGCTCCAGACCGGCGACGCTGACGTCGAAGTCTTCGGGATCGCCGGGGTCAGCCGGAATGGCGATCGTAGTTTCCTTGTTCACCTGCATTGCTCCTTCGCACCGAGATCAGTCGTATCCTGTCGCCTCTCCAGACATGGACGGCCGTATAGAGCTTGCCCCCGACGCGCCCGATCGCCTTGAATCGCTCCTCGCCATCGATTTCCCGGTGTGACGCGAGGATCAGATGGGCTGGGTCGCCGAATATTTTGAGGCCGAACGACAGTTTCAAGCCATGTTTGAATCGATTGGCCTCGTCCTTTGGACGGATCATATTCGAAATCCATAAAGTCATATATGTGATTCACATGGTTTGCGCAAGCGAGTTGCCAGGGCGATTCGATTTGCAGTGCGGCAATCGAATCCGAAAATGCTGCGCTCTTGTTACAAAAATGCTGCGCAGCAAAGCCAAGTTGCTAATGCCGGACTTATCCACAGGCGCGGGCGCTCGAAAGGGCGATTCCGCGCTTTTTCTGTTGGCGGCGGCGGCGCTTCGTGACAGCTTCCAATCATCGGACGACAGAGACGTCGGACCGCCGGGACGGAAAGACTGGTTGCAAGACCAGCCGGACGGAAACGGAAGGGTCGGACGACGAAACGACCGATAGCCCGATCACGGAACGCGGATATTCCCACGAGTTGAAGCGAACCCGATCAGGCGATTGGAAGGCAGACCATCGCTCGGGAAAGGCGACTGCTTCGGCAGATGCCGGACGAGATGACGAAGGGCCTTCCGGTGAGGCCGGCCCCCGCAAGGGGGCCGACCGAACCGTCGCCGGATTGTTCCGGCGCGCGTCACGGCGCCTCGTTTGGCGGTTTGCTGATCGCAAGACAGCGGACCGGGATGGGGCAGGCGGCAGCGCAGGACAAAACCGGATAGTGGGGGCTGGCAGCGATGCCGGCCCCCATTTCGTTTCGTCGCCGGCGTTGCGGCCGCATTCCCATTCCTGTCCGCGGGCGATCCGGCCTACCGCGACAAAGCGGAATTGGAGGCGATGAAAACGCGCGATCCTCAGGCGATCGCGGCGCAGAGGCTTCTCGAAAAAGGTGTGGAACAGCATCGTCTCGACCCGATCCGGGCCGAGGAGGCAGAGGCGATGGAACGCGCTGTCGAGCATGCGCTATCGGCCGCCAAGCCCGGGCCCGAGCGAATCTTCGAAGGACTGTTGAGTGCGGGAGACGTGGCATGAGCGATCGGCCGGCCAATGGCGTGCGTACGCTGAGTTACCGCGCGGCGCTGCGCGAGGCGCTGATCGAGGAGATGCAGCGCGACGAGCGCGTTTTCATGATGGGCCCTGA
>NZ_BCUA01000068.1 GCF_001591045.1 Sphingopyxis granuli NBRC 100800 | reverse complement strand
CCCGCGCGGCGCAGCCGCGTGGGAGGGTGAGGGGCCGCCAGCCAGAGCAGCCTCGATCGCCTGACGGACGCCCTCCGGATTCTCCATCACATCCCGATTGGTGAAGCGTAGCACCCGATATCCCTCTTTCGCCAAAAACGCCGTGCGCCGCGCGTCATAGTCGATCTGAAACGCATGGCTATCGCCATCGACCTCTATCACCAGTCGCGCGGATTGACAGACAAAGTCGGCGATGAAGGGCCCAAGCCGCTGCTGGCGGCGGAACTTATGGCCGCCAAGTGCCGAGCCGCGCAGCACCGGCCACAGCTTTTTCTCGGCAGGCGTGGAATCGCGCCGAAGCGCACGGGCGCGATCGATGGTGCCATCGCGTATTTCGAAGCGGCTTTTCGTCACGCCCTCACCCTCCCATCGCTTCGCGACGGGCCCCTCCCTCTCCCCCGAGGGGAGAGGGGGTTATCCTACCCCATCCGGCCAAACGCCGGCGCATAATCCGCGCGCCCGCCTAACGGCCAGGGCGTGTGCGAGTCCAGCATCATCGCCATGAAATGCGGCCCCGCGAAGGGCGAAGCGAAGCGCGCGGCGAGATCGGGCGAATAGCCGAAGCGCGGGTAATAGGCCTCGTTCCCGAGCACGAAGCTGATTGCCACACCCTGCGCGCGCAGCGCGTCGAGCCCGGCGCGGATCAGCGCGGCGCCGATGCCCCGTCCCTGCAGCGCCGGCGCCACCGACACGGGCGCGAGGCCGGCGGCGGACAGCGCCGCGCCATCGGCCTCGACGTCCATGCGGCTGAACAGCACATGCCCCGCGACCGCACCGCCCGCTTCCGCGACGAGCGAGACCAGCGCGTCGCCGTCCGCCTCCAGCATCCGCACCAGTTCCGCCTCGCCCTGATGGCCATGCTCCGACCCGGTGAAGGCGGCGCGGATGACGGCGTCGATCGCGCCCGCATCCTCCGCGCGCGCGGGCCGGATCACCGGCGCATCAGGCAAGCGCGATGTCCGGCGCGTCTTCCTGCTTCATGCCGATGGTGTGATAGCCCGCATCGACATGGTGCGTCTCGCCGGTGACGCCCGAGGCAAGGTCGCTCAGCAGATAGAGCGCCGAGCCGCCGACATCGTCGATGGTGACGTTGCGCCGCAGCGGGGCATTATATTCGTTCCATTTCAGGATCAGGCGGAAATCGCCGATGCCGCTCGCCGCCAGCGTCTTGATCGGCCCCGCCGAAATGGCGTTCACGCGAACCCCCTGCGGGCCGTAGTCGTTGGCGAGATATTTGACGCTGGTTTCCAGCGCCGACTTGGCGACGCCCATGACGTTGTAATGCGGGATCACCTTTTCGGCGCCGTAATAGGACAAGGTCAGCATCGCGCCCCCGCCCTCGCCCGTCTCGGGATCCTTCGGCGGCATCATCGCCGCGGCACGCCTGGCGACCGCGGTGAAGCTGTAGACGCTGATGTTCATCGTCATCAGGAAATCCTCGAGCCCGATGTCGGCATAGTGGCCGCGCAGCGCCTCCTTGTTGGTATAGCCGATCGCGTGGACGACGAAATCGATCGTCGGCCAGCGCGCCGCGAGCGTGGCGAAAGCCTGGTCGAGATTCGCCATGTCGGACACGTCGCAGTCGATCAGCAGGTCGCAGCCCAGTTCGTCCGCCAGCGGCTTCACCCGCTTGAGCATCACCTCGCCCTGATAGCTGATCGCGAGTTCGGCGCCCGCGCCGTGCAGCGCTTTCGCGATCCCCCATGCGAGCGACTTGTCGTTCGCGAGGCCCATGATCAACCCGCGCTTGCCCTTCATCAGACCCGTCATTCCGTTTCTCCGGTCTTGTCGTCTTCGATTATGATGTCGTCCACGCGCCCAATAGCGTCGTGACCCAGATCCTCAACCTCGACCAGCGCGGCATTGAGCTCGGCACCCATCACCATACCCAATCCGACGAGGTAGAAAAAGAAAAGCGCGACCATCACCCCCGCGAGGCTGCCATAGGTCGCGTCATAGCTGAGCAGGCTGGCGAGCAGCGGCGGCAGCGCCAGCGTCACCGCGATCCACCACGAGGTCGTGAACAGCGCGCCCGGCCATTTCGGGCATTTGAGCTTGCGGTATTTCGACGGCGTCAGCGAATAGAAGAGCATGTAGATGGCGAGGAACAGCCCCGCCCCCGACACCCCGCGCGAAATCAGCACGACGCCCCACGCCTGATATTGTTCGGGCAGCACGCGCGTGACGAACTGTTCGATCCCGACGATCAGCACCTGCATGCTGAACGACAGCAGCATCAGCACCACCGCGCCGGTGATGATGCCGATCGACAGCAGCCGGTAATGGAAGAAGCCCTTGGAGAAATGGGTGCCGTAGGCGCGGCGCAATATGTCGCGGATCGTTTCGACCAGGCTGCCCACCGTCCACAGCGCGACGATCGCGCCGAGCCACAGGAATAGGCCGGTGCGCGCCCCCATCACCTCGCGGATCGGCCCGGCCAGCGCCTTGGCGACCGTCGGCGGCATCAGCGAAAAGACCGCGGCGATCGCTTCCTCGCCGCCCGCGCTGCCGCCGAACAGGCTCAGCGCGGCGGCGAGCAGGATGAAGAAGGGAAAGAGCGCGATCAGCGCGAGATAGGCAAGGTTCCCCGCGTGGATGAAGCCGTCGGTATAGGTGCCCACCAGCACGCGGCGGACGATCGCGAAGGCGCGCGTTCCGGGTCCCAGCGTCTCGCGCCCGCGTTCGATGACCCCCTGCGCCCGCGCGCGCAGATGCAGGCGCTTGGCGCGTTCGGCGCGCGCTTCGGGCGAGTGCGGCGAATGCCCTTCGGCGCGGAACTCCCGCTCGACCTCGTCGGCGATTTCGCGCTCGAGCGCGGCGGACGATTTCCTCTGGCTGCGATCAGCCACGCATCACACGCCGAGTTCGGCCCGGACGGCGCGCGTATCGGTCCATTCGTCCACGATCCGGCGGAGCGCGGGGTCGTCCTTCGGCAGGTCGACCATCAGCCGCACCAGCTGATCGCCGCGCCCGCCGCTCTTCTGGCTGAATCCCTTGCCCTTGAGCCGCATCACCTTGCCCGACGTCGACCCGGCCGGGATCGACAGCATCACCGGCCCGTCGACCGTCGGCACCTTGACCTTCGCGCCCTTCACCGCCTCGGCCAGCGTCACCGGCAGGTCGAGGCGGATGTTGCTGCCGTCGCGCACGAAGAAGGGATGGTCCTTGACCGTGATGGTGACGATGCCGTCGCCATTGCCGCCCGGTCCCGGCTGCCCCTTTCCGGCGAGCCGCATCTGCGTCCCCGTCTCGACCCCCGCGGGCAGCTTGAGGTCGATGGTCTTGCCGTCGGCCAGGGTGATGCGCTGCATCGCCTGCGTCGCGGCGTCGATGAAGGACACCGACAGGCGATAGGCGACATTGGCGCCCTTCGGCGGCGGGGCGCTGCGCGCGCCGAAGCCGCCGAACGGCCCCCCGCCGCCGCCGCGCCCGCCGAACAGACCCTCGAAGATATCGCCGAAATCGGCGCTCTCGCCGCCGAACCCCCGGAAGTCGCCCTGCGGCCCGCCGCGTGGGTCGCCGCGAAAGCCGCCGCCGCCATAGCCGAAGGGCATGGCGGGATTGCCGTCGGCGTCGATCTCGCCGCGGTCGAACTGCCCGCGCTTTTCCTTGTCGGACAGCAGGTCATAGGCCTTGGTGACGTCGGAGAATTTCTCCGCCGCCTTCGGATTGTCCTTGTTCCGGTCGGGGTGCAACTGCTTGGCGAGCTTGCGATAAGCGGACTTGATCTCCGCTTCGCTGGCGTTTTTCGCCACGCCGAGGGTGGAATAGGGATCTGCCATATATCTTCTGTAGCCCGATAAGTGACTGGCCGTGAAGGCCCATTGCGCGGCGATGTGGGAATGGCGCGCGGGGCGGTCAAGTTCCCCGACAACAGCTCCGTCTTCCGTCACCCCCGACTTGCTCCGGCGTGACGATAGGATCGGGGACGGCTTTTGCTCGACCACAGGCCGGCAGCGCATTAGAAGCGCCCGCATGACCACCGACCCCTTCGCCCTGTTCGATGCCTGGTATGCCGAAGCGCGCGCCGGCGAACCCAACGACAGCAATGCGATGGCGCTCGCCACCGCGACGCCCGACGGCCGCCCGTCGGTGCGGATGGTGCTGCTCAAGGAGCATGGCCCCGACGGCTTCGTCTTCTACACCAACCTCGACAGCCGCAAGGGCGAGGAACTGGCCGCGAACCGTCACGTCGCGCTGCTGTTCCACTGGAAATCGCTGCGCCGCCAGATTCGCATCGAGGGGGCAGCGGCGCCGGTCGAGGCGAGCGTCGCCGACGCCTATTTCGCGACCCGCGGCCGCGATTCGCAGCTCGGTGCCTGGGCCAGCGAGCAGTCGCGGCCGCTCGACAGCTATGCGACCTTCGAGGCGCGCTTCGCCGCGATGCAGGCGCGCTTCGAGGGGCAGGACGTGCCGCGCCCGCCGCGCTGGTCGGGCTGGCGCGTGACGCCCGAACGAATCGAGTTCTGGCAGGACCGCGCGCACCGCCTGCACGAGCGCACGCTGTTCGTGCGCGAAGGCCGTACATGGTCGAAAGGACTGCTGTTCCCATGAGCTGGCGCCGCTTTCCCGTCACGCGCGTCGACGCCTTTGCCGACCGCGCCTTCACAGGCAACCCCGCCGCGGTGATGCCGCTCGACGAATGGCTCGACGACGCGACGCTGCTGGCGATGGCGGCGGAGAACAACCTGTCCGAAACCGCCTTTCTGGTCCCCGATGAAAGCGAAGCCGCCGATTATGAGCTGCGCTGGTTCACGCCGGGCGTCGAAATCGCGCTGTGCGGCCATGCGACGCTGGCAAGCGGCCATGTCCTGCTGTCGGCCGCGCCGTGGCGCGACGCAATGACCTTCCGCACGCGCAAGGCGGGAATATTGACGGTCGCGCGCGCCGGGGACGACGACGGCGACGACGTCTATCGCATGATCCTGCCCGCCTATCGCCCCGAACCGAAGCCTTTGCCCGACATCGCGGCGGCCGTCGGCGGGCGACCGGTCGAGACGCTGTGGCATGGCGGCGGCTATGCCCTGCTGGTCTATGCGAGCGCGGCCGAGGTGCGTGCGCTGACGCCCGACATGGCGGCTCTGCGCGCGCAAGGCGAAGTGCTGGCGATCGCGACGGCGCCCGGCACCGACGATCCCTCGGCCGCCGATTTCGTCAGCCGGGTCTTCGTCCCCGGCGCGGGCGTCGATGAAGATCCCGTGACGGGATCGGCGCATTGCGTGCTGACCCCCTATTGGTCCGCGCAGCTCGGCCGCGAACGCCTTTCGGCGTGGCAGGCCAGCAGGCGCGGCGGCTCGGTCGGTTGCCGCATGGACGGCGATCAGGTCGAACTCACGGGATGCTGCGTGACGACGCTGGTGGGCGATTTCCTGCTCTGACCGAACGCCTTATCGCGTCGCCGTCACAGCACCTCCTGCAAATCCGCCAGATGCCGCCGCAGCGCCGGAAACTGGTCGTCGCTGGTGATTCCCAGCCGCACGATCGTCACCCGCTGCGACGGCGAAACGATGATATATTGCCCCTGGTGGCCGATGCAGGCGAACAGATCGTTCGGCCCGCGGTCGGGCCACAGCGCGGCATCGGCGCCGCGTGGCCGCTGACGGTTCAGCCAGATATGCCCGCCATAGCCCGCGTCGGCGGGCGACGGCGACAGCATGAAGCGCATCCAGCTTTCGGGCAGCAGCCGCTGGCCGTCGACCACGCCGTGATTGCGCAGGAATTCGCCGAACTTCGCATAGTCGCGCGCGGTGGCATGCATGATCGACCCGCCGATCATCGTTCCCTTCGCGTCGAACTCGGGGGTCAGGCTGGTCATGCCGAGCGGTTCGATCAGCCGCCCCTGGATGAAGTCGCGCACCGCCTCGCGCCGCGCCTCGGGGCTGGGCGACGGGGTCAGCGTGTCGGCGAGGATATCGGCGAGGATGACGCTGGTCGCCGAGCTGTAGTTGAACAGCTCGCCCGGCCGCGCGACCGCCGGCTTCGCCTCGGCGAAACCCGCCATGTCCTGCGCGCCGGGGCCGAAGAGCATGTCGACCGTGTCGCCCTTCCAGACCGGGTCGCCCACCTCGACATGTTCGATGCCGGAGGTCATGTGGAGCAGGTCGCGCAGCGCGATCGCGGCGCGCGGATCGCCGCTGCGCTGCCACGCCGCGACCGGCGCCGGACCGTCGAGCGACAATTGCCCGTCGGCGACGAGGAAGCCGGTGAGCACCGCGGTGATGCTCTTCGCCATCGACCAGCTGATCAGCTTGCTGTCGGGCCCGAAGCCATCGCCATATCGTTCATAGATCGGCTTGCCGTCGCGCAGCACATAGAGCGCGCGCGTCTCGCCGACCGCGCCGGCGTCGGCGAACAGCGCGTCGGCGCGCGCTTTCACCGCCGGATCGAGCGCGGGAAGCGGCGGCAGCGTCTCGGCGGCAATCGCCGGGTCGGGCGCCGCGCCGAACCGCGGGGCCGGCACCGGCGCCGCTGTCGCGCCCTGCCCCGCCGCCTGCGTCAGCGACCAGCCGCCCAGCATCGCGAGCACGGCACTTGCCAGCATGGCTTTTTTCGTGATCATGGCACCCCGTGAGTAACACCAACCCGCCACAGACGGCAACGGGCGAACCGACGCCGCCGGCCGCGCCCACCCCACCGCCGCCGAGGCCCGAGGTGCCGGCGCATCTGCGCGGGCGCAAGCGGGGCGCGAGCCGCTGGGGCGGCTGCCTGCCGTGGGCGGCGATCGTCGGGGTGCTGCTGCTCGCCTTCCTGATCTGGAAATTCCCGTCGTTCAAGGCGCAGGCCGAACTCGGCTCGGCCTATGCCGCGCGGGTCGGCTGCTCGTGCCGCTACGTTCAGGGCCGCAGCCTCGAAAGCTGCCAGAGTGATTTCGAACCGGGAATGGAGCTGGTATCGCTGAGCGAGGATCCGGCGACCAAGACGGTGACGGGCAGCGTCCCCCTCCTCGCCTCGCGCAGCGCGCGCTACGCGGGCGCCAGCGGTTGCCTGCTCGATCCGGTGCGCTAAGACGCCAGGAAAGCGTCCATCGCCGCATTGACCCGGTCGGGGGCTTCCCACGGCACGAAATGGCCGCAGCCCGGCACCTCGACGATCGTCGCGGCGGGAACCAGCTCGTCCAGCCCGTCGAGATTGCACGCCGGCAGCGCGACATCGTCGAGCGCCCAGATCACCAGCGTCGGGATCATCAGCTTCGGGAAAGGCGTCGCGGGCGGTTCGCCATAGGGCGCATCCATCGGCGGCACCTCGGCCGGCGAGCCGCGATACCAGTTGATCATCGCGCGGCACGCGTCGCGATCCTCCCAATCGACGATCAGCCGGGCGATCTCCTCGGGCGGCTGGATACCGCCGCTCGGCACGCGGCCGGCAAAGGCGTGCGCGAGCAGCCCGGCGATGCCCTGCTCCTCGATCAGCGCGTCGCTCGCCGGGTCGCGGAAGGTGCGGATATACTGGCTCGCCGCGCGCTGCTCCGGGTTGGTGAGCAGCAGGCGCTGGAAAATGGCCGGGTGCGGCGCATTGGCGATCACCGCGCGCGTCACGCGCCCCGCCCATTGCGGGTGCAGCCCGCCGGGCTGGCCGCCGAGCGCGACGCCCCACGCGATCGCCCCGCCCCAGTCGTGGCCGACGACGGTGAAACGCTCGACGCCGAGCGCATCGGCGAGCGCGAAGACGTCGGAGATCAGCTTGTCGGGCGTATAGGAGTCCGCGCCCTGCGGCTTCGACGAGCCGCGATAGCCGCGCTGGTCGGGCGCGATGCAGCGGAAGCGGTCGGCGAAATGCGGAAGCTGGTGGCGCCAGGTGCGGTGCGATTCGGGAAATCCGTGGAGGAAGACCAGCGCCGGCGCGTCGCGTGGCCCCATGTCGACGACGTCGAGGTCTACCCCGGTCGAAAGCGCCACCCGCTTCTGTTCGAAATCGCCCACCATCTCGCGCTCCTTCCATCTTCCGTCGGCGCGAAGGTGGCGGGATTATTTCCCGCTGACAAGCCTGTCAGTTCGATCAGGGATAGGCGGGCGTCTTCGGCATCCCGGGCAGCGGGATATATTCCTCGCTGTCGCCGGGGACGAGCGGGAATTTGCGATCCTTCCAGTCGTGCTTGGCCTCGTTGATCCGGTCGCGCGACGAGCTGACGAAATTCCACCACAGGTGCCGCGGCGTCGTGAAGGCCTCGCCGCCGAGCAGCATCACCCGCGCATCGCTCGCCGCGCGCAGCGTCATCGCCTCGCCGGGCTTCAGGATATAGAGGCTGTAGCGATCGAGCCTCTCGCCATCGAGGCTCGCATCGCCCAGCGCGACGACCACCGCGCGCTCGTCGGCCTCCGCCTCGATCGGGATCGCCGCCCCCGCCTTCATCGCGATGTCGGCATAGATGGTCGCTGCATGCTGGGTGATCGGCGAGCTTGCGCCCCACAGGCTGCCCATGATGACGCGCGCCGATACCTGCCCGTCGTCGATCAGCGGCAGTTCGTCCTGCGCGGCATGCTCGAACGCCGGGTCGATCTCCTCCTTGCCGTCGGGCAGCGCCAGCCACGTCTGCATGCCGGAGATCGCCGATCCGGTGGCGCGCTCGGCCGCCGGGGTGCGCTCCGAATGGACGATGCCGCGCCCGGCGGTCATCAGGTTGCAGGCGCCCGGACGGATCGTCGCAAAGGTGCCCAGGCTGTCGCGATGATCGATCGCGCCCTCGAACAGATAGGTGACGGTCGCCAGGTTGATGTGCGGGTGCGGCCGCACGTCCATCCCCTTGCCGATGTCGAAATGCGCCGGGCCGAACTGGTCGACGAAGATGAAGGGCCCGACCATCGTCCGTGCCTTGTCGGGCAGGGTCCGCCGCACGTCGAAGGCGCCGATGTCGTGCGTCGAGGGCGTGATCACCTGCATCGTCATTCTCCCGGCGCGGTCGCCCTGATCGCCAGCGCATGGACGCGCTGCCCCGGCAGATCGCCCAGCGCCTTGTTGACCGTCCGCTGGCGCGCGACGCGGTTCTGGCCCGCGAAGCCCGCCCATTCGATGCTCAGGCTGAAATGCGACTCGCCCGATCCATCGTCGCCGGCATGACCATGATGCTTCGCGCTGTCGTTGCTGAGGATGAAATCGGCGTCGGGGAAAGCGGCGCGCAACCGCTCCTCCATTTCGCGTTGGATTGGCATTTCGCGTTGGACTGGACCTTTTTGCGTCATGCCCCCATGTTGGGCGCGGACGTTCCCTATGACAAGCCCCCGCCCCAACCGATTCCACGGCCGCGTGCCCCGCGAGGCGCAATGCGAAGCCCCCGGCTGCACCGAGCCCGGCGAGTTCCGCGCCCCCGTCACCGGCCACCGCTCGCCCGACGGGCCGCCGCCGTGGCGCTGGCTGTGCCTCGACCATGTGCGCGAATTCAACGCCGGCTATAATTTCTTCGACGGAATGAACGCCGAGCAGATTCTGGCCGCGCAGTCGCCGACCGCGGGCTGGGAGACCGAGAGCCGCGCCTTCCGCGCCGCCGGCAGCGCCGATCTGCCGCCGCGCTGGGCCGATTTCCGCGATCCGATCGATGCGTTAGGCGCGCGCTTCCGCCAGCGGATGGACGAGGCGCGGCGGCAGGCCGCCGACCCGCGCTTCACCCGCGACGAGCATCGCGCGCTGGCGATGATGGGCCTGCCCGCCGACGCCGGGCGCGCCGCGCTCCGCCGCCGCTACAGCGAACTGGTCCGCCGCTATCACCCCGACCGCAACGGCGGCGACCGCAGCCACGAGACGCGGCTCGGCGAAGTGGTCGCGGCCTATCAGCTGCTGCGGAAGAACGCGGCCTTCGCATAGGGAGAGGATGGATGAGCGACCTCGACGAACGGCGGATCGAAACCGTGAAGCGCCACATGGCGCTGGAGATCGCGCAGGATTGGGACGGCGTCCTCGCGACCTTCGACCACCCGCGTTACGAACTGCTCGGCCCCGGCACCGTCTTCGACGGCGAGGCGGCGGTGCGCTCCTATTTCGCCTCGTCGCGCGAGCCGTTCCCCGACCAGGCGAACGAGATCATCGCGATCGCCGCCGACGCCGCGACCGACACGGTGCTCGTCGAATTCTGGCTGACCGGCACCCATCTCGGCCCGCTGCGCCTCGGCCTGCGCACCGTCGAGCCGACCGGCAAGGCGTTCCGCATCCGCATGGCGGCAAGCTTCGAATTCGCGCCCGGCAGCGACCGGATCGTCTGCGAACGGCCCTATTACGACCAATCCGCGGTAATGAAGGCGCTCGACCTGTTCTGAATAAGGCGTTGCAAGCCGCAACCCATGGCGATACCGCGACGGCGTAGCGCCGCCGGCGGCGACTCTCCCTCTTTGCCCTGCTGGACATTTGCCATGACCGATATTCCGAACAGCCTCCCCGATCATCACGGTTCGACGCTTCTCGCGGCGCCCGATACCGAGATCGACGCGCGCGAGGTCTTCGGCGTCGATATCGACATGAAGGTGCCCGCGTTCAGCGAGGCCGACGAGCGCGTGCCCGACCTCGACCCCGCCTATGTCTTCGACGGCGACACCACCCTCGCGATCCTCGCGGGCTTCAAATACAACCGCCGCGTGATGGTGCAGGGCTATCACGGCACCGGCAAGTCGACGCATATCGAGCAGATCGCGGCGCGGCTGAAATGGCCGTGCATCCGCGTCAACCTCGACGCGCACATCAGCCGCATCGACCTCGTTGGCCGCGACGCGATCGTGCTGCGCGACGGCCAGCAGGTCACCGAGTTCCGCGAGGGGCTGCTGCCCTGGGCGCTGCAGACGCCGACCGCGCTGGTCTTCGACGAATATGACGCCGGGCGCCCCGACGTGATGTTCGTGATCCAGCGCGTGCTGGAGACGGAGGGCAAGCTGACGCTGCTCGACCAGAATCGCGTGATCCGCCCGAACCCGCACTTCCGCCTGTTCTCGACCGCGAACACCGTCGGACTCGGCGACACCAGCGGGCTCTATCACGGCACGCAGCAGATCAACCAGGGGCAGATGGACCGCTGGAACATCGTCGTCACGCTCAACTATCTGCCCGCCGCCACCGAAAGCGCCATCATCCTCGCCAAGGTGCCGACCGCCGACGACGCGACCGTCGCCAATATGGTCAAGGTCGCCGACCTGACGCGCCAGGGCTTCATGGCCGGCGACATCTCGACCGTCATGTCGCCGCGCACGGTGATCAGCTGGGCGCAGAACACCGCCATCTTCAACAGCCTCGGCTTCGCCTTCCGCCTTTCCTTCCTCAACAAGTGCGACGAGGCGGAGCGGATGATCGTCGCCGAATATTATCAGCGCGTGTTCGGCGAGGACCTGCCCGAAAGCGTGGTCGGCAAGTAAAGCGGGAGCCGCCTCCCGCTATTGCAGCACCGTTTCGGCATCGACCAGCCGGACGTCGTGCATCCGGTGGAGATAAGCCTCGAAATAACCCTTGTGCGAGACGCCGACGATCGACAGCGTCCGTGATCCCGGCTGCGCCGCGATCGCCGCGCGGATGTTGGCGACCATGCGCAGGTTGCGCGCCTCCCACCAGCCGACATAGCGCCGGCCATAGCCCTCCGGCGACGGATCGGCGAGCGCGGCGCCGAAATCGCTGTCGAAGGCGACCTGCGCCGTTTCCGGTCGGTTATAGTCGCGATAGAGCGCCAGCACGCCCTCGTCGTCGAGCCGGGCCGTCAGCGCATCGTCCCGCGCCTTGCGCCGCTCGGCCACGGGATTGTTCCAGGCGCGGCGCATCGCCGCCTCGAAACCCGGATCATTGTCGAGCGACGCATTGATCGCGTCGGAACTGTGATCGTCCGCCGCATGGACGCGCTCGAGCCCGAGCCGCGCCGCGAGCGCCGCCGCGATCAGATAATCCTCGTTGCGCCGCGTCGTCAGCGCCGTGATTTCGGACGCCAGGGCTTCGTCCAGCCCGTCGCCGGCCCGCCGCTCGGCGGCCGGCAGGCGCAGCCACTGGACCAGCGCCGACGCCGGCTCGCCGCCCGCGAGGAACAGCGCCGCCAGATGGCGCCGGTCGGCCGGCTGCGGCTGCGCGGGCCAGGCGGCGAGCCGCCGGTCGGCCTCGGCCGTCGCCGCGGCCATGTCGAGCCCCAGCGCCTTCTGCGCCGGGCCCGGATCGCGGCAATAGGAGTCGTAGGTTCCCGGATAGCGCGCCTTGTAGCGCAGCATCATCTCGCATTCGGGGCCCGACACCGCCTCGATGGTGATGATATCTGGCTTCCACGCCGCGAGCCGCGCCAGTAGCGGTTCGAGATGCGCGGGATCGAAATCGGCGGGCAAGCCCGAAAGATGCGGCGTACCGAGCACGACGACGAGGTTCGGCGGCCCCGCGACCTGGCTCTTGAGCGCGGCCGGATCGAAAGCCGGAACATAGGGGACCTCCGCCCCCGCGGCGAGCAACAGGGCCAGCATTGCGGACATCGGCTTCTCTCCTGCATCAGAACTGCCCCTCGATAGACGAAGTGTATTATTCAATCAATACACATTGCGCCGACCGATTTCGGCTTTCCAAGCCGCGCCGCCTCTGCCAGCGTCCCGCGATGCGCCGACTTCGTGCGATCCGCGTTTTCCATCGCCGCCGTGCGCCGGCGCGCCGCCTGTCCGGCACCGCCGCCGCGTTCGCCGCGCTGGCGCTCGCCGGCTGCATCACGCCGGTCGATTACGGCAAGATCCGCCACGCCGCCTATGTCGCCGACCCGCGCTGCGATCCGAAGGCGGGCGCGCCGGTCGATGGCGAGGCGCTGCCGCTCTTCGTCGTCACCAGCCGCCTGCCCGACTGCCGGACGAGCGACCTTGCGCTGCTCGTTTATCGCGGCGACCGGGTGCGCCACGGCCGCTTCGCGGCGCCGCGCGAGGAAAAGGTCGACGGCAAGACGCGAACCCGCACTCCGCTCGCGCTGCAGGCGGAAGGCGACTGGTGGCGCGCGCTGCAGGCCGAGACCGATCGGCGCCAGGGGCGCGTGCTGCTCTATGTCCACGGTTACCGCGAAAGTTTCGAGACGACCGCCAGGGACGCGGCGCAGGTCGCGCGCATGACCGGCTTCGACGGCCCGACGGTCGCCTATAGCTGGCCGTCGCAGCACGACGTGTTCGGCTACATGGTCGACGAGACCAACATGTATCACGATGTCCGCAACTTTCGCGATTTCCTGAAGGCGCTCGCCGAGCAGCCGTGGGTGAAGGAGATCGTGATCGTCTCGCACTCACTCGGCGCGCGGCTCGTCGTTCCCGCCATCGCCTATGTCGACCGCGCCGCGCCGAGCGCCGACAGCCGCAACATCTCGAACATCATCCTCGCCTCGCCCGACATCGACCGCGAAACCTTCGAACGCGACATCGCCGACGGCGCGCTCACGCCCGCCAAGGTCGCCCGCGACCGGCATATCACCATCTATGTCTCGCTGCGCGACAAGGCGCTCGCCGCCTCGCGCGCGCTGCATGGCTATCCCCGGCTGGGCTCGCCCTATTGCTTCGATCCGTTCGAGGCCGCCGACCTGAAGGCCCGCGGGCTTCCCGAACGCTGCTATCCCGTCACGATCCCCGGCCTTACCGTCGTTGACACCACCGACGTGTCGCGCGGGTCGACCGGGCACAGCAATTTCCTGCGCAGCGCGGCGGCCTGCCGCGATTTCGTCGATGTCGTCGCGGGCCGGCGGACGCGCCCGGAGCGCATCGCGACGCATGTTTCGCATGTCTTCCGCTTGCTTCCCGACCCGGCAGCGCCCAAGAACGGCGACGACAGCATCTGCAACCGAATCCCCGATCCCAAAGCACCATGAGCCAATCCTCTCCCCTCGACGATTTCAAGACCGCGCTGTCGAGCGTCGTCGCCGACGGCGCGCTCACGCCCGCCAAGGTCGCCCGCGACCGGCATATCACCATCTATGTCTCGCTGCGCGACAAGGCGCTCGCCGCCTCGCGCGCG
>NZ_BCUA01000067.1 GCF_001591045.1 Sphingopyxis granuli NBRC 100800 | reverse complement strand
GGCGACGACAGCATCTGCAACCGAATCCCCGATCCCAAAGCACCATGAGCCAATCCTCTCCCCTCGACGATTTCAAGACCGCGCTGTCGAGCGTCGCCCGCGCCGTGACGCGCGATCCGGAGGTCGAGGTCGGCTTCACCGCCGACGCGCCGGCGCAGGTCGGCAAGGCGATCAAGGTCCCGACCCCGTCGCGCACGCTGCCGCGCGATCAGGTCGCGGAGGCGCGCGGTTTCGCCGATGCCTATGCGCTGCGGATGAAGCATCACAACGAGCGGACGCACGCCGCGGCGCGTCCGGCCGAGCCGATCGCCGCCGCCGCCTTCGACGCGATGGAACGCGCGCGGGTCGAGGCGCTCGGCGCGCGCTCCATGGCGGGGATGCGCGCCAACCTGTCGGCCAGCCTCGCGATGCGGATGCGCTCCGACCCGATCAGCCGCGCGCAGAACCGCGACGACGTGCCGGTGTCGAGCGCGCTCGAACTGATGCTGCGCGAGGTGCTGACCGGCGAGCAAGCCCCGCACGGGACCGAGACCGGGCTGTCGCTGGTGCGCGAATGGATCGCGAAGGATGCCGGCGCCGACCTGACCGCGCTGTCGATGCTGCTCGACGACCAGGCCGCCTTTGCCGAGACCGCGCGAGTGGCGCTCCGCAACCTCGACCTCATCCACGGCGACGATCCGCTGGAGGACGGCAGCGAGGACGGCGGCGATCAGGAAGAGGCGGAGGCCGAGGCCGACGAAAGCCCGGACCAGCAGGACAGCGAAGAGGGCGGCAGCGGCGAAAGCCAGGTCGACGCGCGCGCCGAGATGGACGGCGATCAGGCCGACGACGGCGACAGCGACCCCGACGCGCAGGAGATGGAGGGCGACGGCGATCCCGAAATGGGCGGCGAGGGCGACGAGGGCATGCTGCCCGTCCGCCCCAACCGCCTGCCGACCGACGTTCCCGACTTCAACTATATCCGCTTCACCGAAAAGCATGACGAGATCATCGCGGCGACCGAACTGTGCGACGCCGACGAACTGACGCGGCTGCGCGCCTATCTCGACCAGCAGATGACGCATCTGCAGGGCGCGGTGACCAAGCTCGCCAACCGGCTCCAGCGCCGCCTGATGGCGCAGCAGAACCGCGCGTGGGATTTCGACCAGGAGGAAGGCCAGCTCGACGCCGCCCGCCTCGCCCGCGTCATCGTCTCGCCCGGCCATTCCTTGTCCTACAAGATCGAGCGCGACACCGATTTCCGCGACACCGTCGTCACGCTGCTGATCGACAACAGCGGCTCGATGCGCGGACGGCCGATCAGCATCGCGGCGATCAGCGCCGACATCCTCGCGCGCACGCTCGAACGCTGCGGCGTCAAGACCGAGATCCTCGGCTTCACCACGCGGACGTGGAAGGGCGGGCAGAGCCGCGAGGACTGGCTCGCTGCGGGCCGTCCGCCGCACCCCGGCCGCCTCAACGACCTGCGGCACATCATCTACAAGCCCGCCGACGAGCCCTATCGCCGCGCCCGCAAATCGCTGGGCCTGATGATGCGCGAGGGGCTGCTCAAGGAGAATATCGACGGCGAGGCGCTGATGTGGGCGCACAGCCGCATCGTCGCCCGGCCCGAGGAACGCCGCATCCTGATGGTGATCAGCGACGGCGCGCCGGTCGACGACAGCACGCTGTCGGTCAACCACGGCGCCTATCTCGATCAGCATCTGCGGCAGGTGATCGAATGGATCGAGAACCGCTCGCCGGTCGAACTCTGCGCGATCGGCATCGGCCACGACGTGACGCGCTATTACAGCCGCGCGGTGACGATCATGGACGCCGAACAGCTCGGCGGCACGATGGTCGAGCAACTGGCGGGGCTGTTCGACATCGACTGAGCACCGCCCTTCCCTTCGATGAGGGGGGCGGTCGCCCCATATCAGTCGTGCGCGCCCGCCGCCTTGGCCTTCCCGGCCAGCCCGACATCCCAGTGCGCGGCGAAGAATTGCTCGAGGACTTTCGCGGCCGCGTCGCCGAATCGCTTTCGGCTTTCCGCCGTATCGCGAACGCCCCTGAAAGGCGCCTCGATCTGCAGCCCGCAGATGCGGCCTTCGGGCGAATCGCTCCCCGAACCGCAGGCGTGGCGGCGGGTATTGGGGCCGCCGTTGAAATAGGACTGGCCCCCGGGGCCGGGATCGCTCGCGCTCGGGACCGCGGGAAAGCCCGCGTCCGCAAATAGCGTGCCGAGGCTCGTCGGCCCGCGAAGCAGGGCCGAGAGCGACGTCTCCCCACCTTTGGCAAGGCTGCGGATGCTCGTCCTTTCGAGGGCGCCGGCGTCGCCGTCGATCGCCTCGTCCGAGCGGTCGAGCAGCCCCCCGGTGAGCAGATAGCCGAGTTCGAGCCGCTGCACCTTGTGCCCGTGCCCGTGGATGTCCATGAACCATCCGCGCTCGCTCGTCCGCAGGACCTCCTTCTTCGCGATATCGATGAAGGCGTGCCATTCCTTGTACGCCTGCTCGGCGTCGGCATTGCCGCAGGCGGCTTCCGCCGCCGACCGGTTGGCATCGAGCTTCTGCCGCGCCAGCCGATTGATGATCACGTGCGGATAGGTGCCGAACCGGTCATGAAAGGACTGGCGCATCGCCTGCACCAGTTCGGCGGTGTTCCGGTCGGGCCCGACCACGGTGCGCGCGCCGCCGCAGCGCTCCTTCGTCCGGTCGGGAATATCCTCCGGCAACAGCGTGCCGCCGTGCGGAGCGACGAGGATCACCGGCGCGTTGCCCGGCAGATATTCGATATAGTGGCCGTAGGACTTGCCGACCTCGAACGCGGCAGCCTCCGAAGCCGAAGCGGACGGGACGGCGGCCCAGGCCAGCGCGAAGCCGGCGCCGCCCGTGACAACCATCCGGATCGGCACGCCCCATGCCCTGCGAACCCGATCGATCATCTGCTCCCCCTCACTGCCTTGCAAACGCGATTTCACCATCGCGCCATCCACCGGATAGTCGTGGACAGGGCAAGGCGGGGAAATGAAAAATCTATGAGACCAGTATAACCTCAAGGCGTACATATCCATCGGACACGGAAGGGTCCGTTCCCCGGCGAAAGCCCGGGGCCGCGCGGGGCAGCGCCACGCCATCCGGACCCCGGCTTTCGCCGGGGAACGGTAACCTGCCGAAGGGGATGATTGCCTAACCTTGATGGGAACACAGAACCGCTGTCCTAGATGCTTTGCCTCGCGCCCCGCGTGACAACCCTTCCCCCTCTCGTTACACATCCCCTTCGGCACAGCAGGGACTCGCGATCGCAGGACGGGGCCGCTGGGCCATGATCCGCGCCGAGGTCGCCGGCGCAGGCTTGGGGCCGCACGATCGGGATGCGGGCCCGAAAAGGGGGCGACCGACCATGACCAAAGCATCCGACCTGTTCATCGCATGCCTCGAGGAAGAGGGCGTCGAATATATCTTCGGCGTTCCGGGCGAGGAGAATCTCGACATGCTCGACAGCCTGTCGCGATCGAAGCAGATCAGGCTGATCCTGACCCGTCACGAACAGGGCGCGGGATTCATGGCGGCGACCTATGGCCGCCACACCGGCCGGACCGGCGTCTGCATGGCGACGCTCGGCCCCGGCGCGACCAATTTCGTCACCGCCGCCGCCTATGCGCAACTGGGCGGCATGCCGATGCTGATGGTGACGGGGCAGAAGCCGATCAAGAAATCGAAGCAGGGCCGCTTCCAGATCCTCGACGTCGTCGGGATGATGAAGCCGATCACCAAATTCACCCATCAGCTCGCCAGCGCCGACAATATCCCGAGCCGGGTGCGCGAGGCCTTCCGGCTGGCCGAGGAGGAAAAGCCCGGCGCCGCCCATATCGAGTTTCCGGAGGATATCGCCGAAGAGGACACCGCGTCGGTACCGCTGAAGCGCAGCCATGTCCGCCGCCCCATCGCCGACGTCAAATCTGTGCGCGAGGCTGTGAAGGCGCTCGAGGCGGCGCGGGCGCCGGTGCTGGTGATCGGCGCAGGCGCCAACCGCACGATGACCGGCCGCATGCTGCTGCAATTCGTCGAAAAGACCGGAATCCCCTTCCTGACCACGCAGCTCGGCAAGGGGGTGATCGACGAGCGGCACCCGCGTTTCCTGGGCTGCGCGGCGCTGTCGGCGGGCGACTTCGTTCACCGCGCGGTCGAGGCGTCGGACTGCATCGTCAACATCGGTCACGACGTCATCGAAAAACCGCCCTTCTTCATGCAGCAGGGCGGACCGCGCGTCATCCACGTCTCGACCAGGACCGCAGAGGTCGATCCGGTCTATTTCCCCGATATCGAGGTGATCGGCGACATCGCCAACGCCATCTGGCAGATCAAGGAGGACATCGTCCCCAACGGCGGCTGGAACTTCGACCACATGCTCGCCTATCGGAAGGCCGATCTGGAGCATACGCGGTCGCTCGCCGCAGATGCGCGCTTCCCGATCTTTCCGCCGCATCTGGTGCAGCAGGTACGCGACGCGATGCCCGACGACGGCATCATCTGCCTCGACAACGGCGTCTACAAGATATGGTTCGCGCGCGGCTATACCGCCTATCGCCCCAACACGGTGCTGCTCGACAACGCACTCGCATCGATGGGCGCGGGGCTGCCGAGCGCGATGATGTCGGCGATGCTCTATCCCGAACGCAAGGTGATGGCGATCTGCGGCGACGGCGGCTTCATGATGAACAGCCAGGAGATGGAGACCGCGGTACGGCTGGGCCTCAACCTGACCGTGCTGATCCTCAACGACAGCGCCTATGGCATGATTCGCTGGAAACAGGCGAACATGGGGTTCGCCGACTTCGGTCTCACCTACAACAATCCCGATTTCGTCCAATATGCCGAAAGCTATGGCGCGAACGGCTATCGCGTCGAAAGCGCGGCGCATCTGAAGCAGCTTCTGGCCCACACGCGCGATACGCCGGGCGTCCACCTGATCGACTGCCCCGTCGACTATTCGGAGAACGACCAGATTTTGAACATCGACATCAAGCGGCTGTCGAAGGAGTTGTAGGATCGCCTTTGGCCGCCCCTGGATCCCCGCTTTCGCGGGGATGACGGCGTTGGGTAAGGTTGAGAGTGTTGGAGAATGATTGTGAAACTCAAGGACGTCTACCCCCTCTACCTCAATAACAAGGCGGCGCAGCCGAACACCGACCTCGCCGTCACCGACAAGTTCACCGGCGAGGTCGCCTTCCGCACCGCGCTCGCGACCCCCGACGTGATCGATGAGGCGATTGCCGGCGCGGTGCGCGCCACCGCGCCGATGGCGAAGCTCGCGAGTTTCGAAAAGCAGGACGTCCTCAATCACTGCGTGGCGCGTTTCCGCGAGCGCTTCGACGAACTCGCCTATGCGCTGTGCGTCGAGGCGGGCAAGCCGATCGCCGATGCCGAGGGCGAGGTCGGCCGCCTGATCGACACCTTCCGCATCGCCGCCGAGGAAGCGGTGCGCAATTACGGCGAGATCCAGCCGCTCGACATCTCGCCGCGCTCGAAGGGCTATATGGGGATGTGGAAGCGCGTGCCGATCGGCCCGTGCAGCTTCATCTCGCCGTTCAACTTCCCGCTCAACCTCGCCGCGCACAAGATCGCGCCGGCGATCGCGGTCGGCTGTCCCTTCGTGATGAAGCCCGCGTCGATGACCCCGCTCGGCGCGATCATCATCGGCGAGGTGCTCGCCGAATGCGACATCCTTCCCGAAGGCGCGTTCAGCATCCTGCCCGCGAGCCGCAACGGCGCCGACCTGTTCACCAGCGACGACCGGCTGAAGCTGCTGTCTTTCACCGGTTCGCCCGGCGTCGGCTGGGACCTGAAGGCGAAGGCGGGGAAAAAGAAGGTCATCCTCGAACTCGGCGGCAACGCCGCGGTGATCGTCGACAAGGACGCCGACCTCGACCATGCGCTCGCGCGGATCATCTTCGGTGCCTTCTACCAGTCGGGCCAGTCGTGCATCGGGGTGCAGCGGATATTGATCCACGCCGACGTCTACGACCGCTTCCGCGATATGCTGGTCGAAAAGACGAAGACGCTCGTCTCCGGCAACCCCAAGGACCGCGACACCTTCATCGGCCCGATGATCTCCGAAAAGGAAGCGGCGCGGCTCGATGGCTGGATTCAGGATGCGGTCGCGGGCGGCGCGACGTTGCTGACCGGCGGCCGGCGCGATGGTGCGATGCTGGAGGCGACCCTGCTGGAGAATGTCGATCGCAAGGCCGATGCCTATCGCGAGGAGGCGTTCGGCCCGCTCGCTATCCTGTCGAAATTCACCGACTGGGACGACGCGCTGGCAGAGGTCAACGACAGCAAGTTCGGCCTTCAGGCGGGCCTGTTCACGCGCGACCTGCACAAGGTGCTGGCGGCGTGGGACGACCTCGATGTCGGCGGCATCGTCGTCAACGACGTGTCGAGCTATCGCGTCGACAACATGCCCTATGGCGGGGTGAAGGATTCGGGGCTGGGCCGCGAAGGCATCAGATTCGCGATGGAAGATATGACCGAAATCCGGAACATGGTGATCCGGCGCGCGTGAGCGCTTGTCACCGGACCGTCGCCAGACCGTCACCGAACGGTCTTCGCTTCGATTCGCAGGGTGTAACAAAAGCCGTGTCTAGGCCGTGGGCAGCCAAGGCTGCTTACGGAGTGCGACATGGCTTCTATCTCGACCCTGCCCATCCCGGCGCGTTTCGCCGATCCCTTCGCCGCCGAACCGCACGTGCCCGAATGCGTCGTCGGCGAACGGCGCAGCTACCGCACCGTGTGGATCAGCGACATCCACCTTGGCACCCGCGGGTGCAATGCGGCGCTGCTGATCGACTTCTTCGACCATGTCGATTGCGAGACACTCTACCTCGTCGGCGACATCATCGACGGCTGGCGGCTCAAGAAACGCCATTTCTGGCCGCCCGAGCATAACGACGTCGTCTGGCGCGTGCTCAAGCGCGCCAAGCGCGGCACGCGCGTCGTCTATGTCCCGGGCAACCATGACGAGATGGTCAAGCCCTTCGACGGCTTCGATTTCGGCGGGGTCGAAATCCGGCGCGAGGCGGTGCACGAGACCGCCGACGGGCGCCGCCTGTTGGTCGTCCACGGCGACGAGTTCGACGCGGTGATGCTCGCGCACCGCTGGCTCGCCTTCGTCGGCGATGCCGCCTACACCGCGCTGATGAAGGCGAACGTGGTGGTCAACGCCATCCGCAGCCGCATGGGCCTGCCCTATTGGTCGCTGTCGCTCGTCGCCAAGCACAAGGTCAAGAACGCCGTCCAGTTCATCGGCCGCTACGAGGAAGTCGTCGCCCACGCCGCCCGTTCACGCGGTGTCGACGGCGTCGTCTGCGGCCATATCCACAGCGCGGAGATGCGGGCGATCGACGGCGTCGACTACTATAACGACGGCGACTGGGTCGAAGGCTGCACCGCGCTGGTCGAACATGCCGACGGCCGCATGGAGATATTGCGCTGGGCCGAGGAGGTCGCGGCGCGCTCAGCCCCGACGCCGCTCGAACAGCCCGCATCGGCACGCGCCGCATGAGGATCGCCATCGTCACCGACGCCTGGGAACCGCAGGTTAATGGCGTCGTCCGCACGCTCCAGGCGACGATCGCCGAATTGCGCGCGCAGGGGCATGTGGTCGAGGTGATCTCGCCCGACCTGTTCCGCTCGATTCCCTGCCCCACCTATGGCGAAATCCGCCTCGCCCTTGCGGGCAAGCGCGCGGTCGGGCGGCGTATCCGCGCCTTCGCCCCCCAGGCGATCCATATCTCGACCGAAGGCCCGCTCGGGCTCGCGGCCCGGCGCTGGTGCCTCGACCATGATTTTCCCTTCACCACCGCCTATCACACGCGCTTTCCGGAGTATGTCGCGGCGCGCCTGCCCGTGTCGCCCGGCCGTGTCTGGCGCTTCATCCGCTGGTTCCACCACCCCGCCCGGCACATCATGGTCGCGACGCGCTCGTTGCAGCGCGAACTGGTCGCGCACGGCCTCGACCGGACGATGCTGTGGGAACGTGGCGTCGACCCGCGCCTATTCCGCCCCGATCGTGCGCCCCACCCCCTCTTCGCCGGCCTTGCGCGTCCGATTCAGCTTTACGTCGGCCGCGTTGCGATCGAAAAGAACATCGCGGCGTTCCTCGCCACCACGCAGCCGGGGACCAGGGTCGTCGTCGGCGACGGCCCGGCGCTCGCCGACCTGCGGATGCGCCACCCCGACGCGGTGTTTCCCGGCAAGCTCGGCGGCGAAGCGCTGGCGTCGGCCTATGCCGGCGCGGACGTCTTCGTCTTCCCCAGCCGGACGGACACGTTCGGTCTCGTCGTCATCGAAGCGCTGGCCTGCGGAACCCCCGTCGCGGCCTATCCGGTGCCGGGGCCGGGCGACATCGTCCGCGACGGTGCGGGTGCCCTCGACGAAGACCTGAATGCCGCCATCTCGCGCGCGCTGACCTGCCGCCGCGAGGACGCCGCCGCCCTCGGCGCACGCTATGGCTGGACGAGCTGCACGGCGCAGTTCCTGAAAGCCTTGACCTTCATTCCGCGAGACCCGGAGCCCAGCGCGCTCGCCGCGCCCGGCCTCGCGGCCTAGGAACACCTAGGGACAGGCCCCTAGAATGCCTTGCGCCATTGCAGCTCGATATAGCGGCCGAGCGGGTCGATGTAGCCCGGCTGATAGTTCAGCGGCACCACTCCGCTTCCATCGGTGATCCGCCGCTGCGCGTCGAACAGATTGTCGACCGACAACCGCACGCGCGAATTCTTGAGGAAAGGCAGACTCCCGGTCAGCTTCGGCATCTGGTTGAAATCGGCGAAGACGCGCAGGTTGAAGGTCGCCAGATCGTGGAAATCGAGGTTACCGTTCGCACCGCCGACGATGGTGCTGCCGCTGTCGTATTTGGCGCTGACCCGCGCGCCGAAGCCCTTGTAGAAGACGCCGCCGTCGAGTTCGAGCAGGTGCCGGTTGCTGCCGCCGCCGTTGCCGGTCGCCGAACCGCCGAGCAGGTCGAGTTCGGGCACGCCGGGCCCGATCAGCACTTTGTCGGTGAGCTTGACGGTGTGATAGAGCGAGATGTTCCAGCGGCCGCCCTGCGGCCGCCCCCCGAACATGCCGCCCGGTCCGCGCGCGCCGCCGCCGGGCCGGCCGAAGCCGCGCCCGCCCGCGGACGGCGG
>NZ_BCUA01000066.1 GCF_001591045.1 Sphingopyxis granuli NBRC 100800 | reverse complement strand
GGCGAGCGCGTCGGCCTCCGCCAGCAGCACGCGCGCCGCGCCCGCCTCGGCCGTCCCCACCGGGTCGGGCGCGGGCGCGTCGCCGCGCCGGCGGCGCAGCGCATCGACAAGGCGCGCGAAGGCGGGAACGAAATGGTAGAGGAGAACCAGCGCGAGCAGCGCCACCGCGATCCACAGCAAAGGCTTGCCGGCGGGCGCGCTCCATTCGAAGAAGCGGGCGAGCGCCCTGCCGATCGCCAACAGCCATGTGGGCGTTTCGGGAACCGGCGGCGGGGGCGGGATGCTGGTCTGGATGCTGCCGGACGCCATCGTCTGGCCGAAGCCCGGACCGATCAGTTCGGGGTCGAGCAGCCATCCCCGGTCGGATGCCGCAGCGGATGGGGCAGCGGATTGGGCGGCCGCCGACGCCTGGGCGATTGCCAATGCCATCATGGGAAAAAACAGGCCCCGCGCCGCTCGCTCATCGCGACAGGTGGTAGCGCGAGGCGGCGCGACAAGGCAAGAGATGCTTGCGCCGCCGGGGACCGCACGGCAAAGGCGGCGATGGTTACAGGTGTAACCGGATGGCGAAGGCGCAGCAGGAGGATCGGCGTGGACGCGGCACAGGCGGTGCATGAAAAATTCCTCGCGGCGCTGGCGGCGGGCGCGCTGCCCGATCGCGCCGATGCCCCCGATCCGGGCGCCGTCGGCCTGTCGCGCGCCGAGGCGACCGACATCTTCCTGTCGCAGCTCACCAGCCGCCAGATGGACCGGCTGTCGCGCGCGCTGCAGGCGCGCGGCGAGGGTTTCTACACGATCGGGTCGTCGGGGCACGAGGGCAATGCCGCGGTCGCGGCGGCGCTGCGCGTCACCGACATGGCGTTCCTCCACTATCGCTCGAACGCCTTCCAGCTCCAGCGCGCGCGCCAGCTCCCGGGGCAGACGTCCGACTGGGACATGCTGCTGAGCTTCGCGGCGTCGGCCGAGGACCCGATTTCGGGCGGGCGGCACAAGGTGATCGGGTCGAAGCCGCTGTCCATCCCGCCGCAGACCTCGACCATCGCCTCGCACCTGCCCAAGGCGGTCGGCGCCGCCTTTTCGATCGGCATCGCGCGGCGGCTGGGGCGCACCGGCCTGCCGCTGCCCGACGACGCGGTGGTGCTCGCGAGCTTCGGCGACGCCTCGGCCAATCATTCGACCGCACAGGGCGCGTTCAACACCGCGGGCTGGGCGGCGTATCAGCGGACGCCGCTGCCGTTGATCTTCCTGTGCGAGGACAATGGTATCGGCATTTCGACGCGCACCCCCGACGGCTGGATCGCGGCGCAGTTCCGCCAGCGCGCGGGGCTGCACTATATCGCGTGCGACGGCAGCGACCTCGTCTCCGCCTATGCCGGGGCGAGGGAAGCGGCGGACTTCGCGCGCCGCACCCGCAAGCCGGTGTTCCTCCATATGCGCACGGTGCGGCTATACGGCCATGCCGGGTCGGACGTGCAGGGCGCCTATCTGCCGAAAGCGCTGATCGAGGCCGACGAGGCGCGCGATCCGCTGCTGGCGGGCGCGGCGCTGATGACCGAACGCGGCTGGATGACCGCGGCCGAGGTCGCCGAGGCCTATGAGGAGATCGGCGCGACGCTGGTGCGGCAGGCCGAGGCGGCGATCCGGCGGCCGAAGATCACGACCGCCGCCGGGGTGATGGAAAGCCTGATCCCGCCGAGGCGCGAGCGCGCGCGGGCGAATGCGCCGTCGGCCGAGGATCGCGCGGCGCTGTTCGGCGGCGACGCCGCGCAGATGGACAAGCCGATGCACATGGCGCGGCTGCTGTCGTGGGCGCTCGCCGACCTGATGCTCGCGCACGAGGAGATCGTCGTCGCGGGCGAGGACGTCGGGCCGAAGGGCGGCGTCTACAACGTCACCGCAAAGCTGCACCAGCGCTTCGGTTCGGCGCGCGTCGTCAACACCCTGCTCGACGAACAGGCGATCCTCGGCCTCGCGATCGGGCTGGCGCACAATGATTTCCTGCCGATGCCCGAGATCCAGTTCCTCGCCTATGTCCATAATGCCGAGGATCAGATCCGCGGCGAGGCGGCGACGCTCAGCTTCTTCTCGAACGGCCAATATGCGAACCCGATGGTGATCCGCATCGCCGGGCTCGGCTATCAGAAGGGGTTCGGCGGCCATTTCCACAACGACAACAGCCTGGCGGTGTTCCGCGACATTCCGGGGCTGATCCTGGCGGTGCCATCGAACGGCCGCGACGCGGTGGCGATGCTGCGCGAATGCGTGCGGCTGGCGCGCGAGGAGCAGCGAGTGGTGGTGTTCGTCGAGCCGATCGCGCTCTACATGACCCGCGATCTGCACGCGGAGGGCGACGGGTTGTGGACCAGCGTCTACGAGGCGCCGGGCGAAAGCGTGCCGATCCGGCTGGGCGAGCCGGGGGTGCATGGCGACGGGACCGATCTGGCCATCGTCACCTATGGCAACGGATATTATCTGTCGCGGCAGGCGGAAAAGCTGCTCGCCGCCGAGGGCGTCGCGGCGCGGGTGATCGACCTGCGCTGGCTGGCGCCGCTCGACGCCGACGCGCTGCTCGCCGCGACCGGCGCGGCGGAGCGGGTGCTGATCGTCGACGAATGCCGGATCACCGGGTCGCAGAGCGAGGCGCTGATGGCGCTGTTCGCCGAGCGCGCACCGGGCAAGCGGCTCGCGCGGATCGCCGCCGACGACAGCTTCATCCCGCTGGGCAAGGCGGCGACGCTGACGCTGCCGAGCCGGGACTCGATCGTCGCGGCGGCGCGGGAGCTTTTAGCCAGAGACTGATCCTCAGATCCGTTCGCCCTGAGCGTGTCGAAGGGCTGTCCTTGTTTTGAACCGAAGAGAGAAGAAAGAGAAGAACGGTGCTTCGACAAGCTCAGCACGAACGGAGGGCAGGATGACCGCGAATAAGAGGACCGCGATCGTTGTCGCGCCGGGGCGCGGCACCTATGGCAAGGGCGAACTGGGCAGCATCGCGCGGCTGCACGGCGCACGCTTCGCCGACCTCATCGCCAATTTCGACGCGCAGCGCCGCGCGCGCGGGCAGCCGACGGTGAGCGAGCTCGACGGCGCCGACCGCTTCAGCGTCGCGACGCATATGCGCGGCGACGTCGCGGCGCCGCTGATCTATGCCGCGACGCTGCTCGACTGGTTGAGCATCGACCGCGAGCGCTACGACGTCGTCGCGGCGCTCGGCAATTCGATGGGCTGGTACAGCGCGCTCGCGATCGGCGGTGCGGTGTCGGTCGCCGACGGTTTCCGCATCGCCAATGCGATGGGGCTCAACAGCCAGGCGCACGGGCCGGGCGGGCAGATATTGCTCCAGATCGTCGATGCGGACTGGCGGCCGGTGTCGGGGCTGCGCGACACGCTGCTCGCGCTCGCCGCCGCGATCGACGCGCGGCCGGGGCATGCGCTGGCGCTGTCGATCGACCTTGCCGGGATGCTGGTGTTCGCGGGTAACGAGGACGGGCTCGCCGCGCTGCTGGCAGAGGCGCCGCCGACGCCGGAGCGCGACCCGCTGCGGCTCGCCGGGCATGGGCCGTTCCACACGCCGCTGATGGCAGGCAGCGCCGAACGCGCGCGCGCCGAACTGCCCGCGACGCTGTTCGACTGGCCCGCGCTGCCGCTGGTCGATGGGCGCGGGCATGTCTGGCGGCGCTTTTCCGCCGACCCGGCGATGCTTTGGGACTACAGCTTCGGACACCAGATCCTCGCGCCCTATGATTTCGCGCTGTCGGTGCAGGTGGCGGTGAAGGAATATGCGCCCGACGTCATCATCCTGCCGGGCCCCGGCGACACGCTGGGCGGCGCGATCGCGCAGGCGCTGATCGGCATCGGCTGGCAGGGGCTGACGAGCAAGGCCGCCTTTGCGCAGCGGCAGGCGTCGGATCCGATCCTGCTGGCGATGGGCCGCGCCGAGCAGCGCGCGCTGGTGGCGGGGTAGAGCATCGAGCCATGAATCCGAACGATTGGGCGTGATGCAGATTTACGGCACGCCGCTTTAGGTTGCGGCCGGCGGAGGTGGAACCTCCTCCGCCGGCACGCGTGGGACGCACGGTCCAGGTGGGGTTGGGCCCGTGCAGACGAACGGCGACGCCGATGGGGACCAACTCAAGGGCGGACCGCCGTTCGATCTCCTTATAGGCGGGGCGCGGCACCGCCGGCCGCGCCTGCGCCGAAATGGACCGGATTGCCGCCGCGCGCGCCCTCCTGCTCGACGGTGAAATGCAGCCGCAGCAACTCGGCGACGCTGGCGGCGCCGGCGCGGCGCATCATGCTGGCGCGGTGCACCTCGACGGTGCGCGGGCTGAGGTCGAAGCGCCGCGCGATCGCCTTGTTGCCGAGCCCGGCGGCGACCGCCTCCAATATGTCGCGCTCGCGCGGGGTCAGCGCGGCGAGGCGGGCGGCGGCCTCGCGGTGCCGCGCGGCGGCGCGTTCGCGTTCGCGCCACTCGTCGAGCGCCGCCTCCACCGTGCGGCGGACGAGCCGCGGGTCGAGCGGCGCGGGCAGCAGGTCGCGCGCGCCCGCGCGCAGGATCGCGCGCGCTTCGTCGAAGCTGAGCCGCTCGGCGGCGACGAAGGCGATCAGGTCGCCGCGCCCGGCGATCCGGTCGAGCAGCGCGGCGCCGCTCGTCGGGCCGGGCTGGCGCCAGCGCAGCAGCAGGATGCCGCCGCGCGCACCGTCCTGCGCCTCCAGCCAGGCGTCGGCGCTGGCGAAGCTGCGCACCACGCGATTGGCGCCGCGCGCCAGCAGCCGGAAACAGGCCGCGCGCTCGACCGGGTCGGGCAGGACGAGATGGATATGGCCGCCGCTGTCGCTCACGCCCGCGATGCTGCGGGCGGACGCCGGCAAAGCCCAGCGGGATTCGCTCGATTCCGGCGCCGATCCGAAGCGATCGCAGGGGCGCGGGGGTCAGGCAGGCTGGTTGTACATCTCCGTTGGCCCGGGATATTCGCGGCCGTCGTCGGCCCCGACCTCGCGCGCGACGAGCGCGTTGACCATCTTGTTGAGCCGGAGCACCGTCGCCTTGTGCTTCGGGTCGTTCGCGAGGTTGACCATCTCGCCGGGGTCGGAGCTCGTATCGTAGAGTTCGAGGTCGTTCATCGCAGTCAGCGTCTTCCAGTCGGTCGGCGTGTGGTGATGCGCCGGCGCGAAATAGCGCGCGAACTTGTAGCGGCCATCGTGGATGCCGCGGTGCAGGCGGCGCTTCGACAGATCGAAGCGCTTGCCGTAATCGGGCTCGCCCGACGGGAGGTTGGCGGCGCGGTCGGCCGCGACCGACGTCGGCTCCCAATAATGGGCGACCGCATAGTTGAAGAGATGCCCCTGCCGGTCGCGCTCGGTCGGCGCGGTGGGCGCCGCGAGCAGCCCCGAGACGTCGAGCCCGGGCAGGCCGGGGAAACGGGTCTTCTGCTCGTCCGCCGACAGCCCCGCGAGGCTCATCAGCGTCGGGGCGAGGTCGATCGCGCCCATCAGCCCGCGTGTCGTGCGCCCGCCCGCGAAATCGGGGTGGGCGACGATCATCGGGATATTGACCTCTTCGCGGTACATGGTCGCGCCCTTCTGGCGCATCCCGTGCGCGCCGGCGCGCTCGCCATGGTCGCTGGTGTAGATGATGATCGTGTTGTCGATCTGGCCGCTTTCCTTGAGCGCCCAGAGCAGCTGGCCGATGCTGCGGTCGACGTCGCGCAGGCAGTTGTAATAATAGTTGATGAAGCGGTGCCAGCTTTCCTCGTCGTCGTGGGGCATGGCGCCGTAGAAGAGGTCGTTGAGGCGGACGATCGCGCGATGCGCCTCGGGCTTGCCCGACAGATCGTCCTTGTAGAAACTTTCGGGCAGGTCGAACTTGTTGTCGACCGCATAGAGCGGGTCGCCCGGCTCGCGGCGCAGAGGGCCCAATATGTTGGGATCGGGGCGGCTTTCGGCCTGCTTGCCGGTCGCGTCATAGAACATGATGTCGTGCGGATTGACGAGCCCAACGACCTGGAACCAGGGCTTGCCGCCCGCCTTGTCGCGCTGCGCATAGTCGAAGATCGAGCGCGCCGCGTCGCCGGCGACGAACCGGTCGGCGCGATAGCCGTCCCAGGTCAGCCCGACCTCCTCGCCGTCGAAGCCGTAGTCGTGGAAGCCGTATTTCTCCATCGCATGTTCGGTGGTCGGATAGATGCCGCCCGGAATGCGCGTCCAGTTGCGGTCGAAGTTGATCCGGCTGAGGTGCCACTTGCCCTTGTAGCTGGTGTAATAGCCCGCGGCCTGCATCATGTGGCCGAGCGTCGGCATCGTCTCCGCCGCGACCGGATAGGGGGCGTTGTCGCTGTTGAGGAACAGCCCCGTCTGCTGGGTGTGGTGCCCCTGGAAGATCGTCGAGCGCGACGGGGTGCAGGGGGTGGTGTGAACGTGATAGTTTTCGACCAGCATCCCGCGTTCGAGCAGCTCGCGGTGCGCGGGCAGCTTTTCGAGCAGCCCCCTGGGATAGCTGGCGATGCTCTGTTCCTGGTCGGTGACGATCATCAGGACGTTCAGCTTCCGGCCGTTCTTCGCATAGGCTGGCAGCGCCAGCCCCGCGGTGGCGAGCGCGCCCATGCCGACGAACGTGCGGCGATCCAGATCCCAGGTCATCAGACTCTCCCGTATAGGTCCTTTTGCAGAAACAGAAAATCCCGCGGCGCCGGTCGGGGCGCCGCGGGACATGGCCGTCAGAATTTGACCGCGAAGTCGACCCCGAATTCGCGCGGCGGCTGATAGAATTGCGAGATCGGGGTCGCGCCGGCGTTGGTCGCGCCCGAAATCACCTTCTGGTCGGTGAGGTTCGAGCCGTAGAGGGTGACCTTCCACCGGTCGTCCTCGCCCGCGACCGCGATGCTCGCGTTGAGCAGCACGACCTCGTCGCGGTAATAGCCGGGCAGGTTGCTGCGGCCCCAGGTGTTGAAGCGCGACGAATAGCGCGCATCGCTGTGCAGCTTGATCTCGCCGAACGACATCGGGATCGCATAGTCGACCGCCAGGCTGCCGCTCCACTTCGGCGCGTTGGCGAGGTCGAGGCCCGACGAATCGGTCGGGACTGCGAAGGTGCCGTTGGGCACGCCGTTGATCAGGATCGGCTGCGCCGGACCGCACTGGCCGGGTTCGGGCGCCCCGTTGGTGAAGACGCCGTTCGTGTCCGCGCAGAAATCGGTATAGCGCGCGTGGAGATAGGCGAGGTTGGCCCCGATCGTGAGGCCGTCCGCCGGACGCAGCAGCGTCTCGACCTCGAAGCCGTAGATTTTCGCCGCGGCGATGTTGGTCGTGATATTCTCCGCGCGGACGGCGCCCATCTTCGTCACCGACCCCTGAAGGTCGCGATAATTGTTGACGAAGCCCGCGACGTTGAAGCGCAGCAGCCGGTCGAACAGGTCGGTCTTCGCGCCGACTTCGAAGGCGTTGACATATTCGGGGTTATAGGGGCCGACATTCTCCGCGATCGTGCCGCGCGAGTTGAAGCCGCCCGCCTTGTAGCCCTGCGAATAGTTGGCATAGACCATCGCGCTCGGCGAAACGCGATATTCGACGGTCAGGCGCGGGGTGAATTCGGACCACGATGCCTTGAGGCTGGTCGCGAAGGACGAAAGCTGCGCGCCGCTGAGCAGCGATTGCATCACCGCCTGGGTATAGGCGTCCCCGGTCAGGTTCCCGACCGAGGTGGTATTCGTTCGCACCTGCGTCGCGATGTCGTATTTCTTGCTGTCATGGCTGAAGCGGCCGCCGATGGACAGCGTCAGCCCGTCGGCCGGATGCGCGTTGACCAGCGCGAACACCGCATAGCTTTCGGTGTTCTGGTGCAGTTGCGCCAACGTCGTCGTCGTAGGGGTCGCGAACACCGTGTTGAACTGCCGCCACTTGTCGGTCTGGTAATAGAGGCCGACGACGAAATCGACCGGCTCGCCCGCCGGCGAGACATAGCGCAGCTCGCCGCTCTTCGATTCGCCCGAGAAATCGCGGATAACGTCGAGCGCCGGACGGGGATCGATCAGCCCGTCGAAATCGCCGCGCGTGACATAGGTCAGGTGGCGATAGCCGAGCACCGAGGTGATCGTGCCGTAGCCGACGTCGAGGTTCGAGGTCCACGACCCGCCATAGGTTTCGGTGTTGGCATAGGGATCGAACAGCACCGCCGCCTTGCGGACGTCGGTCTTGACGACGTCGGGCAGCAGGTCCCAGTTGGCATCGCCGTTGTCGAGGACGTGCGGCGCCGGACCGGTGGTCTTCTGCTTCAGCCAGTCGGCGACGATCGTCGAATCGAAAGCGCCGCCCCGGTCGAAGTTGAGCGCGCCGCGCACCGACTTCACATTGGCGCCGTTGAGGCGGTTGCCGGTGATCACGTTGCGGGCGTAGCCGTTATAGTCGCGGAAATTGACCGAGACCTTGGCCGCCAGCGCGTCGTCGGCGAAACGGCCCGAATTGAGCTTGCCGCGGAACTGCTTCAGCCCGAACGAGCCGAGCGTGACCCGCGCCTCGCCGCCAAAATCGTCGGTCGGCCGCGCGGTGATGACGTTGATCGTGCCGGCGAGGTTGTTCTTGCCGAACAGCACGCCCTGCGGACCCTTCAGCACCTCGATGCGCTCGACGTCGAACAGGTCGAGCATCGTGCTCGACACGAAGGGGATATAGACGCCGTCGATGATCGTGCTGACCTTGGGGTCGGCGTTGGGATCGGGGTCCGCCGTGCTCATGCCGCGGATCGAGATCATCGGCACGTTCGCGACCAGCCCCTGCGTCTGCAGCACGACGTTGGGCGCGATGCCGTTGAGGCTGGTGATATTGGTGCTGCCGCTCGATTCGACCATTTCGCTGTTGAAGGCGGAGATCGAGATCGGCACGTCCTGCACGCTCTCGCTGCGGCGCTGCGCGGTGACGACGATATCGCCGAAGCCGCCGCCCGAAGCGCCCTCGTCGGCCGACTGGGCGTGGGCGGGCGCGCTCGTCAGCGCGACGGCGGCGACCGAAAGAAACAGAAATGCGGTTTTCATCATGTCCTCCCTGATGGGCGGACGCACGCGCCCGCCCGCGCATTTGCGCGGCGGACCGTCATACGGCCGCTGCCTTGGTGGAACGGGAGTCCTGGGGGCTTTTTGCCTCTTCACTCGCGATGCGGCCCCGGCCTGTGTCCGGCGCCGACGGGTCTGCGATCCTCACGTCCCACGGCTCCATTAGCATAGGAAAAATATACTTCAAGTGCTAAGTATTATCATGATGAAAAAGGGGAAATCCCCGGAAAAGCGCTTGCTACATCGGGGGTGGATTGGCTACAAGTTAGATATCTAAGTATTTTGCGCGACTCCGCCCGGCGGGCGGGAGGCGCGTCGGGGGAGCGCGACGGTGCGAAAATCGAAAGGCGGCGACGAAAGGATGGCGGCGGCCCGGCGCGCGCTGCGCCCGAGTCGCTTCGCCGCGCGCGCCCGGCGCGGAAAGGCTGCCCGCCGATGATCGCGCCGCGCACGCTCTACGACAAGATATGGGACGCGCACGTCGTCGCCGAGGACGATGGCGAGACCTTGCTCTACATCGACCTGCACCTGCTGCACGAGGTGACCTCGCCGCAGGCTTTCTCCGCGCTCGCCGCCGCCGGCCGGCCGGTGCGGCGGCCCGCACTGGCGCTCGCGCTTTCCGACCATAATGTCCCGACCGAGGGGCAGGCGGGCGGGCCCGCCGCGGTCGCCGACGGCCAGGCGCGCGCGCAGATCGAGGCGCTTTCCGACAATTGCGCGCGCTTCGGGGTCGAGCAGTTCGCGATGGGCGACCCGCGCAACGGCATCGTCCATGTCGTCGGCCCCGAACAGGGGCGCTCGCAGCCGGGGATGACGATCGTGTGCGGCGACAGCCATACCTCGACCCACGGGGCCTTCGGCGCGCTCGCCTTCGGCATCGGGACGAGCGAGGTCGAGCATGTGCTCGCGACGCAGACGATCCGCCAGCGCCGCTCGCGCAACATGCGGATCACGGTCGACGGCGTGCTGGCGCCGCACGTCCACGCGAAGGACCTCGCGCTCCACCTGCTCGCGATGCTGGGGGTCGACGGCGCGACCGGGCATGTCATC
This sequence comes from Sphingopyxis granuli NBRC 100800, assembly GCF_001591045.1. Lineage (GTDB taxonomy): Bacteria > Pseudomonadota > Alphaproteobacteria > Sphingomonadales > Sphingomonadaceae > Sphingopyxis > Sphingopyxis granuli. Next base: position 13,358 of record NZ_BCUA01000066.1, on the reverse strand, counting down.
GAATATGCCGGGTCGGCGATCCGCGCGCTGTCGATGGAGGCGCGGATGACGCTGTGCAACCTCAGCATCGAAATGGGCGCGCGCGCCGGGCTGATCGCGCCCGATGCGACGACCCATGCCTATCTGAAGGGGCGCCCGGCCGCGCCGGCGGGGGCGGCGTGGGACGCGGCGCTGGCGCGCTGGGGCGCGCTGGCGAGCGACGAGGGCGCACATTTCGACCATGAGCTGTGGGTCGATGCCGCCGCCGTCGGCCCGATGGTGAGCTGGGGCACCAATCCGGCACAGGTGGTCGGAATCGGCGGCCACGTCCCCGACCCGGCGCGCTTCGCCAGCGCCGAGGCGCGCGCCGCCGCGGCGCGGGCGCTCGCCTATATGGACCTGACGCCCGGGCAGCCGATCGCCGGGCAGCGGCTCGACCGCGTGTTCATCGGCAGCTGCACCAACAGCCGGATCGAGGACCTGCGCGCCGCCGCCGCGGTGCTGCGCGGGCGCCGCGTCGCGCCGCACGTCCGCGCGATGGCGGTGCCCGGATCGGGGCTGGTCAAGCGGCAGGCCGAGGCGGAGGGCCTCGACGCCGTCTTCCGCGCCGCGGGCTTCGACTGGCGCGAGCCGGGCTGCTCGATGTGCGTCGGGATGAATCCCGACCGGCTGCATCCCGGCGAGCGCTGCGCGGCGACGTCGAACCGCAATTTCGAGAATCGCCAGGGACGCGGCGGCCGCACCCACCTGATGAGCCCGGCGCTTGCGGCGGCGAGCGCGGTGGCGGGCGCGATCGCCGCGCCCGACGACCTCGACGCGCCGCGCTGAGCCGGCGTTCAGCTTCGCTGCGCCACCCTCATCGCCTTTGGCCTATATGCCCATCGGTCAGGCAAGAGCCTGTTCCCCGGCGAAGGCCGGGGCCCGGATGGCGTAGCGCCGCCCCGCATGGACCCCGGCTTTCGCCGGGGGACGATTCCGTGTCGGACCGGGATGATCGTCAACTTGTTTCCGGGGGCATGGATGCCGAAACAGGTTCAGCATGCCGAAGGAAAGGATGACTCCGTCGAAACCGGAATATTCACGAATCCCCGACCGAACGCGCCGCGCGGGCGGTCTCGAATCGGGCGATCGCGGCGGCGTGGCGCAGCGTGCGGTCGATGTCGTCGAGCCCCTCCATCAGCGTGCGCCGGTCATCGGGATCGACGGCGAAGGCCAGCGATTCGCCGGAGGCGAGGTCGATGCGCTGCTCGGCGAGGTCGACGGTGATCGGCGCGAACTGCGCCAGTTCGACCTCGCGCCGCAGTCTCTGGCACAGCGCGTCCGGAAGGCGGACCAGCAGCAGCCCGTTCTTGCGCGCATTGTTCGCGAAGATGTCGCCGAAGCTGGGCGCGATGACGCAGCGGATGCCGAAATCGGTGAGCGCCCACACCGCATGCTCGCGCGACGAGCCGCAGCCGAAATTGCGTTCGGCGATCAATATCTGCGCGTTCCGGCACGGGCCGCGGTTGAGGATGAACGAATCGCGCTCGGCGCCGTCGTCGCGGTAGCGCAGTTCGTGGAACAGGTGGCGGCCCAGCCCGTCGCGGGTGAGCGACGTCATGTAGCGCGCCGGTATGACCATGTCGGTGTCGACATTGGCGAGCGGGAGCGGTGCGGCGGTCGCGGTCAGCCGATCGAATTTTAGCATGGCCCATCCTTTGAACTTAGGATACTAAGTATATCGGATCGGCGGCGCTGTCCAACCCTGCCGGCGCGCCGAAACTATTGCCGGACGAATCAGAGGCCCCTACGGTCGGTTTCCGGTTCGTTCGATCAGGCAGGGTCCGCGCGCCCGCGGACCGATTGGGGGGAAGAGCATTGGCCAAGACGAATCCGACATTGCGCTATCCGGCCGAATATTTCACCAATCCGGAAAACAGCATCGGCTATCTCGCCCGCATCACCTTTCGCTCCTTTTCGCGCCTGCTCGAACGCGGCACGCTGTCGCACGGCGTATCGTCGGGCCAGTGGCGCTTCCTGCGCCAGCTGTGGCGCGAGGACGGCATCACCCAGCGCGAGTTGAGCGAGCGGGTCGGGATGCGCGAGCCGACGACGGTGGTCGCGCTGAAAGGGCTGGAGAAGGCCGGCTTCATCACGCGGCGCAAGACCGACGCGGACCGGCGCAAGACCTTCATCTATCTGACCCCGCACGCGAAGAAGCTGGAAATCCTGCTCGCGCCGATCAACGCCGAGGTGCACCAGATCGCGACGCGCGGGATGAGCGACGAGGAGGTCGCGCAGTTGCAGGCGCTGATGCGCCGCGTCATCGCCAACCTCGCCGACGAGACGGCGAAGCTGACGATCCTGTCGGACGCCAGCGCCTGATCCGTTCGTCGGCGGTTGCCCCCGCCCCGATTGAAGGTTAGAACACTAACCAATTTCGATCGGGAGGGACCATGACCCATATCGCAGTCATCGCCGGCAGCACGCGCGCCGGATCGTTCAACCGTGCGCTCGCCCGGCTCGCCGCGGCCCGGCTCGCGGCGCACGGCGCCGAGGTGGTCGAGGTCGATCTGGCGACCTTCGACCTGCCGCTCTATTCGGCGGCGCTGGAGGCGGAGGCCTTTCCGCCCGACGCGCTGCGCCTCAAGCAGCTGTTCGCGGCGCAGGACGGGCTGCTGTTCGTGTCGCCCGAATATAACGGTTCGGTGCCGCCGCTGCTCAAGAACGCGATCGACTGGGCGTCGCGCCCGACCGGCGACGAGGGGCTCGTCGCGCTGACCGCCTATCGCGGCAAGGCGACGGCGGTGATGGCGGCATCGATCAGCCCGTTCGGCGGGCTGCGGGCGCTCGCGCACCTGCGCCAGATCCTTTCGACCGTGCAGACGCTGGTGATTCCCGAACAGGTGCTGGTGCCGAACGCCCATGCGGCGTTCGACACCGACGGCGCGCTCAAGGATGCGCTGCCCGCGTCGCTGGTCGACATGACCGCGGCGCGGCTGGTCGCGGTCGCAGCCGCACTGGCGGGTTAGGACTTCAGGCGCGCTCGACGGCGGGCCGGCGCTCGATATTGTCGCCCCAGTCGGCCTCGAGCGCTTCGAGCAGCGCGTCGAAGCGATCCTGCCCCAGCTTTTCGGCGAGCTGGCCGGTGAGCGCGTCCATCGCGCGCTGTGCGTCGCGGCGCATCCGCGCGCCGAGTTCGGTGAGTGACACGATCATGTGGCGGCGGTCGCGCGGGTCGACCTCCAGCCGGACGACGCCGAGCCGGACCATCTGGTTGATCGTGCTGTGGATCGCCTGGCGCGACACGCCGAGGTTGCGCGCGATGTCCGACGGGCGCACGATGCCGCTGGCGATGTTGGTCATGATCATCGACTGCGGCCGGCTGATGTCGGGCCAGCCGCGATCGTGAAGCCGCGACTGCAACCCTTCGTCGAGCCAGCAGAAGCGTTGGAATAGTGCGATGATGAGCTGATTGGTGCGCATGGAATGCCGCGATGAACCCCTGTTTCCCGGTCGGACGCCGGCGGCGCGACGCTAGAAGAAGGGACGGGGCGAAGCAAGGCAGAGCGGCGTTGCAAACCGGAGATACTTAGTATACTATGCTTTTACCGGCCGGGGATGCAAGGAGGCCGGACCAACGAGGGAGGACCGCGGGCCCATGGACGGACTGATGCAGAATGTGCCGCTGACCGTCGATCGCATCATCGACCATGCAGCGGCCTGGCACGGCGCGCGCGAGATCGTGTCGCGCGATGCCGAGGGGCGCGTCACCCGGTCCACCTATGCCGCCGTCCACGCCGACGCCGGGCGCGTGTCGAACGCGCTCGCCGCAGAGGGCATCGCGCCCGGCGACCGCGTCGCGACGATGGGCTGGAACGGCGCCCGCCACCTTGCCGCCTGGTACGGCGCGGCGGGGATGGGGGCGGTGCTCCACACGCTCAATCCGCGGCTGTTTCCCGAACAGATCGCCTATATCGCGAACCATGCCGGCGACCGGCTGCTGATCGCCGACCCGGCGACCGCCGACCTTGTCGAGGAATTGCTGCCGCAGGTGCCGTCGATCGAGAAGGTGATCTTCTTCTGCGATGCGGCCTCGCTGCCGAAGACGAGCTTTCCCGCCGTCGCCTTCGACGACTGGATCGCGGATCATCCGGCTGACTATGCGTGGGGCGGGTTCGACGAGAATGCCGCCTGCGGTCTCTGCTACACCAGCGGGACGACGGGCAATCCGAAGGGCGTGCTCTATTCGCACCGCTCCAATTACATCCACGCGCTGATGACCTTGCAGCGCGACGCGCTCGCGCTTTCGGCGCGCGACACGGTGCTGCTCGTCGTGCCGATGTACCACGCCAACGCCTGGGGCGTCGTCTATTCGGCGCCCGCGGTCGGCGCGAAGCTGGTGCTGCCGGGGCAGCGGATGGACGGCGAATCGATCTACAACCTGATCGAGCAGGAGGGCGTCACCTATTCGGCCGCGGTGCCGACCGTGTGGCAGATGCTGCTGCAATATATGCAGGAGAACGGCAAGCGCTTCACGACGCTGGAGCGCGTGACGATCGGCGGATCGGCGTGCCCCGAATCGATCATCCGCACCTTCCGCGACGATTATGGCGTCGACGTCATCCAGGGCTGGGGGATGACCGAGACATCGCCGCTCGGCACCGTTTCGGTCCCGAACGCGTCGGTCGCCGCGAAGTCCGACGCCGATCAGATGGCGTACAAGCTGAAGCAGGGCCGGCTGCTCTGCGGGCTGGAGATGAAGCTGGTCGACGATGCAGGGAACCGCCTGCCGCACGACGGCCGGACGCCCGGACGGCTGATGATCAAGGGACCGACGATCGCGGCGGGCTATTTCGGCGGCGAGGGCGGCGACGTGCTCGACGAAGAGGGCTTCTTCGATACCGGCGACGTCAGCACGATCGACGCCGAAGGCTATATGCAGATCACCGACCGCGCCAAGGATGTGGTGAAATCGGGCGGCGAGTGGATCAGCTCGATCGAGATCGAGAATATCGCGATGGGGCACGAGGCGGTCGCCAATGCCGCGGTGGTCGGCGTCGCGCATCCCAAATGGGACGAGCGGCCGATCCTGCTGTGCGAACTGAAACCCGGCGCGACGGCTTCGGCCGACGACCTCAAGGCCTTTCTCGACGGCAAGATCGCCAGATGGTGGATGCCCGACGACGTGCTGTTCGTCGACGCCATCCCGCTCGGCCCCACCGGCAAGATCGACAAAAGGGCGATCCGCGCCGGGCTGGAAGGCTATGAACTGCCTTTCGAGGTCAGCCGTTGATATGTTCCCCACTTTCGTCATCCCGAACTTGATCCGGGATCCATCCAACCCGCGTCGGAAGAATGGATCCCGCATCAAGTCCGGGATGACGATGGTGAGATATAACCAGCAGGAGAGAAACTAATGGACCCGAACGGGATCGAAGGACTGGACGCGCAATTCATCGGAAGGGTGTCGCCGACCGCGCCGCGCATCCAGGCCGGCGGGCATCCGTGCCAGGGCATCTACTGGACCGAGGCGGGCAAGCGCCCGAAGGTCGCGATCATCGCCACCCATTACAACGTCGATTTCTCCGAACATTATATCGCGCCCTATTTCGCGCGGCAGGGCTTCGGCTTCCTCGGCTGGAACACGCGCTATCGCGGGATGGAGGACCAGTTCCTGCTCGAACATGCGGTGCTCGATATCGGCGTCGGGATGAAGTGGCTGAAGGAAGAGGCCGGGGTCGAACAGATCGTCATCCTCGGCAATTCGGGCGGCGGCTCGCTGATGGGCGCCTATCAGGCCGAGGCGATCGCGCCGACGCTGACCGACCGGCTGTCCTCCGCCGGGCAGGACGCGCTCGCGCAGCTGGTGAAGGGCGACCTCTATATCAGCTTCAACGCGCACCAGGGCCGGCCCGAGGTGCTGACCGACTGGATGGACGCGTCGGTGATCGACGAGAATGACCCGACGCTGACCGATCCCGCGCTCGACCCGTTCAATCCCGACAACGGCCCGCCCTATTCGGAGGAGTTCATCGCCCGGTATCGCGCCGCGCAGCGCGCGCGCAACCAGCGGATCACCGACTGGGCGAAGGCCGAGTTGAAGCGCCTCAACGATGCCGGAATCCCCGACCGCATCTTCCCGATGTTCCGCTGCTGGGGCGACATACGCTGCGTCGATCCGGCGATCGACCCGTCGGACCGCAAGCCCAACTGGTGCTATCGCGGCGACCCCGCGATCGCTAACCGCTCGCCGAGCATCGGCCGCGCGAACACGATTCGGACGTGGCTCAACATGTGGAGCCTCGAAACCTCGCCCTGCCAGGGCCAGCCGCACCTCGCCAAGCACGACACCCCGGCGCTGGTCGTCCAGGGAACCGCCGACACCGGCGTCTTCCCGAGCGATGCGCGCAAGATCTTCGATTTCCTCGGATCGACCGACAAGCAGCTCGAACTGATCAAGGGCGCGCATTATTTCGAGGATTCGATCGAGGAGCGGCAGAATGCCGCCGACCTCGTCGGCGCGTGGATCCGGGAGAAGCTGTAAGTGGACACGGCCGGCGCCGACATCGTCGAAGGGTTGCGCGGCGCCGGCCTGATCGGGACGGAGGCGCCGGCGCTCGAACCGCTGACCGGCGGCGTATCATGCGACGTGTGGAAGGTCGAGACGGCGGCGGGGCCGATCGTCGTCAAACGCCCGCTCGAACAGCTCCGCGTCGCCGCCGAGTGGCACGCGCCGGTAGAGCGCGGCGCGAGCGAGGTGCGCTGGCTGAAGCGCGCGCGCGGCGTCGATCCGCGCATCGCGCCCGAGGTGCTCGCCGAGCTGCCGCATTACGGCTTCGCGATGCGCTTCCTGCCCGATTGCCCGGTGTGGAAGGATGAACTGATCGCGGGACGCGTCGATGCGGATTTCGCGGCGATGGTGGGCGCGCGGATCGCCGCGGTGCATGCCGCGACCGCGAACAGCGCCGCCGACCGCGACGCCTTTCCGACCCAGGCGATGTTCCGCGCGCTGCGCGTCGATCCCTTCCTGCTGCACGTCGCCGATCACGACGCCGAGCTGGCGCCGGTGCTGCGCGAGCTTGCCGGCGCGCTGTCGGCGGCGAAGATCGCGCTGGTGCATGGCGACGTCAGTCCCAAGAATATCCTCGTCGCCCCCGACGGCCCGGTGTTCCTCGATGCCGAATGCGCGGTCTATGGCGATCCGGCCTTCGACCTCGCCTTCTGCACGACGCACCTGCTGCTCAAGGCGGTGTGGCTGGACGATGCGCGGCTGGGCGCCGCGGCGGCGGCGCTGGTCGCGGCCTATCGCGCCGGCATCGACTGGGAAGCGCCGGACGGGCTGCTGCTGCGCGCCGGCCGGCTGACCGCCGCGCTGCTGCTCGCGCGCGTCGAGGGCAAGTCGCCCGCCCCCTATCTGACCGACCCCGAACACAAGCGCATCGTGCGCGATCAGGCGCGGGCGCTGCTGCGCGATCCCGCGCCCGTCGACGCACTCGTCGCCAACTGGAAAAGGACTTTTGCATGACCTCGCGTATCGCCTCCGTCACCGGCCGCCAGCTCTGGGATTCGCGCGGCCGGCCCACCGTCGAGGCCGAGGTGCTGCTCGAATCGGGCGCGGTCGGCCGCGCGATCGCGCCGGCGGGTGCCTCGCGCGGGGCGCATGAGGCGATCGACCTGCGCGACGGCGGCACGGCATTCGGTGGCTATGGCGTCAATGGCGCGGTCGCCGGAATCGGCGCCGAGATCGCGGGGGCGATCGCCGGCATGGACGCGCGCGATCAGGCGGCGGTCGACAAGGCGCTGTGCGACCTCGACGGGACGCCGAACAAGGCGCGGCTCGGCGCCAATGCAGTGGTCGCGGTGTCAATGGCGGTGCTCCACGCGGCCGCGGCCGATGCGCGCGAGCCGCTGTGGCGCTATCTGGCGGGCGGGCGTCCGGCGCGCATTCCGCTGCCCGAAATCCAGATTTTCGGCGGCGGCGCGCACGCGGGACGGCGAACCGACGTGCAGGATTTCATGGTGATGTGCCCGAAGGCGGGCAGCTTCCGCCGCGCGCTCGAGATCACCGACGACGTCTATCGCGCCGCGGGCCGGCTGATGGAGGCGAAGGGCCCGCTGTCGGGGGTCGCCGACGAAGGCGGCTGGTGGCCCAATTTCGACTCGAACGAGGACGCGCTCGACACGCTGACCAGGGCGATCGAGGCGAGCGGGCACCGCGCGGGCGAGGAGGTGTTCATCTCGCTCGACATCGCCGCGAACGAGTTGGGCGACGCATCGGGCTACAGCCTCGCGCTCGACGACGGGCGGCTGACGAGCGAGCAGATGGCGGCGCGGATCGTCGAATGGGCGAAGCGCTATCCGATCCTGTCGATCGAGGATCCGGCGGGACAGGACGACTGGACGGCGATGGCGGCGGTGACCGCGGCGATCGGCGACCGGGTGCAGATCATCGGCGACGACGTGCTCGTCACCAATGCGGAGCGCGTCGAACGCGCGGGCGAGGCGGCGGTGTGCAACGCGGCGCTGATCAAGGTCAATCAGGTCGGCACCGTGACCGAGGCGAAGGCCGCGCTCGACGCGGCGGTGGCGCGCGGCTGGGGCGCGATCGTCTCGGCGCGCTCGGGCGAGAGCGAGGATGTCACCATCGCGCATCTCGCGACCGGCTGGGACGCGGGCCAGCTCAAGGTCGGCAGCTTCACCCGTTCCGAACGCATGGCGAAGTGGAACGAGATGCTGCGGATCGAGGAGGCGATGGGCGCCGACGCGGTGTTCGCCGGCTTCTCCGCCTTTGCTGCGCCGATCGGGACCGTCGCGGCATGATCGTCCTCCACGCGCGCCCCAGCCCCGGATTCCGCGACGCGGTCGACGCGGTCTTTGGCCCCGGCGTCGTGGTGCATGTCGACGAGGCGGCACCGCTCGGCGCGGTGGCGCCCGACATCACCGCGCTGCTCCACGTCCTGACTCCCGTCACGCCCGACTTCATTGCCTCGGCGCCGAAGCTGAAGCTGATCCAGAAGTTGGGGGTCGGCGTCAACACGATCGCGCTCGACGCGGCGCAGAGCCACGGCGTCGCGGTGTGCAACATGCCCGGCACCAACAGCCAGGCGGTCGCCGAGATGGCGCTGTCGCTGATGATGGCGGTGCTGCGCCGCACCTGCTTCTTCGACGGGCGGACGCGCGCCGGGGAGGGGTGGAGCGCCGACCCGTCCGAACTCGACAGCGTCGGCGAGGTGGCGGGGCGCACGGTCGGGCTGGTCGGTTTCGGCCATTCGGCGCAGTTGCTAGCGCCGGTGCTCGCGGCGCTGGGCGCCAGGGTCGTCTACACGGCGCGCAGCCGCCGCGACGCGCCCTACGACTATTGGCCGCTGGAGCGCATCGTCGCCGAGGCCGACATCGTCTCGCTGCACATGCCGCTGACCGACGAGACGCGCGGCGCCGTCGATCCGCTGGCGATGAAGAAAGGCGCGGTGCTGGTGAACACCGCGCGCGGCGAGCTGGTCGATGCGGCGCGGCTGGTCGAGGCGCTTGCCTCGGGGCATCTGCGCGGCGCCGGGCTCGACGTGTTCGACCGCGAGCCGGTGGCGCCGGGCGATCCACTGCTGGCGCTGCCCAACGTCGTGCTCGCGCCGCATATCGCGTGGCTGACGCCCGAGACGCTGGTGCGCAGCCTGTCGGTCGCGCACGAGAATATCCGCCGGCTCTGCGCGGGCGAAGCGCTGCTGCACCGCGTCGTATGAACCCCGATGCTTCAGGAATTCAGACCATGACTCTCCCCATCGTCCTCATCACCGGCCAGCTTCTGACCGACGCCGTCTGGCAGCCGCTGCTGGGCGCGTGGGCCGACCGCGAGGTCATCCTCGCCGACAATCGCAGCGACGACCGGATCGAGGATTTCGCGCAGCGGCTGCTCGACAACGCCCCGCCGCGCTTCGCGCTGATCGCGCACGCGATGGGCGGCTTCGTCGCCTTCGAGGTGATGCGCCGCGCGCCCGAACGCGTCGCCCGGCTCGCGCTGCTGTCGACGCTCGCCTCGGCCGACGGCCCGGCGCAGACGGCGCGGCGGCAGGGCTATATCGACCTGGTGGAAAGCGGGCGCTTCGATCAGGTGGTCGAGGAACGCATCCCGATCCTTTTCCCCGAGGAGAAGCGCGGCGACGAGCGGCTGCTCGGTATCGCGCGGCGGATGGCGGCCGACACCGGCGCCGACACCTTCCTCGCGCAGCAGCGCGCGATCATGGCGCGCATCGACAGCCGCCCGCGGCTCGGCGAGATCGCGGTGCCGACGCTGCTGGTCTGGGGCGAGAAGGACGGCATCACCAGCCGCGCGCATCATCAGGAGATCGCCGATGCGATTCCCGGCGCGCGGCTGGCGGTGGTGCCCGGCGCGGGGCATCTGACCACGATCGAGGCGCCCGAGGTGGTGGTGCCGCTGCTGACGGAATTCGTCGACGGGTGATTTGCGGCGCAATAACGTCTTGTCATCCCCGCGAAAGCGGGGATCCAGGGTGCGCGTCGGCTGATCCAACCCTGGATTCCCGCTTTCGCGGGAACGGCAAAGCTATTTCAGTTCCGCGCGCGCCAGCGCCGCGCCGTCGACCATCGCCTTGAGCTTGGCCAGCGAATGCTCGCGGCTGTGATATTTCATCCCGCAGTCGGGGGCGATCCACAGCCGGTCGGCGTCGACGTAGCGCAGCGCCTCGCGGATGCGGCCGGCGACGACCTCCGGGGTCTCGACCTCGGGAATCGAGAGGTCGAGGACGCCATACATGATCGTCTTGGACGGCAGCTCGGCGAGGATCGCGGGGTCGAGCCCCGGCTGCGCCGCCTCGATCGAGATGACGTCGATGTCGGAGGCTTCGAGCTCGGCGAGGAAATCATAGGCCTTCGGCTTGGGTCCGGTCGCCCCCGCGCCGTGGTGGACCATCGCATAGCCGAAGCAGATGTGGAGCGCGGTCATGCCCTCGACCCCGTCGAGCGCGCGGTTGATCGCCTCGATCGCATAGCCTTGCGCTTCGCCCGCGCGCGCCTGGAGATAGGGTTCGTCGAGCTGGACGACATCGACCCCGGCGGCGAACAGGTCGCGCACCTCGGCATTGACCGCGTCGGCATAGTCCATCGCCAGCGACCGCGCGTCGGGATAATAGCCGTTCTCGGCCTGCTGGGTCATGGTGAAGGGGCCGGGGAGGGTCAGCTTCACCGGCTTCGTCGAATGGCGGCGCAGGAAGGCGGCGTCCTGTGCCTCGATCGGCGCGACGCGGCGGATCGGGCCGGAGACGAGCGGCACCGGATTCGCGTTGCCGGTGCGGTCGATCGCGGTGCCGTGCCGTTCGCGGTCGATCCCCGACAGCGCGGTCGCGAGCCGGTTCGAATAGCTTTCGCGCCGCATCTCGCCGTCGCCGACGATGTCGATGCCGACTTCCTCCTGGTCGCGGATCGCCATCAGCGTCGCGGCTTCCTGCGCGTCGGCGAGCCACGGATCGGGGATGCGCCACAGCGTTTCGGCGCGCACACGCGGCGGCAGGCTGGCCTTGAGCCGCTCGCGGTCGATCAACCAGTCCGGCTGGGGGTAGCTTCCGACGATGGTTGTCGGCAGGATGGGGTGATCGACCAAGGCAAATCCTCTCTTTTTGGACTAGTCAAATATTTACTTAGTATTCTATCTAACTCAAGATCAAAGTGACGGTGGGAGAGCGAAATGATTGACCTGGATGCCATCCGCACGCTGGCCGACATACCGGCGGCGCAGGCGCGCAAGCGCGGCGACGCGGTCGCGGTGAAGTTCGGCGACCGCGAGACGCGCTTCGCCGAACTCGACGCGCAGTCGAACCGCGTCGCGCACGCGCTGATCGCCGCAGGGGTCGTGCCGGGCGACCGCGTGTCGGTGCTGACCAAGAATCACGACGCCTGGTATCCGCTCTTCTTCGGCACCGCGCGGGCGCGCGCCTGCCTTGCGCCGATCAACTGCCGGCTCGCGGCGGGCGAGATCGAATTCATCCTGGGCGATGCCGGGCCGAAGCTGCTGTTCGTCGGCGAGGATTTCTTCGACACCGCGCTCACCGCGATCGCCGGACTGCCGAACCCGCCGCGGCTCGTCGCGCTCTATGGCGCGCATCCGGCGTTCGAATCGCTCGACGCCTGGATCGGCGACGCGCCCGCGACGCCGCCCGCCGACGAGCCGCAGCTGGGCGACGACGTGCTCCAGCTCTATACCAGCGGCACCACCGGGCGGCCGAAGGGCGTAGTGCTGGCGAACCGGACCTATCGCCGCTTCCTCGAGATGGCGACCGAGATCGACGGCTTCGCCTATGACGAGGACGAGACGGTGATGATCGTCATGCCGCTGTTCCATGTCGCGGGGACGAACGTCAGTTTCTCCGGCCTCGCGCAGGGCGGGCGGCTGGTGCTGGTCAAGGATTTCGCCGCGGGCGACGCGATCGCGATGCTGAGCGAGGAACGCGTCGCGCACGCCTTCCTCGCGCCCGCGATGATCCAGATGATGCTGCAGCAGCCGGGGGCGGAGACGGGCGACTATGCGCGGCTGCGCTCGATCGCCTATGGCGCCTCGCCGATCGCCGAGGATGTGCTGCGCCGCGCCCGCGCCGTCTTCGGCTGCGACTTCGTGCAATTCTACGGCATGACCGAATCGGCGGGGGGCGGCTCCTATCTGTCGCCCGCGGCGCACGACCTGCCGGGCAAGCTGACCTCCTGCGGCCAGCCGTGGCCGGGGGCCGAGATGGCGATCCTCGACGGCGAGGGCCGGCCGCTCGGTGCCGGCGAGATCGGCGAGATCGCGATCCGCGGCGACATCGTGATGAAGGAATATTGGAACCGGCCCGAAGCGACCGCCGAGACGGTCGTCGACGGCTGGCTGCACACCGGCGACGTCGGCTATCGCGACGCCGACGGCTATTATTTCGTCCACGACCGGATCAAGGACATGATCGTGTCGGGCGGCGAGAATGTCTATCCGGCCGAGGTGGAAAGCGCGATCATGGGCTGCCCCGGCGTCGCCGACGTCGCGGTGATCGGGGTTCCCGACGCCAGGTGGGGCGAGGCGGTGAAGGCGCTGATCGTCCCGGCGCCCGGCGCCGAGGTGGCGGCCGACGACGTCATCGCCTGGGCGCGCGAGCGGATCGCCGCCTACAAGGCGCCAAAAAGCGTCGACATCATCGACGCGCTGCCGCGCAACCCGTCGGGCAAGGTGCTGCGCCGCGAACTGCGCGCGCCCTATTGGGAAGGCCGCGACCGCGCGGTGGGATAAAGGCTTTCCGACCCTGACGGCGTGATGGCGGGGACCGATTTCCGTCGTCCCGGCGAAAGCCGGGACCACCATCGCGCGGGCGTCAGCCTTCGCCGGGGCGACGATTTGGCGTTTATACCCCTGAGACAGGGAAGCT
>NZ_BCUA01000065.1 GCF_001591045.1 Sphingopyxis granuli NBRC 100800 | reverse complement strand
GGGGGAGCCTTCGCCCGATTAGTGGATCGAGCCGAACAGCAAACGCTTGGCCTCGGCCTGATGAGTCCCGTCCCTGACGCCGATCGTCCCGCGCATATCATCGTACAACCTCGCAGCGAGGGTCTCAGGCACCTCGGCATAGGGTGCCACGACCGCAAGCGCGGCCTCGGGCGTCAGTAGTTCGCCTGGTTCCGTTCCGTGCCAAATCGTTGCTTCGCCCTCCTCCGGCTCGGCCTCGGTGCGGGTGAACACCTGCGCGAAGTAGGTTTGCAACGGCCGATCCCAACCGACGACGGCCTTGATGACGTCCGGCTGATCGTTCCTGGGCGTGAGTTCGTATCGGCTCATGATCAGCTCTTGCAAATGCGATGTTCGAGATGCCGGCCGGCCCCTTCGGCGCTGGCCAGCGCCCGCCGAACCGCGGTGACGGCACGCGACGCCTCCAATTCTGTCAGGAGGTTACGCGCGGCGCGCAAATGATCAATGGTGGGATTCCAGCTCTGGTGATCAGTAGATGGAGCCTTCCGCGACGGGCCGTGGTGCGCGCCCGAGAGGCCTGGGCCGAGCTGTGACGGTACGCTCCCTACTCGGAACCCGGGACTTCCTGACCGTGCTGGACCCCACGCCTCTCAACCAGCGCGGGCAACCGATCCTCGATCCAGTCTGTGAGCACCTCGACATGAGATGCGGCTTCCTGCCCAAACGGCGTCAGCGTATATTCCACATGCGGTGGCACCACGGGATAGCTACGCCGGATCACCAGGCCATCCCCTTCGAGCTGTTGCAGCGTCTGCGCGAGCATGCGCTCACTCACGCCGTTCACTTTGCGGCGCAACGCACTGAAGCGAAGTGTGCCTGTCTCCGTCGCCTATGCTGGCGGGACGCTGCCAGCGCATTGTCAGCGGTCAGGCGGCCGGGACCTGCTCCATACGGACGTCCATGGTCTCGCGGCCGATTACGGCCACGAATTGCGCGCCTTCGGGAACGAACCATTGGGTTCTGTATGCGAGTATGGCGCGCAGGCGCTCGAGAAGTGCTGCTTCATCGCCCAGCAGGAGACGGGTCGCCATTTCCTGCGCATCGAGCAGGAAGCGATCGTGTTGGGTATCCCAGCTGTCGGCCTCGCGGTCATCGCTCGAGGAGAAACAGGCATTGTCGAGGAGGTCGACAAGTTCGGCGGGGTTCACGGCCTCGGGGGAGGCGAACACGACATTGGCTTCCTCGAAATTCCAGAAATGCGCATCGTCATATTCGATCACGACCGGCGCCGGGATCACGATCGTTTCGCCGGTCTTCCCTGACAATTGCAGGACGAGGTCAAGACGGTCGGCCACACCATTTGTCAGACCGGGGAGTTCCCCGCTGTCATAGGTGAACGTCTCTCCATTCTGCTCGATTTCGAAGCGCAGGCCCGAGATTCGAGGCAATGCGTCATACCAGCTGTAACCTCGCATCGCATCGTCAGGCTCCGCCAGTCGCCCGTCAAAACGACCATCCCTTGCGAGCGCGAAATGGGCGCACTGTTCAATGGGAGGTCCGAAATCGTCGACCAAAATGAGATCGTTCGTCGAGGTCAGGTTCTGGCGGCTGGACCCGCTATTGTAGTCGGCCATCGCCGGCGCCCATGACTGAAGCTCGCTACGCGCCTCAGGGAGGAGGACACCGAGATCGATCGATTCTTGCCAGTCCGCGAAAGAAAGACGGTGGCTGCCGAGCGCCTGGATATGCCGGTAGATGGAGAGGCGGACCGCAGCGCGCAGATACTGCAGCGCGCTGTTCTCGACCATCTCCTTGCGGGCCGGAAGCACGAGCTGCAACTCGGGCGCATCGATAATGTCGATCTTGGCGGCCCAGTGGCGATCCTTCTCCGCCACCGTCGGGAGGAGCGAGGCGACGGTCACGCCATGGAAGTTGATGCTCGGGCTGAAATGCCGGTGAAGATAATTGCGATAGATGCCGATGCGGACGCCGTCCTGCTCGACGATCGTCTCTGCTCCCTTCAACCAGTCCTCGCGGGGCAGATCCTGGCCGTTGAGCTGAACCGGAAGCGGACAATAACGCGCGGCGCGTTGTGCGACGGTTTCGAGCGATTTGGGCCATTGCTCGTCGATCGGTACGCGGATCTCGGTTCCGAAAGGATGCGTACAGGGCGCAACGGCGATGGGCGCGCCGGACTCCCAGTCGCCAGAGGCGATGCGGATCGACCAACCATCGCCGGTCGAGCGTGGGCAGGAACGGACCTCGACGTCGCGACCAGCGAGGCTGAACACGCCCATGCCGGCGGGGTCCTCTCGCCGCGCGATATCGTCACCCCAACCGGACCGGCCGAGGGCGAGAATGACCGATGGATCTTCAATCCCGGCGCCATCGTCGACAATAGCGAGAAACGCAGCCTCATCGGCTTCGATGACTTTGAGGTCGACAGCGCTCGCACCTGCCCGGCGCGCGTTCTGGATGAGCTCGGAGAGAATGTCACCGAGCGTATTATTGAAAAGGCGCGTGACCTTGGTGACGGCGGCGGGATCAACCCGGCTGTGGATGACGGTGGGAAGGGACATCTGGGGCTCCTCGACAAGTGGAAATTCTCCACCTGCAGCCCTCCTCCACTTTTCCCGGACCGACGGGGCGCTTAGGGGTCGCCTCGCGCTCAATAATCCTCGGCGAGCATGATCGTGAGCACGCGCCGCGTGAGCGACGCGTCCGCTGGATCGTCCGATCCGAATTCGAGGGCGGGATCGTAATAGTCGATCTTGAAGAGGATGCGCTCGCCCCGAAGATCGAAGGCGCCGAAGTCTCGCTCGGGGCCGTCGTCTGGGGCGAAATCATACCGGCGGACGGCGGCGAGGAGTTCGGCCTGGGCAACGATTTCACGAACCGCGTCTCCTTCGCCTGCGAGACGTGAGAGGCATGTGCGGGTTACGATGAGGCGCGCGGCTGGATCGAAGCCCTGGCGGCAACGATCGTTCAAGCGGGCGATCTGTTCTGTAACAGGGATGGTCATGCTGCCTCCTTCAGGCAGGCGTTGAACTGCTCGAGCCACTCGGCCATCGCCGGGCGATCGGGGAGTGGGACATGGGCCGCCACATCCTGGAACCGGATGAGATCGGCAGGCGCGTCACGGATGATCGCGTCGATATCGGCAGCGGGCAGGAGCTCCTCGGCGCGAATGAAATCGGTCATCCGGCCCGACCGCGTGCGCGTCGAGCGGCGCCACAGGCCTTCGACGGTCCTAAGGCGCGGGGCAGCCCTCGCCTCGACCAGCACGATCAATCGCAGACACCAGGCAGGAAGGGCGCGAACCTCATCCGGCTTCATCGCGCCGCAGATGAAGCAGCTCGATTTTGGCGGCACTGGAAGACCAGCCGCTTCGATCCGGGCAATACAGGCGGCGCGGTCCCAGCCCCATTCACGCAGGGGATAACGGCATTCGAAAAGGTCGCTTTCGATGGTCGAAGCGTGCGCGTATCGCCGCGTGTCGGCCGGCGATGCGTCGTAGCCGATGAGCCGGACGACCTTCTGACCTCGCGCCCAGGCGTCCTTGGCGGGCTCCCACTGCTTGAGAAAGGCGTCCTGCGGAGCGACCTTCCATTTGAGCGAGCACGCATGGCGCCCCAGAGAAATGCTCGGCAATGTGGCGTTCGTCAAAACGTTGGAGAGCAGATCGAAATAGGGCGGCCAGTGCTTGAAGCGGCGCGGTGTGTAGCGCACCGTCACATAGGGGATGCCCCGTGCCGCCATCCAGGCGGCGATCATCTTTTGGTAGGCGTAGGTCTCAGGTTTCTCGACGCCAGGATCGCCCGTGATCACGAGGTCGGGCGGCGTGCCCCGGCTTTCGAGTTCGAGAAGGAGCGCGGTGCTGTCGACACCGATGCCATAGGCCAGGACGACGGGTTGTGGCGCATCGACACGGATATAATCGAGCGCACGTGCGGGAACGGGGCCGGCCTCGGCCGGGACTGCGGTGAGATCGCGCATGGGGATATCCAAATGGGCTTGAGCAGAGCTTTTGCTCGATCACCCCTTCCCACTCCCCTCTCACCTGGACGGCTCGGCCTTCGAGCGCGAGGACGAGCGCACACCAGCGCTCTCGACCTAGGCGGAGCCGGCGACCGGACCGTCCGGCGCGTTGGCGAAACGATGCCTGTGTCAGCCGCAGCAGCCTAACTTCGCTGTCGGCATCGCCTGTCCGCAGCAGGCGTCGTCAGCGGCGTTTCCGGAAAGTGCGCTCAGCTTCGGGCTGTTCCCATAGTCCGTCGCATCGCCGCTGGTGTAGAATGCTTCCCACACCACACCCTGGGGATCGGCGATCCAGCTTTTTTCAGACTTGGCATAGCAACAGGTCGTCGCACCTTCCTCCAGAACCGGTCGATCGGCGGCGCTCAGGCGGCTGTAGACTTCCGCCAGTTCATCCTGGCTTTCGACCTGGATGCCGAGATGCTCGATGCCTTTGGCCGCATGGCTGTTGGCCGAGATCGCAAAGTTGACGCGCGGATCATCGAGCATCCATTTCGCGTAGTCGGGCTTCACCACCGTCGGCTCGCTGGCGAACAGCGTGGAATAGAAACGGATCGATTGGTCGAGATCTGCAACCCCGACGTGCACATGCAGGCGTTTCATGCGGACTTCCTTTCCGATGAGGATGTCGCTGGGGCTGCGCACGAAGCCTCGGTACCGCACGACGTGCTGCCGGCACAGCAGTTCTCCATGAGATAGCCCATGAGAGCGTTCATCCCCGCGTAGTTGGCAGAGTAGACGAGAGAGCGGCCGTTGCGCGTCTGGTTTATCAGTCCAGCCCGGTTGAGCTGAGCCAGATGAAACGAGAGCGACGAGTTGGGTATGTCCAGTTCGGCGGCGATAGCGCCGGCTGGAAGACCCTCAGCGCCCGCGCGCACCAGAAGCTTGAACAGCGCCAGGCGATGTTCCTGGGCGAGTGCTCCGAGAGCCAGGATTGCCTCACCGGGTTGCAACGGACTTCTCCTCATTTCGAGTAAAATCGAAACATGGCGTCCACCTTCACACGTCAACGTTAATTTCGAGTTTTATCGAAATAAGCGTTGTGCCTGTTACGCTTTCTCCTGTGGTGGAACCAGTGCGCCATCGATCGAGGCAAGGATTTCCGCGGGAGCAATGACCGGCCGATCCGCTTCGACCCGCTCCGAATAGCGATCGACCAGTTGATCGACATGCGGGCGGAGCAGGACAGTGAAACGCACCAACTCCTCTACCACGTCGACGATCCGGTCATAATAGCTCGACGGCTTCATCCGTCCGGCCTCGTCGAATTCGGTATAGGCTTTGGCCACGCTCGACTGGTTGGGGATGGTGAACATCCGCATCCAGCGGCCGAGGACGCGCAAGCTGTTCACGCTGTTGAACGATTGTGAACCTGCGGAAACCTGCATGACGGCAAGGGTGCGACCTTGCGTCGGGCGCCTGCCCTTCAATGCCAGCGGCAGGTGATCGATCTGAGATTTCATGATCCCGGTGATCTGGCCGTGCCGTTCCGGGCTGCACCAGATCTGTCCTTCGGACCAGAGCGAATGCTCGCGCAGTTCGTGAACCGCCGGATGATCGTCGTCCTGGACCTGATCGGGCATGGGCAGATCGGAGGGATCGAAGATCCGCGTCTCGCAGCCGAAGAACTGGAGCAGGCGCGCGGCCTCTTCAACCACGAACCGCGAATAGGATCGTTCGCGCAAGGAGCCATAGAGCAGCAGGATGCGCGGCGGCGGATCGAGTTCGCCCAGACCCAGCGTCGGACGACGATGAGCATATTCAGGCTTGAGCGCCGGAAGATGGTCGGGATCGGCAAGCGTCCGCAACCTGGCCAGACCCGTGTCGTTCATGCCCGGACCTCAGCCGGAACGCTGCCGGGAAACCAGCGCCGCCCGAACCAGAAGGCGACGTTTACCAGCAGGATCAGCACCGGCACTTCGACCAGCGGGCCAATGACTGCCGCGAAGGCCACCGGCGAGGCAAGCCCGAAGGCGGCGATGGCAACCGCGATGGCGAGTTCGAAATTGTTGCCCGCGGCCGTGAACGCCACTGCCGTCGTGCGCGGATAATCGCTCTCGATCAGCTTGCCCATGAAGAAGCTGACGCTGAACTGAACCACGAAGTAGATGGTGAGCGGAATGGCGATACGCAGTATGTCGCCCGGCAGTGTCACGATCTCATTGCCCTTGAGGCTGAACATGGCGACGATGGTGAACAGCAGTGCGACGAGCGTTATCGGACTTATTCTGGGCAGGAAACGGGTTTCATACCATTCGTTGCCCTTGGCTTTCACCAGCCATCTGCGCGTCAGAAATCCAGCCAAAAACGGTATGCCGAGGTAGATCAGCACCGCCTCGGCGATGGTCCAGAAACTGACATGGATGACGCTTCCCTCAAGCCCGAACAGCGGCGGCAGGAAAGCAAGGAAGAACCACGCATAAACACTGAAGAACAAGATCTGGAAGATCGAGTTGAACGCGACCAGCGCGGCCACATACTGGTTGTCGCCCCTGGCAAGCTGGTTCCAGACGATGACCATGGCAATGCAGCGGGCCAGCCCGATGAGGATCAGGCCCGTCATGTATTCCGGCTTGTCGCTAAGGAAGATGACCGCGAGCGCAAACATCAGCACCGGCCCGATGATCCAGTTCTGGATCAGCGAGATCGCCAGCACCCGCTTGTCTTCGAATACGCGCGGCAGTTCCTCATAGCGCACCCGCGCGAGCGGCGGATACATCATCAGGATCAACCCGATAGCGATGGGCACGTTGGTCGTCCCCCAGGACAGGCTGTCGATCGCCTTGGGCAATCCTTCGAAGGTTGATCCCAGGCCGACGCCGAGCGCCATGGCGAGAAAAATCCAAAGGGTTAGATAGCGATCGAGGAACGACAGGCGTTCACGCTTGGGCTGTGCGGTCATCTTGATCCCTCGTTCAGCCGGTGACGCGATTGCCGGTGGCATCGATCACCTGTTCGCCGTCTTCCTTGGCGATGACGCCGCGCTGACCAGCCGGAATTAGGTCGAGTACCTCCTCGGATGGACGGCAGAGCTTCACACCCTGCGGCGAGACAACCAGCGGGCGGTTGATGAGGACCGGATGCTTCATCATCGCGTCGATCAAATGGACGTCGGAAAGATCAGGATTGTCGAGCCCCAGGTCGGCATAGGGCGTGCCCTTCTCACGCAGCAGGTTGCGCGGCGTGATGCCGGCGCGGGCGATGAGGCTTTCCAGCAAGGCACGCGAAGGCGGAGTCTTGAGGTACTCAATGACATGCGGTTCGATCCCGGCATTGCGGATCATGGCCAGCGCATTGCGCGAGGTTCCGCATTCGGGATTGTGGTAGATGACGATGTCGCCAGATTGATCCTGATGGGTCATTCGCTTGCTCCTGCCTTGGCGCTGGCGCCCTCGCTTTGGCCGATTTCCCTAAGTTTGCGCCGCGTCGCCATCTCGTCGAGGCTGGCAAGCGGGAGTGCGAGGAACAGCGAAATGCGGTTCTGCAAGTACCGCAGCGCCTGCATGAAGGCCTCGCGCTGACCATCGCCTTCGACTGATGCCGGGTCCTCGATGCCCCAGTGCGCCGTCATCGGATGGCCGATCCATACGGGGCAGGTCTCGCCTGCGGCGTTATCGCAGACGGTGAAGATAAAATCGAATTGCGGCGCGTCCGGCGCGGCGAACTCGTCCCAGCTTTTCGAGCGCATGCCCGCTATGTCGAAGCCGAGCCCGTTCAGAACCGACAGGGCCATCGGATGGACTGCGCCCTTGGGCTGGCTGCCGGCACTCCAGGCGCGGAAGCGGCCTTCCCCCAGCTTGTTCATGATGGCTTCGCCGAGGATCGAGCGAGCACTGTTGCCGGTGCACAGGAAGAGCACGTTGTAGGTCTTGTCGGAGTCGATCGTGTCGGACATGGGTCAACCTCAGGCTTTGCAGTTGAGTTCGCCGAGCAGTTCGGCACACATTTCAGGGACGCCCTGACAGCAGTCCTGCATCAGGAAGGCGAGCAGCCGGCGCATCCCCTCATAATCGGCGCGGTAGTGGATGAGCCGGCTTTCCCGCTCGGATTCCACCAGACCCGCCCGTTCGAGAATGCCCAGGTGATGCGACATGGTGGACGGCGGCACATTGGCGGCCTGCGCGATAGCACCGGCTATCAACCCCTCCGGGCCAGCCTTCACCAACATGCGAAAGACAGACAGGCGCGTGTCATGCGCGAGCGCGCCGAGCGCCTCGACGGCCGAGACCTGCGGATTGAATTCCTTCATGGTCAATTCCATCCTTCCAAGTTGATCGAATAATAGTGGACCGCCTATATGGTCAATCGATATTTCGAACATGATGGAATCATCTGCCGCCATGGGATAGCCGGTGGTCTGTTTGATCATGGCCGATGCAACCATGCGGAGGGGCGCATAAGCGCATGCGCATGATCAGGGTCCATCCCCCGAAGACCTCTTGGTAGCCCTCGCCGAACCGACAAGACTCGCTGCGCTCGCGATCGTCTGGGACGGTCAGGAACATTGCGTATGCGAGTTGATGGACCTGTTCGGTATATCGCAATCCCGAATTTCCGCCAGCATGGGTCGCCATCGTCGATGTCATGTTCGCCGCACATACCGATAGAAGCCCTCTTCCGGTCAGACAGAAGGCGACATGACCTGATGATCCAAACACTCCCATTCAGGCGTTCGCCGGTAGTCCGTGCGGGGGGCTTGCCCCAAGCGGACGCTCTTCAACGCTGGCGGCAGGCCTGATGATCACGCAGCGCGACATCGTCATCATCGGTGGCGGCCAGATGGGGCTGTCGTTGGGCTATTATCTGCGTCGTGCTGGGGCCGATTTCGTGATCCTCGACGCCGAAGCTGGGCCCGGTGGTGCATGGCGCCATGGGTGGGATTCCCTGCGCCTGTTTTCCCCCGCCGGATACAGTTCGCTGCCGGGTTGGCTTATGCCGCCGCCCGCGCATGAGGGGTATCCCACGCGCGATGACGTCCTTGATTATCTCGCTCGCTATGAGGCCCGTTACGAATTCCCCATCAAGCGTCCAGTCCGGGTGGAATCCATCGAACGGGCCGGCGATCGTCTTGCAGTCGTGACGGACAAGGGGAGGTTTGCCGCGCAGGCGGTTGTCAGCGCCACCGGCACCTGGTCGCATCCCTATATTCCCGAGATCGAGGGGCGCGATCTTTTCAACGGCGTCCAGGTCCATTCGGCCCACTATATCCGGCCGGAGGATTACAGAGGCCAATCAGTGCTCGTGGTCGGCGGCGGCAATAGCGGCGCCCAGATCGTTGCCGAAGTGGCGCCCGTAGCACGCACCCTGTGGGTAACGACCCACGATCCCCTGTTCCTGCCCGACGATGTGGATGGCCACGTCCTGTTCGAACGCGCGGTTGCGCGGATGAAGGCTGGACCGGGCGATACACCCGTGGGCGGCATCGGCGACATCGTCATGGTCCCGCCGGTCAGGGAAGCACGCGCCCGCGGAAACCTGGCCTCTGTCCGGCCCTTCGAACGGATGACGGCCGAGGGTGTTGTCTGGCCGGATGGTTCCAAGATGGCCGTTGATGCGATCATCTGGTGCACCGGCTTTCGGCCCGCGCTCGATCACCTGGCGATGCTTGGCGTGGTCGAGGACGACGGCCGGGTGCTGGTCGATGGCCAACGGTCGATCAAGGAACCCCGCCTGTGGCTTGCGGGCTATGGCGACTGGTGCGGACCGGGATCGGCCACGCTCATGGGCGCAGCCAGGACCGCCCGCGACCTTGCCGGAATGCTCGGCAATGTGGCGTTGGTCAAAACGTTGGAAAGCAGTCTAAATAGGGCGGCCAGCGCTTGAAGCGGCGCGGTGCGGAGCGCACCGTCGCATAGGAAACGCCTCGCGCAGCATGGCGACGGCACCGGAACCAATTTGGACGGTGAGCCCGCCTCACTCCGCCTCTCGGCCCCGAGTTTACAGCTGTAACAAGCGCGGCACCACAATGATGCTTTATACATCAAATTACCATCTTCACGCATTATATAGCAATATGGTAACTTATTAAACACATTCCGAACATGCACAGCGGCTCACGCCTGGAACCGATTTCTGGCCAAGCACACGGTGGATGACCCTCTCGATCGCGGGCAGCTTCCAGCGGCAGTGATTTGGATGATCCGCCCACTCCCCCGACCCGAGGGAGCCCATTCCAAGGACTATACGAGGTTGCAGATGTCCAAGATCAAGATTCAGGCAAATATCGTTGGCTGGGGACATACCGCATTTGGGAAGCTGTCCGGGGATACGATTGAAAGCCTTATCGCGTCTGCGGCAAAGCAGGCAATTGTCCATGCCGGCATCGATCCGCGCGATATTGACGCCGTTTGGCTGGGGCATTTCAACTCCGGCATGGTCCCCGACGCGTTCTGTTCGTCGATGGTCCTGGGGGCGCACGACGCCTTGCGCTTCAAGCCGGCGACGCGATGTGAGAATGCATGCGCATCGGGTTCGGCTGCGCTCTATTCGGCGCTGGACGCAGTCCAGAGCGGGCGGATCAAGGTGGCCCTGGTCGTCGGGGCAGAAAAGATGACCGGCCTCGACACCGCGGGCGTCACGAAGGCGCTATCCGGTGCAAGTTATCAGCCCGAAGAAGCCGAGCTCTCCTTCCCGGCAATATTCGCGCAATTTGCCTTGGCCTATGCTGCGCGGCATGGCGACCCGACCGACGCAATGGCGCGCATTGCGGTAAAGAACCATCGGAATGCGCTTCTCAATCCTCTCGCGCACATGCGTAAGGAAATCGATCTCGACTTCTGCCTGACAGCGTCCGATCGCAATCCGGTGATTGCCCCACCGCTCAAGGTTACGGATTGCTCACTCATTTCCGATGGCGCGGCCGCCGTTATCATTGCTCACCCGGATGTCGCTCGCGGACTTGAACGTGCGATTGGCTTCCGTGCGGCAGAGCAGGTCAACGACTTCCTTCCCCTTTCCCGAAAAGATCTGGCCAGCTTCGAAGGCCCCCACCTGGCATTCAAGCGGGCCTACGACGCTGCGGGAATTTCCGTGAATGACCTGGACTTCGCCGAGGTCCATGATTGCTTCACGATCGCCGAGTTGCTGACGCTTGAAGCCATGGGCCTGTGCAAACCCGGCGAAGCAAGCCAGCTTGTACGGGAAGGTCAAACTGAACGTGGCGGGCGGTTGCCCATCAATTTGTCGGGCGGGCTGAAGGCCAAGGGCCATCCGGTTGGTGCAACCGGCGTATCGATGCACGTCATGGCGGCTCGCCAGCTTTCCGGGGATGCCGGAGAAATGCAGCTTCCCGGCGCCGAGCTTGGCGCTTGTTTCAACATGGGCGGCGGCGCGGTAGCGAACTACGTCTCGATCCTCGAGCCTGTCAAAGTGTAGTCGCAGCCATGGTCATCGGGATAATCATAGTCATCTCGCTGCTGCTTATGATCCTGTTCTTCGGCGTCACGATCGCGGGGGGCCGGGCACATGATCGGCGCAACGCCGAGTTGGCTGAGCGCAAGCGGCAACGCCATAAGTGCGACAGGGACACGACACCTTGAAATGCATGTGGAACATCCCGCTCTGCGCGTTCCCCGTCCGCTTGCGCTCTTGATCTAGCAGCACGCTCACACTTGGTTTGAGCAGGCAATGTCTGCGTCGGGCCCCGATTAGGATGAAATGAAATGGGTGACGCATCTCTTGAGCGCGAAGCGCTGGATTTTCACTCTACCGGTCGGCCCGGGAAGATCGAAATCGTTGCGACCAAACCTATGGCGACACAGCGCGATCTCGCGTTGGCTTATTCGCCAGGGGTAGCAGCCCCCGTACAGGCAATCGCAGCCGATCCAGACGCTGCCTACGATTACACGGCCAAGGGCAATCTGGTGGCGGTGATCACCAACGGAACCGCGATCCTCGGTCTCGGCAATCTTGGGGCTCTGGCATCAAAGCCAGTGATGGAAGGCAAGGCGGTGCTGTTCAAGCGCTTTGCCGACGTCGATTCCATCGACCTCGAGCTTGCAACCGAAGATGTCGAACGCTTCATTTCCGCGGTGGAACTGCTGGAGCCGAGTTTCGGCGGCATCAACCTTGAAGACATCAAGGCACCAGAATGCTTCATCATCGAGCAGACGCTGCGCGAGCGTATGAACATTCCCGTATTCCACGATGACCAGCACGGCACTGCGATCATCGCCGCTGCGGGTATCATCAATGCCGCGCACCTGACCGGACGCGATCTCAAAGACCTGAAAATGGTCGTGAACGGGGCCGGGGCCGCGTCGGTGGCCTGCACTGAACTCGCCAAGTCGCTCGGCGTGCGGCATGTGATCATGTGCGACAGCAAGGGAGTCATCTACCAAGGCCGCACCGAAGGCATGAACCAGTGGAAGTCGGCTCATGCCGCAGACACCGATGCGAGAACCCTCGCGGACGCGATGGACGGAGCGGACCTGTTCCTGGGCCTGTCAGTTGCTGGTGCAGTGACTGCGGAAATGGTCGCCTCGATGGCGCCGCGTCCGATCATCTTCGCTTTGGCAAATCCGACCCCGGAGATCCTGCCAGAGATCGTGAAGTCGATCCGCGCCGACGCGATCATCGCGACGGGACGATCAGACTATCCCAATCAGATCAACAATGTCTTGGGCTTCCCCTATATCTTTCGCGGGGCGCTCGATGTGAGGGCGACCACGGTCAATGACGCGATGAAGGTGGCCTCCGCGAAAGCCATCGCCGAGTTGGCCAGGCAGCGCGTTCCCGAGGAAGTGGCTGCCGCCTATGGCGGCAGTGTGGGCAGCTTCGGTCCCGAATACATCATTCCAACGCCTTTCGATCCTCGCTTGATCGAAACGGTTCCGTCGGCAGTCGCTCAAGCAGCCACGGACTCGGGTGTCGCCCGCCGACCGCTTACCGATGTCGCAACCTACCGCCAGGCACTACGGGAACGATTGAACCCAACCACAGCTGTCCTGGCCTCGGCCCATGAGTTGGCCCGCTCGCGATCGACACGGATGATCTTTGCAGAGGCCGAGGAGGATACGGTCCTGCGTGCAGCCATCGCATTTCACGAGGGAGGATATGGCACGCCGATCCTCGTCGACCAGAACGAGCGGGTGCGCGAAAGCCTCCAAGGTTTGGAGTGCGATCCGGCCAACTTGGAAATCCACAATGCGCGGATTCTCCAAAGTCGGGTAGCACCGTCAGGCGGGCAAGATGTCCCGCTCGATCAGCCATGTGCGCAGGGTCAGCACGCCTGCCACGCCGGCGGCCAGGGCGAAGGATCGGGCATCGAATGCGATCCACGCCCCGGCGCCCAGCAATCCGCCAAACAGGAAGGCGAGCCAGAAGGATGCATGCAAGCCGATCTGGCGGTGGTTGGCGCCGCTGCGCCCTCCGGCCAGCGCCTCACCAAAGCGGGCGATCTGAGCTGAGGGGGACATGGCCTCCTGCAGGTCGGAATTGTCGCGTTCGAAGACGCAATGGGCGCCGCCCATCGCCATTGCGAGGAATACAGCTGGGGCGAAGGCAATATGGGCCTGGACCGCGACATAGGCGGCGACCAGGACAAGGGCAGTCGTCAGGAGAACCAGGGTGCGTCTGAATTGCGTCGCACGGTGCGCTATCAGCGTCATCAACGTGACGCCGGCAACGAAGCTGAGAACCATGGCGCCCGCAAACAGAGCGACTGCATAGCTCTGCGGCAGATTTGCGCCCAGAACCGTGGCGTTGGCGTCGGGCGAAGCCAGGAAGACATGGCCAAAAGCGAGAAACCCGATCGCATTGACCAGTCCTGCCAGCGCCGCCAGCAAGGCCGCCAATTGCACCAGTGCGCGCTGGGCCCTGCCAACTTCCAGTGAACTGGGGCGACGTCTCAACAGGCCGGGATCGCTCATCGTTCGCCCCTCACCCATGCCTTGCCGACAGCCGTTCGATGATGAGAGCAATGCTCTGGCCGTCGAACCTGACCGTCAGACGACTCCATGCGCTGGATGGTGGGCAGGGAAAGTCCGGCAAGCTCGGCCATCTGGTGCTGGTCAAGTCCGAGAAGGGCGCGCGCGGCCCGCATTTGCTGCGACGTGATCATAACCTGCTCTAATGATGTTTTATACATCAATATGCAGTCTTAACAATTTAAGATGAAGTTGTATATATGCCTCATGCCATTCATTGGATCAGTCCCTGGGGAGCAAAGCCTCGCTGGCGGCGTTAACGCCCCCCTCAGGCTGATCCCGCGTGACCCAAGCGACTTTCGGGTCATGGCCCCGTTCCACCATGCCGGTGGATTGCTCTGTGAAGCTGAGCTCAAGCCGTTCGCAGCGGCGGGGCTGATGTCGGACATCGTCCGCGTCATCAACCAGGGCAACAGCCGTGGACCGCACGTCACTCGCGGCGCGAAGCGGGAGGCCCCGGATGAGCGATAAAACAATGCCGCAGCTGCTTCTTCCCAGGCGGCGGCAGGCGGAAGCCCGCGAATCTGCTGCGGAGCCTTCGCGTTCAGCGGAATGTGCCGACAAAGCGCACATGTCCCGCGTCCGGCGCCCCAAACTTTCGCTGCGCTACCGACCGCATGACCTCGCGACCGATCTTTGAAGCGTCCCCGTAAATTGTTCCAACAGACCGAGAGAGGCCATTGATCACATGACCCTGACCCTCACCAAGCCGGAAATCACCGTCAAGCCGGGCGGCCGTTTGCACGAAAACCTCGATACGCCACAATTGGTGGAACTCGCGTTGCGGCGCGGCGAAGGCCGCATGTCGGAACATGGCGCGCTGGTGGTCGAGACAGGCACCCACACCGGGCGCTCGGCGCAGGACAAGTTCATCGTCCGCGATGTCGAAACCAAGGACGACGTCTGGTGGGGACCGTCCAACAAGCCGATGAAGGGAGGGGCCTTCGAGAAGCTGCGCGAAGACTTCTACAAGCACCTGTCGACACTCGACGATGTGTTTGTGCAAGACCTGTTCGGCGGGTCTCAGCCGGAATTCCGCGTCGGCGTGCGGATCATTACCGAACTGGCCTGGCATTCAAGCTTTGTACGCACCATGCTGGTGCGGCCAACCGCAGACGAGCTTAAACAATTCTCTGCCGACTATACGATCATTGATCTGCCGAGTTTCCGCGCCGATCCCGAGCGCCATGGCTGCCGCTCAGAGACGGTGATCGCCATCGATTTCATGAACAAGCTGATCCTGATCGGCGGCACCGGCTATGCGGGCGAGATGAAGAAGGCGGTCTTCACGGTCCTCAACTACGTCCTGCCCCGGCAAGGCGTCATGCCGATGCACTGCTCGGCCAATATCGGACCCGATGGCGACACCGCGATCTTCTTCGGTCTTTCGGGAACCGGCAAGACCACCTTGTCCGCCGATGCCTCGCGCACGCTGATCGGCGACGACGAACATGGCTGGTCGGATACCGCCGTCTTCAACTTCGAAGGCGGCTGCTATGCCAAGATGATCTGTCTGTCGGCCGAGGCCGAACCCGAGATCCATGCAACCACGCAGCGCTTTGGCACGATCCTCGAGAACGTGGTCATGCATCCGGAGACCCGTGCGCTCGATCTCGATGACGCCTCACTCGCCGAGAACAGCCGCGGCGCCTACCCAATCCATTTCATCCCCAACGCTTCGTGCGAGAATATGGGGCCGGTGCCCAAGACCATCATCATGCTGACGGCCGACGCCTTCGGTGTGCTACCGCCGATCGCCCATCTCACACCGGAACAGGCGATGTACCATTTCCTGTCTGGCTACACGGCAAAGGTGGCGGGCACCGAGCTAGGTGTGACTGAGCCGGAGGCCACATTCTCGACTTGCTTTGGCGCCCCCTTCATGCCGCGCCATCCCAGCGTCTACGGTAATCTTCTGCGCCGGCGTATTGCCAGGGGTGGGGTCGATTGCTGGCTGGTCAACACGGGCTGGACCGGCGGCCAGCATGGCACCGGCTCGCGCATGCCGATCAAGGTGACCCGCGCACTGCTCAATGCCGCGCTGTCGAGCAAGCTTAAGCAGGCGGAGTTCCGTATCGACCCCAATTTCGGCTTCGCGGTCCCGATCGCGGTCGAAGGCGTCGATAGCAATATCCTCGATCCGCGCGCGACCTGGGAAAAGCCCGATGCATACGACCAGGCGGCACGCGGCCTTGCCGACCGCTTCCGCCGCAACTTCACGCAGTTTGTCGCGCATGTCGATGAGAGCATCCGGGCTGCCGCGCCTCCCGGGATGTTCGATGCCTGATTTCATGCAGACACCCTTTGACCAATTACGAGAAAAGCCAAAGTCCATGCCAGTCCATGAGCCTGGATCCGTGACCAGCAGCCTCGTCCTGCCCGCCTCGGGTTGGGCCGCGATACTGCGCGGTCTGCGCGGGCATTGTCCGCGCTGCGGCGAGGCCCGGTTGTTCATGCGATTTCTCAAGCCGATCCCACGCTGCCCGCAGTGCGCGCAAGACTGGACGCACCAGCAGGCCGATGATTTTCCGGCCTATGTCTCGATACTCGTGACCGGACATCTGATGGCGCCGCTCATCATCGCGCTGGTCCGCGACGCGGACCTGTCCGTCCCGGCGCTTATGGCCGTTATCCTGCCGCTCGCCATGACGCTGATGATCGGACTGCTCCAGCCCGCCAAGGGCGCCATCATCGCCTTGCAGTGGTGGTTCGGCATGCATGGTTTCCGCAAGGAGCGTCCGGGAACGGTCCCGGACGAAGCCGAATCATGACGACAGAATTCCGCCCGCTCGCAGTGACCGGGATCGGCGAGGCCGTGAGGTTTTGAAAAGCGTGCGAACAGCCTCATTCCAGATCGGCCCAGGAGACCTCAAACCGGGGCGGCCGGCACCCTGTATTTAGCCCATATCTGTTCACGGAGTAACCGGACTTGCCACAGAGCAAAGTCATCGCGCGTTATGAAGACGCGATTTCAACCGGGCAATTGCGCCCCGACGACGCACAGCGCCAGGTCGCGCACCGCTTCGGCAAGGCTGTTGCCGAACTGGAAGCGCAAGCACAGCGGCCTGGTCTCATGGCTCGCATCACCCGGCGCAAACCCGAGCCTGTCCGGGGTGTTTACCTCTGGGGCGGCGTCGGGCGCGGCAAGTCGATGTTGATGGACCTGTTCTTCGACTGTGTCGATATCGCCGACAAGCGGCGGGTTCACTTCCATGAGTTCATGCAGGAAGTGCATGATCGGCTGCGCGTCGAACGCGCGAAGGAGGCGGGCGACCCGATTCTGCCGGTGGCCGATGCGATCGCAGGGGAGGCCCGGCTGATTGCGTTCGACGAGATGATCGTCACCAATTCGGCTGACGCCATGATCCTGTCCCGGCTGTTTACCCGGATCATCGGCCACGGCGTCACGATAGTCGCGACATCGAACCGACCACCCCAGGATCTCTACAAGAACGGCCTCAATCGCGAACATTTCCTGCCGTTCATCGCGCTTCTGAAGGATCGGCTCGATGTGCTCTCGCTCGACGGCCCGACCGATTATCGCCTCCAGCGCCTGGGCGGCTTCCAGACCTGGCATGTCCCCAACGGTGACGCTGCGACCGAAGCCCTGAGCCGGGCCTTCTTCCGTCTGACCGACTTCCCGGTCGAGGACCGCGAGCACGTTCCCTCCGAAACGGTCGCGATCAAGGGCGGGCGGGAACTGTTCGTGCCCAAATCGCTCAAGGGCGTGGCGGTCTTCTCGTTCAAACGGTTGTGCGGCGAGCCGCGCGGCATACCCGACTACCTGGCCCTCGCGCATCGCTATCACACCGTCATTCTCGTCGGCATCCCGGTGCTGGATGCAAACCGGAAATCGCAAGCAGCGCGATTCAAGACCCTGATCGACACGCTGTACGAGAATGGCGTCAAGCTGCTCGCTTCCGCCGATCGTGATCCCGACACGCTCTACTGCGCCTCTGAGGATGCGTTCGAGTTCGAGCGCACCGTTTCGCGTCTCAATGAAATGGGATCGCACGACTACCTGGCCCGCGGCCATGGCGTCAGCGACGAGAGGAGCGCCGCACGATTGGACGATCAGTCTCGTCCGATCCCAATTCTCGATCAGGCCCATCCTGCAACGGACGGAGCCATGTCATGACACAAAAACCACTGCTCAAACCGACAACCCGCAACAGCGACTTCTATCTGATCCGGCTCAACACGTGCCTGGAAGAAGCCGAGGAAGCCACCCTGCCGCGCGTCCGGGATCGTTGCCTTCGCGCGGCCGCGGCATGGCAGGAAATGTACGAAAAGGCGCAATTGTTCGAACGGCGCCTTGGGCGCTGAGCGGGGCATGAGCAATCCTTTGGTAGATTTGTCGGTTTGCACGGAGTGGTACGCCCCGGATTGTCAGACGAAGCGGCATGCCTGTGACAGATAGCTGTTCCACCTATGCGCTGCATTCAGACGCCACGACGGACGTCGCTGAACTTGACGCCACCGAGATCGACATATTCCTCGAACACATTGACGAGATTGATCGGGAGCAGCGGTGGAGCGCGCGATTCGAGGCGACATCCTCGCAGCTTGATGGCGAGGAAAACGACTTTGTTGCGCCGTTGGTCTTTGAACTTGGGGACATCAGGAGTTTGTTGGCGAACTGGGCTTTTGTTCAAAGCGCCATGAGCATCACCGACCCGGTCCGGCTGATGCTTGAATATACCCAGGCCATGATGGGCTTCCTGCTGTTCAATCCATCACCAGAAACGGTCGAGATCATCGGTCTGGGCGGCGGCTCTCTGGCAAAATACTGTCACAAGTTCTTGCCCGGGACTTCGATCCGCGGGGTGGATGTCGATTGGAATGTCATCGACGTCGCCGATCAGTTTTGCATGCCACCCCGCAGCGACCGCTTTGAGATAATCTGGGCTGACGGTTCTGACTTCGTGGTGACCGATCAGCGATCGACCGATATCCTTCTTGTCGATGGCTTCGACAGCAGCGGACAACCTCCACAGCTCTGTTCGCCGGACTTCTACCGCGCGTGCCGCGCCCGGCTCAACGCTAACGGAATTCTCGTCGTCAATTTGTGTGACCATGCCGGGAAGAATGAGCCCATTCTGCGGCGCCTGCGTGAATGTTTTGGCAGGATCATCACCATATCCGTCGAAGTCGGAATGAATCTCGTCGTCTTCGCGTTCAGGGACGAGCGCGACAGATTCGACCGCGAAAAGCTGCGTGAGGCGGCGATGATTTTGCAGCGAGAGCATCCCCTGCCGATGGCAGGCCTGGTGGAAAAATTGCTCTGGTAATCAGCCATCCGAAAACATCGCCAGAAGCGCTCAATGCTCCTCCGGCATGTCGTAGGCGGGCCAAAACTCATGCACTCGGCCAGTGGATGAATGGATCAAGCTGGCAGCGCGGTGGGTTCGAAGCCCCGGCCTACCCGCGAAAGGCTGCTCGGGCATGCTGTGACCTGCCCTGACGCCCCTCCTCTTCCGCCCTTGCCGTTCATGACGTTTCCCTTCGGCGGTTCCATCTTGCAACGAGCACATATCGCCGATAGATAGTAATAGATTACTAGCTTTCGAAAGCGCAAACAATGAATGGGCGTTCCAGGCATCTCCCCGCTGACGAGCGACGGGCGGCGACCGTGGAGGCGGTGGTCGACCTGGCTGCGGAACAGAACCCGAGCGACATCACAACGACGGCCATCGCCCAGCGAATGGGACTGACCCAGGGGGCGCTTTTCCGTCACTTCCCGAGCAAGGACGCTATCTTGCAGGCGGTCATGTCCTGGGTGACCGAGCGCTTGCTCGCCCGCGTGGACAAGGCAGCGGAAGAAGCCGCATCGCCGGCCGCTGCCCTTGAGGCGGTCTTCATGACGCATATCGATTTCGTGTCTGATCATCCCGGTGTGCCGAGAATGCTGTTCGGGGAGTTGCAACGACCGGGCGAGACTCTCCCGAAGCGCATGGCCCAGACCCTGATCCGCCACTATGGCGAACGGCTGCGTGGCCTGCTCGAAGCCGGGAAGGCACAGGGCGAACTGCATGCGGACCTCGATCCGGATGCCGCAGCCACGCTGTTCATCGGCACGATCCAGGGTCTCGTCATGCAATCCATGCTGGCGGGCGATGTGGCCCGCATCCGTAGCGATGCGCCCGGCGTGTTCGCCATTTATCTGCGCGGTATCGGAGCAGCATCATGAAGAGCATCCGACTGTCCAGCACGGCAAAGCGGGTCATACTTGTTGCTGCTATCGTCGCAATAATCGGTGCTGGATGGCTGTGGATGCAGCGGGGCAGCCGCGACGGTGACGCACTCACCCTATACGGCAATGTCGACATTCGGGAGGTCCAATTAGCCTTCCGCCAGTCCGGCCGCGTCGCGCAGATGCTGTTCGATGAAGGCGATCATGTCGAACCGGGCGCGCGCGTGGCGACTCTCGACGCGCAACCGTTTGAGGAAGCGCTCGCCGCGGCCGATGCGGCCGTAGCGGTCGCGCAGGCAGACCTCGACAAATTGCGCCGCGGCCTGCGTCCGCAAGAGATTACCCAGACGCAGGAGGCCCTCAATCAGGCCTTGGCCGTGGCCAGGGATGCGGCGCGCAATTTCGATCGTCAGAGCCAGTTGCTCGCTTCAGGCGCCGCCAGTCAAAAGACGGTCGATGCCGCGCGCGCCGCGCGCGATCAGGCCGTCGCCAGTGTCAATGCAGCCAGGGCCGCGCATTCGCAAGCCGCGGAAGGCTTCCGCAAGGAAGATATCGCGGCGGGGCAGGCACACCTCACCGCCGCGCAAGCAGCACGCGCCCAAGCGGCCACCGCGCTTGCCGACACAACACTGCTTGCGCCCAGCACCGGCACGATCATCGCACGGGTGCGCGAACCCGGAAGCATGGTTGTCAGCCAGAGCCCGGTTTACAGCCTCAGCCTGGACAGGCCGGTTTATGTGCGCGCTTATGTCGGCGAATCGGATCTGGGCCGCATCGCGCCCGGAATGCGGGTGCGCGTTCGCAGCGACTCGTCCGACAAGACCTATCAGGGCCAGATCGGGTTCATTTCGCCGCGCGCCGAATTCACGCCAAAAACGGTCGAGACCACGGATCTGCGCACGGATCTGGTCTATCGTTTGCGGATTGTCGTCACCAACGCAGATGCGGCGCTTCGCCAGGGCATGCCGGTGACCATCGAGGTCGATGCCGGACAAGCCTCCGACGCGCGCACCAAAGGCCGCTAACATGCTGTCCGGTAGCACAATATCGGACCCGCCACCTGATCGGACCGGTGATGTCGCGGTTGTCATCAATGGTCTGAACAAGCATTTCGGCGGCGCGCCTGCCTTGCAGGACCTCAGCGCGCAGATACGCTACGGCCGCCTGACCGGGCTGGTTGGCCCGGACGGTGCCGGCAAGACCACCCTGATGCGCATCCTGACCGGCCTGCTGGTGCCGAGCAGCGGCCGCGCCACGGTGGCGGGCTTCGATGTGGTGGCCGACAATGACGCCATCCACGTTGCGACCGGCTACATGCCGCAGCGCTTTGGCCTCTACGAAGACCTGTCGGTCCTGGAGAATATGCGCCTTTATGCGCAGTTGCGCGGCATGGACGCCGACGGACACGCCGACCTGTTTGCAGAACTGCTCGACTTCACGCGTCTTGCCCCCTTTACCGGGCGTCTGGCGGGCAAGCTCTCCGGCGGCATGAAGCAGAAGCTGGGGCTCGCCTGCGCGCTGATGGCCCGGCCTGCCGTACTGTTGCTCGATGAACCGGGCGTCGGTGTCGATCCGGTCAGCCGTCAGGATCTGTGGCGCATGGTGCAGGCGCTGACCGACGAGGGGATGGCCGTGGTCTGGTCGACCGCCTATCTCGACGAAGCCGAACGCTGCGACAGCGTGCTGCTGCTCAACGAAGGGCAACTCGCCTATGACGGGCCGCCCGGAGAGTTGACCGCGCGCCTCACAAACCGGAGCTTTCGCCTCGAACAGGTTGGCGATCAGCGGCGGGCCGTGCTTGCCGAGGCGCTCGATCTGGACAGTGTCGGCGACGGGGTGATCCAGGGCGCCGGTGTCCGCGTGGTGTTGCGCGCCAAGGCAGGGACAGAACAGATCAACGCGCTTGCCGACCGGGTCGAGGCGCGGCTCAGAGCGGTGCCCGCCCGCTTCGAAGACGCCTTCATCGATCTCCTGGGCGGCGGCCCGGGCGGCACATCGGCGCTCGCCGAGGGGTTGTCGCCGGTCGAACTTGCTTCAGACGTCGCCGTTTCCTGCCGGGATCTGACGAAGCGCTTTGGTGACTTCACAGCCACAGACACTGTGAGCTTCGAGGTCCGCAAAGGCGAAATCTTCGGCCTGCTCGGGCCGAACGGCGCCGGCAAATCGACCACCTTCAAGATGCTGTGCGGCCTGCTCAAACCCACCAGCGGCGAGGCGCATGTGGTGGGGCTGGACCTGCGCCGGGCGACCGGCGCGGCCAAAGGCCAGCTTGGCTATATGGCGCAAAAGTTCTCGCTCTACGGTTTGCTGTCCGTGCGGCAGAACCTGGAGTTTTCCGCCGGCGTCTATGGTTTGGACGGCGCCGCGCGGCGGGCGCGGATCGACGAGATGATCGACATCTTCGGCCTGCAGCCCTGGCTCTCGGCGGCGCCGGACTCGCTGCCGCTCGGGGTTAAGCAACGCCTGGCGCTGGCCTGCGCGGTGATGCATCGCCCGCCCGTGCTGTTCCTGGATGAGCCGACCTCCGGCGTCGACCCCATCACACGGCGCGAATTCTGGACCCATATCAACGGCCTTGCCCGCAAGGGCGTGACGGTGATGGTCACCACCCATTTCATGGACGAGGCGGAATATTGCGACCGGGTGGCGATGCTCTCCCGCGCCCGGTTGATCGCGCTCGACACGCCGGACGCGCTTAAGCGCCGCGCGGTCAGCGGTCGCCGGCCGGACCCGACCATGGAAGACGCCTTCATTCATCTGGTCGAAGCCGAGGACCGCGCGGAGGGCGTTGCCGCATGACCGGCGCGAGCGGACCGCGAACGGGCCTCCCGGCCATGCGCCGCTTCGACCCAAAGCGGCTTTGGGCGCTGGTACGCAAGGAAAGCCTGCAGGCGATACGTGATCCGTCCACGCTGCTGATCGCCTTCGCCCTTCCGGTCGTGCTGCTGCTCCTGTTTTCCTATGCGGTGTCGCTGGACGTGCGTGCGGTGCGCATCGGCGTCGTGCAGGAATCCGGGTCCGCTTCGGCGCAATCGCTGGCCGCCGCCTTCGCCGGCACCCGCTATCTGGACGTCACCTTCGCTCATGACCGGCGCGAGGTCGCGGAACGGGTCGTCTCGGGCAGCTTGCGCGGCTTTGTGGTGATACCGCAGGATTTCGAGCAGCGCCTGGCCGCGCGCGGCGCGCAGCCTCTGGTGCAGATCATCGCCGATGGCTCGCAGCCCAATACGGCGAACTATGTCGCCAATTATGCACAGGGCGTGGTGCAGAACTGGCGGGGCGGGCTGGATGGCGAAATACCCCGCGCAGCCGTCACGATGGAGCCGCGCTACTGGTTCAACGCCGAACTGGAAAGCCGCCGCGCGCTCG
>NZ_BCUA01000064.1 GCF_001591045.1 Sphingopyxis granuli NBRC 100800 | reverse complement strand
GGGCTGCTCGGCGCGCCGGGCCGCGCGACCGGCGGACCGGTGAGCGCGGGGCGCGCCTATCGCGTCGGCGAGCGCGGACCCGAACTGTTCGTGCCGGACGCGAGCGGGCGCATCGAGCCCGCGGCGGGCGCGGCGGTGCGCAATATCGCGATCACGGTGAACGTGCGCGGCGAAGCGGCGAGCGCGCCGGGACGGCTCGCGCAGACCGGGCGGCAGCTGGCGCGCGCGGTGCGGCGCGCGGTGGCAGAGGGCGAAGGCTGATGGGCTGGGCGCTCGTCGCGGCCGAGCCGCATCACCGCAAGGGCTGGATCAAGCGCTTCGACCCGCGTTTCTGGACCGTCGATTTCGCGCGGCCGATGATGGCGAGCGTGGTGACGACCGCGCCGACGGCACTGCGCGTCGAGGCGGTCTTTTACGACAGGGCGGACCTGGCCGGGCTGATCTGGGAAGCGGAGGACCGCTGGGACCACCCGCTGCTCGCCTATGAGACGCGGCGCGATTTCCGGCATGTGCGGCTGCGCTTCCGCTGGCGATCGGGCGGGGTGAAACCGCTCGACGCGCTGCACGGGCCGACGCTGACGATCGAGGGGCGCGACGCGGCGGGAAGCCCGCGCGCCTGGTACGTGCGGCTGTGGAACTATGCCGAGGGCAGCCCCGAGGATGCGGTGGTGACGCTCGATTTCGATGCGCTGGCCGGCGGTTTCCTGTTGCCCGGCGAAAGCGACCCGGTGTGGGCGGGCGACGTCGACCGATTGTTCGTCTCGCTGGTCGCGCCGGGCTATGACGGCGGCGCGGGCGCGCTTGCGGCGCCGGCGCAGGGCTGGGTCGAGGTGAGCGACATCGCCTGTTCGGGATCGGGGTCGGTGCTGGCGATCGGCGACGCGGTGCTGCCCGAACAGCGGCTGGGGATCGCGAACGGCTATGACGACTGCTATCACCTGACCCCGGCGCGGGTGGTGCGGCAGGTGGAGCAGCTCGGCTATCGCGGCGACGTCGTCCATTATGTCGGGATGAGCCATTATATGCGGCTGGCGGCCGAGGGCGGCGGCTATCGCGTGCAGGCTGCGGGCGGAGTGCTGAACGCGCCCGCCGCGGCGTGGCACCGGGCGCTGGCGAGCGCCTGCGCGGGCGCGGGGCTGGGGTTGATCTGGTCGCTCTCCTACGAATTGTTCGATGCCTATTGCCCCGAAAGCTGGAAGCAGCGCGCCGCCGACGGCGCACCGGCGCTGACCGGGTGGGAGCCGCCGTCGACCCTGCTGTCGCCGGCGCATGCCGAGGCAATGGGGTGGCTGCAACTCGTCGCGCGGGCGTTCGCGGCGATCGGGCGCGACGCGGGCCTGCCGGTGAAGTTCCAGGTCGGCGAGCCGTGGTGGTGGGTCGCGGCGGACGGGCGGCTCTGCGCCTATGATGCCGCGACGACGGCGATGCTGGGCGCGGCGAGCGTCGCGATTCCCGATGTGCGCGGCGCGCTGGACAGCGGGCAGCGCGCAATGCTTGACGCGCTGGGCGCGCTGTTGGCGGGATCGACCGCGGCGCTGGTCGCGGCGGCGCGCGACGAGGCGGGGGCGGCGCCCTTCACGAGCCATCTGCTCGTCTATCTGCCGACGGTGCTCGACCCGGCGGCACCCGAATTGCGGCGCGCCAATGTGCCCATGGGCTGGGCGGCGCCGGCGTTCGACGTGCTGCAGCTCGAGGATTATGACTGGGTGACGGGCGGGCGCGGGGCCGAGACCGATGCGGCGCGCGCGGCGATGGTCGCGCGGCTCGGCTATCCCGTCGCGGATCAGCATTATTTCGCGGGCTTCGTGCTGCGCGGCGAGGATCGCGGGCAATGGCGCGCGATCGCCGAGGCGGCGGCGCGGACGCGCCGCGCGGGGGTGGCGCGTGCCTTTGTCTGGGCGCTGCCGCAGGTCGCGCGCGACGGTTTCACGGCCTTTGAGGGGGAGGAAGAGATGCAGGCTTTCGATGCAGTGGACTTTCCGCTCGCGATCGGGCGCGAGGCGATGGTCGCGACCGAATTCTCCACCCAGATCGTCGCCTCGCCCTCCGGGCACGAGCAGCGCGCGAGCGAATGGGCCGATGCGCGGATGCGCTACGACGCGGGGCCGGGAATCCGGTCGGAGGCGGATGTGCGCCGCCTCGCCGATTTCTTCCGCGCCCGGCGCGGTGCGGCGCGCGGCTTTCGTTTCCGCGATCCGTTCGACCACAGCTCGGCGGCGGACGGCGGGCCGCCGGGCTTTGCCGACCAATGGCTGGGCATCGGCGACGGGGCGCGGCGGCAGTTCGCGCTCGTCAAGCGCTATGGCAGTGGCGAGGCGGCGCA
Source organism: Sphingopyxis granuli NBRC 100800 (assembly GCF_001591045.1). Taxonomy (GTDB): domain Bacteria; phylum Pseudomonadota; class Alphaproteobacteria; order Sphingomonadales; family Sphingomonadaceae; genus Sphingopyxis; species Sphingopyxis granuli. The sequence continues at coordinate 21,675 of NZ_BCUA01000064.1, read as the reverse complement.
AGCGCGCGCGATCCGGCTGCCGGTCGCGGGCAGCGTCCGCGCGTCGGTGGGCGGGGTCGAGACGGCAGCCTTTACCTTGACGGGCGATGGCGAGGTCGCGTTCGACGTCGCACCGGCGGATGGCGCGGCGGTGCGCGCGGGCTTTCTGTTCGACGTGCCGGTGCGCTTTGCCGAGGATCGGCTGGAGGTCAGCCGCGCGACTTTCCTCGCGGGTGAAGTGACGAGTGTGCCGCTGGTCGAGGTGCGGGCGCCATGGTGAGTGCGATGACGAGCGTGGACGACGATTTCGGTGCGATGACGGCGGCGCCCGCGTGGCTGCGCGCCGAAGTCGTGACGCTCGCCTGGTGCTGGCGCCTGTCACGACGCGACGGGGTGACGATCGGGCTGACCTCGCACGACCGCGACCTGTTCGTCGGCGGGCTGCTCTATCGGGCCGCGCCGGGAATGAAACCGTCAGCGATCGAGACGCGCGACAGCCTCGATACCGAGACGCTCGACCTGCAAGGCGCGGTGGCGAGCGACGCGATCGCGGCGGACGATCTTGATGCCGGGCGCTGGGACGGCGCGGCGCTGCGGCTGTTCGTGACCGACTGGGAGAATCCCGAAGCAGCGCCGGTGACGGTGGCGCGCGGAACGCTGGGCGCGATCGAGCGGCGCGGCGCCGCCTTTTCGGCGGAGTTGCAGGGGGTGACGCGGCTGCTCGACCGGCCGGCGTGCCCCGCGACCTCTCCTTCGTGCCGCGCGTCGCTCGGCGACCGGGCGTGCCGGGTCGATCTGGCGTCGCGGACGCACCGGCGCCGCGTCGTCGCGGTCGAGGGGCGGTCGGTGACGCTCGACGCGGCGGTGGGGGGCGGGGCGATGGCCTTTGGCGAACTCGTCTGGATGGAGGGAGCGGCCTGTGGGCTGGCGAGCCCGGTGATCGCCGCCGACGGCGCAGTGCTGATGCTGGCGGAGACGCCGGGCGTGCCCCTGGACCTGCCGGTGCGGGTGCGGCTGACCGAAGGGTGCGACCAGCAGCTTTCGACCTGCCGCGACCGCTTTGCCAATGCGATCAACTTTCGCGGCGAGGCGCATCTGCCGGGCAACGACCTGCTGACGCGATACCCCGGTGGATGAGATCGGCGCGCGCGCCTTTGCGGCGGCGCGTGGGATGATCGGCGCGCGGTTCCGGCCGCAGGGGTGCGACCCCGCGACCGGGCTCGACTGCGTCGGGCTGGTATGGGCGGCCTATGCCGCGGCGGGGCGGCGGCTGCCGCGGCCGCGCGCCTATCCGCTGCGCGGGTGGAGCGATGCGCGGATCGTCGCGGCGCTGCGGGCGGCGGGGTTCGCGCGCGATGAAGGCCGCGTCGCGATGGGCGATGTCGCGGTGATCGCGCTGCCCGCGCAGCAATTTCATCTGGGGCTGCTGGGCGGCGAAACGATGGTTCACGCACATGCCGGACTGCGGCGCGTGGTCGAGACGCCGCTGGACGATACGGCGCGGACGGCGGCGCGATGGCGGCTGGATTGAGGAGGGACGGACATGGCAACGCTGGTGCTGACGGTGGTCGGCGGGATCGTGGGCGGCCCGGTCGGCGCCGCGATCGGCGCGGCGATCGGGCAGCAGGCCGACGCGGCGATCTTTCGCCCCAAGGGCCGCGAGGGACCTCGCCTCGCCGACCTGAAGGTGCAGGCATCGACCTATGGCCAGCAGATACCGCAGCTGTTCGGGACGATGCGCGTCGCGGGCAGCGTGATCTGGGCGACCGACCTGATCGAGCGGCGCAGCAAGCGCGGCGGCGGCAAGGGGCGCGCGTCGGTCACCGAATATAGCTATGCCGTGTCGCTGGCGGTGGCGCTGTCGTCGCGGCCGATCCGCGCCATCCGGCGCATCTGGGCCGACGGCAACCTGCTGCGCGGCGCGAGCGGCGGCTTTCAGCAGCGCTGCACCTTTCGCTGGCATGACGGCGGCGAGGACCAGCCCGCCGACCCGCTGATCGCCTCGGCGCTCGGTCCGGCGTCGGCCAGCGGCTTTCGCGGCATCGCCTATGCCGTGTTCGAGGAACTGGAACTCGGCGCCTTCGGCAATCGCATTCCGTCGCTGACCTTCGAGGTCGAGGCCGATGTCGGGGCCATCGACGCCGGGCTGGTCGGCGATACGCTGTTCGGCGAAGCGGGGCGCTGCCTCGGCGGGACGCGCTTCGCCGGCTATGCGGCGTCCGGCGACCGGTTGCGCGAGGCGCTGGCGCCCTTGTTCGATGCCGATGCGGTGCGGCTGGCCAGCGACCCCGGCGGGTGGCGGCTGGCGCCTGCGGACAGCCCGCGCGCGCCGGTGCTGCTCGCCGGTTTCCGCGAAGCGCGCCGCGAAGAGGCGGCACGCGACCGGGTCGAGTGCCGCCGCGCGCCGCTGGCCGATGTGCCGGGAACCATTCGCCTGCGCCATTATGATCGCGAGCGCGATTATCAACTCGGCCAGCAGACCGGTCCGGTGGCGGGCGGCGGCGCGGCGGAGCAGCGGATCGACCTGCCCGCCGTCCTGTCCGCCGCGGCCGCCCGGGCGCTGGCGCAGCGGCTGGCTGCCGCGGCGGCCGACGGGCGTGAAAGCTGCGTCTGGCGAATGGACCTGGCGGCGCTCGCGCTGCCGGTGGGGGCGGTGGCGATCGCGGGCGACGGCAGCCGATGGCGGATCGCCGCGCGAACGGTTCGCGATACGCAGGTCGAAGTCGAACTGCGGCGGCACCAGCCGCTCGACCTCGACATGCTGCCCGCCGATTCCGGCGCGCCGGTGCGCGCACCCGACTGGCCGGAAGCGACGGCGCTGGTGCGCGCCTTCGACCTGCCGAATCTGGGCCCGGCGGCGGCGACCGCGCCGCAGGTCGTGATCGCGGGCGCAGGAAGCAATGCGGGGTGGCGCGGTGCCGACACCTGGTTCGTGCCGATGCCCGATGCCGCGCCGATGCCGCTGGGCACGCTGCGCCCGGCGGCAGCGCTGGGCGTGCTGGCGGAGCCGCTGGCGCCGGGCGGCGCGCTGCTGTTCGACGATGCGGGCGCGGCGATCGTCGCGCTGATCGATCCGGCGATGGAACTGGAGGCGGTGAGCGACGCGATGCTGCTCGGCGGGGCGAATCGCGCGATGGTCGGCGACGAACTGGTGCAGTTTGGCGGGGCCGAACCGCTCGCGCCCGGGCGATGGCGGCTGACGCGGATGCTGCGCGGCCGCGCGGGCACCGAAAGCGCGGTGGCGCATGCGGCGGGAACGCCCTTCCTGCTGCTCAACGATCCCGCGCTGCTGCCGATCCCCGCCGACCATGGCGAGTGGGTGGCGGGCGGCGGCGCGCGCCTGCAATGGGCGGCGTGGAACGACACGAGCCTTTCCGACCTGCCCGTCCCGGCGGGCCTGCGCGCGCTGCGCCCGCTTGCGCCAGTGCATGGCCGGGTCCGGCCCGATGGAGAAGGCGGACTGGTCATCGGCTGGGCGCGGCGGAGCCGGGCCGACGGCGGCTGGCGCGACCATGTCGACCTGCCGCTCGGCGAGACTCGCGAGTTGTATCGCGTTTCGCTCGAACCGGCGGCCGACGGGATCGGGCCGTGGGACCTGGAGGTTCCGATGCTGCGCCTGACGGCGGCGGATGCGGACGCGCTGGCGCCCGGCAGCCTGATCGCGATCCGTCAGATCGGCGATGCTCTGTCGTCGGCACCGCTTCTTCTAACTCTTAAATAGAAAGGATATTCGGCATGACCGACCTGCCCGTCACCGCGCGGTTCGCGCTGCCCCTGCTCGTACAGGCGCAGGCGCAGAAGGAGATCACGCATAACGAGGCGCTCGTACTGATCGACGCGCTGCTGCAGGCGAGCGTCGAGGATGGGCCGCTCGCCGCGCCGCCGGCGGCGCCGGATGCGGGACAATGCTGGATCGTCGGTGCCCCGGCGAGCGGCGCGTGGGCGGGGCGCGAGGCGGCGCTGGCGGTATGGACGGCCGGCGGCTGGCGCTTCGCCGAGCCTCGGCCCGGGATGCGGGTCGTGCGGTCGCGGGACGGGGCGTGGCTGCGATTCGCGGACGGCGCGTGGGTCGAACCTGGCGCGGTCGCCCAGCCGGTGGGTGGAGCGACGGTCGATTCCGAGGCGCGGACGGCGATCGAGGCGCTGATGACCGCGCTCAAAGCGCATGGCATGCTGATTTAGAGGGGTTTTTTCGTTGCATTCGGGGCTCAACTGCGACTTTTTGGCAACAGATTAGCGATTTGTTATCTTGCGTGGAACCAAAGCCGCGAGTAGGACGTCTGTCGAGACGTATATCTCAATTGAAAGGGGAATCTGTTATGAGGAAGCTAGCCGTCGCCGTGGCGTTGGCCTCCACTGCCCTCGCGTCGCCCGCCGTGGCGCGCGACAACTCTTGGTATGTTGGTGTCGGTGGTGGTGTCACGATCGTCGAGGACATCGACCTCGATATCGGCACTGCAGCCAATGCTGTCAGTCTGGATCACCGCAAGGGATATGATTTTGAAGGCGTCGTCGGCTACGACTTCGGCGGCTTCCGCGCGGAAGTGGAAGTGGGCTATCGCGAAGCCGATATCCGCAACGCATCCGTCAATGCGCCGGGCGTTCCCGCCTTGGCCAACGGTGGTCCTCTCGTGACCGGCAACTACCCCATGAACGGCGACAGCAATGCGCTGAGCTTCATGGTCAACGGTATGTTCGACTTCGGTGACGATGACGGCATCCAGGGCTTCATCGGCGGTGGCGCGGGTGTCGCTCGCGTTTCGGTCCAACCCGTCTTCGCGGGTGCCTGGCTTGACGATTCGGATACCGGTTTCGCCTGGCAGGCGATCGCGGGCGTCCGCGCGCCGATCAGCAACAACTGGGATGTCGGCCTGAAGTATCGCTTCTTCAACGCCGATGGTCTCGACCTGGTCGACCAGCTCGGCCGCGACGTGTCGGGCCGTTTCCGTTCGCACTCGCTGCTCGGGACGCTGACCTACAACTTCGGTGGAGCCGAGGCGCCCCCGCCGCCGCCTCCCCCGCCGCCGCCGCCTCCCCCGCCGCCGCCGCCTCCCCCGCCGCCTCCGCCGCCTCCGCCGGTCGTGTGCGCACCGGGACCGTATATCGTGTACTTCGACTGGGATCAGTCGGCGATCACGCCCGAAGCGGCTTCGACGCTGGACAACGCGATCAGCGCCTACAACCAGGGCTGCAGCGGTCAGCAGGTCATGCTCGCCGGTCACGCCGACCGTTCGGGTTCGGCCAAGTACAACGTCGGCCTGTCGCAGCGCCGTGCCGACGCGGTCAAGGCGTATCTGACCGCGCGTGGCGTCTCGGACGGCTCGATCACGACGCAGGCGTTCGGCGAAACCCGCCCGGCGGTTGCGACCGCCGACGGGGTCCGCAACGACCAGAACCGTCGCGTGGAAATCACCTACGGTCCGGGTTCGGGTATGTAAGTTCGATTTCCAGCCCGAAAGGGTTCGGACGAAAAGCGAAGGGCGGCATCGAAAGGTGCCGCCCTTTCTTTTTGGGCTCGTGGCGGCATTTCATGTTCGGACCGGGAGCTTTTGCGCAGGGACGCGGAACGGAAACCTGGGAGCGGTGCGCTCGAATCGCTGTTGCTTGCTTTGAGCGTGTCGGAATCCATCCCGAGAATCCGCGAGGCATTTGCGAGGATTAATCGTCTCTGCGCGGCTCAACGAAAAGCGGAGCTTCGACAAGCTCAGCGCGAGCGGAAGAGAGGGTGGCTCGAATTTATCGGACGCCGTTCCAAGAATTTACCCGGACGGACGGGATGGATATTCGTCGCGGAAAAGCAGTCATTCTTCCGGAAAGGGTTAAGTCGGCGGGATCGAGGGCTTTGATGACTCTATCGCTCTCCACACCATCGCGTGAAGTGGAAGTCTCTGCGATCTCTGCGCCTCTGCGCGAATTTCATGGCCTCAGGCATCGTGTTGCTGCACGCTGAATGCCCGGTTCCGCCGGGCGGTCAGGTGGTCGGGGCGGTGCCGGGACGCAGATATTGCATCATGTAGCCGACATAGTCGGCCTTGCCGAGCGGGACGCCCATGTGGCGCATCACCGCATAGGCGGCGACGAGGTGGAAATAATATTGCGGCTGCGCCCAGTCGCGGATGTAGCTTTTCGCGTCCATGTCGAAGGCCATGCCGTTGGGCAGGTCGAAGCTGACCGGCCGCGCAGGGTCGGCGTCAACCGTCGCGGCATCGACGGTGTCGAGCCAGGCGAGGGTCGCCGCGATCTGATCCTGAAGCCCGGCGAAATCCGCAGCGTCTTCCGCGAGCGCGGGCGCGCCCGCGGCGCCGAGACGCGCGAGCGGCTGGACCGCCTGGAGGCAGGTGAAGCGGACCTGCGCCGCGAGCGGGAACATGTCGGGCGCCAGCCGCGCCGCGATGAACTGCAACTCGCCGACATTGTTCGCGGCGCCCCAGGCGAGCGCCTTTTCGAGCTGGGCCGAGAGGGCGCGCAGGCCGTTGGCGTAGGCGGGAACGGTGAGATCGTACAGCATGACGGGCATCCTTCGGGCGCTGGAGGGGATCGCGGGATCAGACCGCAGCCATATTGTCCTGAAATTGCAGGCGCGCGAGGCGGGCGTAGAGCCCGTCGGCGGCGACGAGGTCGTCGTGGCGCCCTTCCTCGACGATGCGCCCCTCATCCATCACGACGATCCGGTCGGCGGCGCGCACCGTCGCGAGGCGGTGCGCGATGACGATCGTCGTCCGGTCGTGCATCAGCGCCTCGAGCGCGTCCTGCACGAGCCGTTCGGACTCGGCGTCGAGTGCCGAGGTGGCTTCGTCGAGCAGCAGTAGCGGCGCGCGGCGGAGCAGCGCGCGCGCGATCGCGACGCGCTGGCGCTGGCCGCCCGACAGGCGCGCGCCGCCCTCTCCCATGAAGGTATCGAGCCCCTGCGGCAGGCGGCGCAGGAAATCCTCGGCGTTGGCGGCGCGCGCGGCCTCCCACAATTGTTCGTCGGTGGCCGCCCAGTTCCCGTAGCGCAGATTGTCGCGCGCCGACGCGGCGAAGATCACCGTTTCCTGCGGCACCATCGCGATACGCGCGCGGATCGCGGCGGGATCGGCCTCGGGAAGCGGGACGCCGTCGAGCAGCACCCGGCCGTGCTGCGGATCGTAGAAGCGCTCGGCGAGCTGGAACAGCGTCGACTTGCCCGCGCCCGAAGGCCCGACGATGGCGACTGTCTCGTTCGGGCGGACGGTCAGCGAGAAATCGTGGAGCGCGGGCATGTCGGGCCGCGTCGGATAGCGGAAGGTCACATGCTCGAAGGCGAGCGTGCCGACCGGCGGCTCGGGAAGCGGGCGCGGATGCGCGGGCGGGGCGATATCCGGTTCCGCCTCCAGCAGTTCGCCGAGCCGCTCAGCGGCGCCCGCCGCGCGCAGCAGGTCGCCATAGACCTCGGTCAGCGCGCCGAAGGCGCCCGCGACGAGGCCGCCGGTCAGGACGAAGGCGGCGATGGTGCCGCCAGTGATCGTCCCCGCCGCCACGCCCTCTGCCCCGTACCAGAGCAGGGTGGTGATCGCACCGAACAGCAGGCCGATCACCGTTGCCGTGATGAAGGCGCGCAGCCGGATGCGGCGCTTGGCGGTCGCGAAATTGGCCTCGACCGCGGCGGTGAAACGGTCCGCCTCGCGCGGTTCCTGGCCGAAAGCCTGGACGATCTTCATCGCTCCCAGCTGTTCGGCGGTGGTCGCCCCGATGTCGGCGACGCGGTCCTGGCTGGTGCGCGACACTTTCTGGAGGCGGCGGCCGAGCAGCACGATCGGCATGATGATCACCGGGATGCCGACGAGGATGCCGCTGGTGAGCGCGGGCGACAGGGTGAACAGATAGGCGATGCCGCCGATGCCCATCACCAGATTGCGCAGCGCCACCGACACCGTCGTGCCGACGATCTGTTCGATGATCGCGGTGTCCGACGTCATGCGCGAGGCGATTTCGGACGGCCTGTTCTCCTCGAAGAAGCCGGGCGCAAGCCGCAGCAGGTTTTGCTGCACCGCCTCGCGGATGTCGGCGACGGTGCGTTCACCGAGCCAGCTCACGAAATAAAAGCGCAGCGCCGTCGCCGCGGCGAGCATCAGTACGATCAGATAGAAGAGGCGGAAATGCGGCGCGACATCGCCGCCGCCGGCGACGAAGCCGCTGTCGATCATCTCCTTGAACTGCCAGGGGATGGCGAGCGTCGCGAGCGCCGCGACGCCGAGCGCCACCGCCGCCACGAGCAGCGCGAGCGGGTAGCGGCTGGCATAGCGCCAGACCATGCGCAGGCTGCCGAGCTTGCGTCGCCGCGGCTCGGACGGGTCGGCGGGGGCGGATTGATCGGATGCGGTCGCCATCGCCGACGGCCCTAGCAGCCGCGGTGGGGACGCTCAATGTCTGAGAATGGCGCTGCGCTTCACAAGGCTTGAAGCGGCACGACAGGATCGCCCGCGACCAGCACTTTTTCCCGATAATCTCGCGCTTGCGCCGTCGTTGGTGGCTTTGATGCATTGCACAATGGAACCGAAGGCGTAAGACTGGCGCGAAAACAGGGGGCGCAACACGCGCCGGAACGGACGCGAGGAACGACTGCACGATGCTGTATCAAGCCTTTGACTTACAGAAGAGCTGGCTCGCCGGGGCGAGCGCATTGGCCACCGCGGGGGCGCAGGCGATCCAGCATCCCGCCAACCCGCTCGGCTATTTCGGCGGCAGTCCGATGTTCGCCTCCGCGCTCGAGGTGTTCGCGCATGCGGCGGCGCCGCGCGGCAAGCCCGCCTTCGATCTGTACGAGACGGTCGTGGACGGCGAAGCGGTGCGGGTGTCCGAGGCGATCGAGGCGCGCAAGCCGTTCGGGCAACTCAAGCATTTCAAGCACAAGGGCGCGAAGGGGGCGCCGAAGCTGCTGATCGTCGCGCCGATGTCGGGCCATTATGCGACATTGCTGCGCGGCACGGTCGAGCGGATGCTGCCCGATCATGACGTGTGGATCACCGACTGGCGCGACGCGCGCAACGTGCCGCTGACGGCGGGGCGCTTCGACCTCGACGATTATGTCGACTATCTGATCGACTGGCTCGGCCATATCGGGCCGGGCGCGCATATGCTCGCGGTATGCCAGCCGTCGGTGCCGTGCCTTGCCGCCGCCGCCGTCATGGCGGCCGACGGGCACAAGTGCCGGCCGAAGACGCTGACGATGATGGGCGGACCGATCGACACGCGCAAGGCGCCGACCGCGGTCAACCAGCATGCGACGACGCGCCCCCATGCCTGGTTCCAGGAAAATGTCATCGCGACGGTGCCCGCCTATTATCCGGGCGCCGGGCGCCGCGTCTATCCCGGCTTCCTCCAACTTGCGGGCTTCATGTCGATGAACCTCGGCAACCACATGATGAGCCATTGGGAGATGTTCAAGCATCTGGTCGACGGCGATGGCGAGAGCGCGGACAAGACCAAGGAATTCTACGACGAATATCGATCGGTCTGCGATATGACGGCTGAATTCTACCTCCAGACCGTCGACGCCGTGTTCCAGCGCCACCTGCTGCCCAAGGGCGAGATGGAACATCGCGGACGCAAGGTCGACCTGACCGCAATCGAGGATATTGCGATGCTCGCGATCGAGGGCGAGCGCGACGATATTTCGGGGATCGGCCAGACCAGGGCGGCGCTGACGCTCGCGAAATCGCTGCCCGCGGAGCGCAAGAAATATCTGATGGCGAAGGGCGTCGGCCATTACGGTATCTTCAACGGCCGCAAGTGGCGCGAGGAGATTGCGCCGGTGGTCGAGCAGTGGATACGCGCCAACGGGGGGTGAGGGCGGCTTTCGGTCGAGAGTTGACGTTTGTCCCCCCTCCCGCAAGCGGGAGGGGAAAGCAGAGCGTAACTCAAACATTCGCTTCCCACCCGACGACCTTCGGCGCCGCCTGTTCCCAGCGGCGCTTCAATGCCAGGGCGACGTCCGCACGCTCCAATAGACGAGATAGAGCAACCCCGCCCAGATCAGCAGGATCGCGACCATGCCGGCGCGGCTCGACGGGCGGTCGCTTGCGGCTTCGGCGGCGGCGTGGAGTTCGGTCCATAGCGGATCGGGAATCAGCCGGCGCACCGCCCACAGGCCGAGCGGAACGATCAGCAGATCGTCGATCCAGCCGAGCAAAGGGATGAAATCGGGGATCAGGTCGATCGGCGACAGCGCATAGGCGGCGACCGCGACCGCGAGGAAGCGCGCGAGCCACGGCGTGCGCGGGTCGCGCGCCGCGAGCCAGGCGGCGTGCGCCTCGACGGCGAGGCGGTGGCCGAGGTCGCCGATGCGTTCGGATAGGGATTTGCCGGTCATGGCGCACAGCATTACTGTTCTTCGATGGCCATCCAACTGAAAAGCGCGCGCGTCGAACGCTGGCCGGTCGCCGAGCCGTTCGTGATCAGCCGCGGCGCGAAGATTCATGTCGATGTCGTGGTCGTCGAGGTCGCGGCGGACGGCTGCGTCGGGCGCGGCGAGGGAACCCCCGTCGATTATCTGGGCGAGGATGCGGTGGGATGCCGCGACCGGATATTGCGCGCGGCGCCACATATCGCCGCGATGGGCGCGGCCGATGCGCGGGCGGCGGTGCAGGAACTGATGCCGCCGGGCGCGGCGCGCAATGCGCTCGACTGCGCGCTGTGGAATCTCGAGGCACGGCAGCGCGGGCTTCGGCTCTGGCAGCTTGCCGGCTGCGACGGGGCGCCGACCGCGCGCGTCACCGCCTTCACCATCTCGCTCGGCACCCCCGGCGCGATGGCCGAGCGGGCGGCGACCGCCGAGGCCGACGGCTATCGGCTGCTCAAGATCAAACTGACCGGCGAGGACGATCGGCTGCGCGTCGCCGGGGTGCGCAGGGGCGCGCCGCATGCCCGGCTGATCGCCGACGCCAACGAAAGCTGGGGACAGGTCGACATATTGAGCGAGGCCGAAGCGCTCGCCGACATGGGGGTCGAGATGATCGAGCAGCCGGTGCCCGCGGGCGCCGACGCGCTGCTCGATCCCATCTATGCGCCGATCCCCTTCGTCGCCGACGAAAGCTGCCACACCGCCGCCGACGTCGCGCGCATCGGTCCCTTCTACGACGGGGTGAATATCAAGCTCGACAAGGCGGGCGGCCTGACCGAGGCGCTGCGCATCGCCGACGCCGCCGATGCGGCGGGGCTGTCGATCATGGTCGGCTGCATGCTGGGCGCCAGCCTGGCGATCGCCCCCGCCTTCGTCCTCGCGCAACGGGCGCGCTGGGTCGATCTCGACGGCCCGGCGCTGCTCGCGCGCGACCGCGAAGGCGGGTTCGCGTTTCGCGACGGGCGGATCGGGCCGCCGGTGGGGTAATCGGCCCCGCTTGTCCGGATCAGCGACGGCGTCCTACAGCGATACCGTTGCGTGCTGCCCGAGTTCGCCTTCCTTCATCGTCATGCCGGTCGCGAGCTTGAACATGCCCTTGAGGCCCGGTTCGGCGGTCCAGATTTCGGCATCGCCGATGTCGAAGCGCAGCAGGACGAGCTTCGGGTCGTCCTTCCCGCCGGAGTACCAGGCGGCGACGCCGTTGTTCCAGAGCTTGTCGAGCACCGCGCGATCCGTTTCCGGACGCAGCGTGCCGGCGAGGCAGGCGAAGAGGTCGTGGCCCTTCGACGCGAATTGCACCATCGCCGCGCCGCCGCCCGCAAGGCGGTTGTCGGTCGCGGTGAAGAACCAGAAGGCGCCGTCGGCATCCTTGTCGAGTTGCGCATTCATCGGGATGTGATGCGCGTGCTCGCCGGTCATGCCGACCATCACATAGGGGCTGGCGTCGAGCGCCTTCCAGAAATCCTGCTTGATATCGCTCATCGGTAGAGACTCCTTTTCGACCTCCCCCAAAACACCCCGATGACCGATCAACGCGGCAGCGGCGGCAATGTTGCTCATCCCGTCGCGGGCTGCACCGCGGCGTAGCTCACCACCTCATATTCGATGCCGTCGGGATCGAGGAAATAGAAGCGGCGGCCGGGGTCGTAATCGGCATGCGCGAAGGGCACCAGGCCCGCCGCGATCACCTCCGCCTCGATCACGTCCAGGTCGTCGACCTGGATTCCGACATGGTTGAGCGGTTCGCCTTTCGGATAGCGCTGCGCGGCATGCGCGCCGCCCGGGCCGGTGTAGAGCGCGACATAGGCGCTGTCCGATCCGACGTGGATCGTCGTGCCGCCGTCGCGTGCCGGGCCGCGCCAGCGCTCGCGCCAGCCGAAGATCGCCGCCATCAGCGCGGCGCTGCGCTCGGGATCGCTGACGGTGACGTTCACATGCTCGATGAAGGGGCGCGTCACGGATTTTCTCCTGATTCGGGTTGACGCGCACCAATATGAAAGTTCAAGTGAGGTTTAGATCAAGGCTTTTATTCGCCCCCGTGAGCGGAGCGGGAGGCGGGCGCTGGAGCATGATGACATCGGTTGGGTTCGTCATTGCGAGCGGCAAAGCCGCGCGGCACTCCAGAGTGAGCGTAGACTGCTCTGGATTGCTTCGCTCCGCTCGCAATGACGAAGCGGGTCAATCCGACGTCATCAGGCCCTAATCTCCGGCGGTCGGCGGGCGCAAGGCCGATGGCTGGAGATTGCCGCACGGCTTTGCCGTTCGCAATGACGGGAGAAAGCAGATGCACCGGACCGACCTGATCGCGATCGGCGAGTTGGCGGCGCGCACCGGCGTCGCGGTGTCGGCGATTCGCTTCTACGAGGCGAAGGGGCTGCTCGCCGCGCTGCGAACCGGCGGCGGGCAGCGGCGGTTCCTGCGCGCCGACATCCGCCGCGTCTCCTTCATCCTGATCGCGCAGCAGATGGGGCTGAGCCTTGACGAGGTCGCGGACGAACTGGCGCGCCTGCCGGCGGGGCGCACCCCCAATGCCGCCGACTGGACGCGGATCAGCACCGGGCTGCGCGCGCGGATCGACGCCCGCATCGCGGCGCTGAGCCGCACGCGCGAACTGCTCGACCAGTGCATCGGCTGCGGCTGCCTGAGCCTCAAGAAATGCGGGCTCTACAACCGCGAGGACAAGGCGGCGCAGCGCGGCGCGGGGCCGCGCTACGTGCTCGGCGACCGCGCGGGCGAGATTGCGGAGGTGCCGTGACGCCAACGCGTCCGCCCCGGGGGGCGGCCTTTGAAGGATAGCGCCGATTTCCCTTCCCGCCTGCGGGAAGGGAGAAGAACGGCCGCAGTCAGGCCGCGCTCAACCGTTCGACATCGGGTGCGCCGGCAAGCCAGGGGCCGAAACGGGCGCCGATCTCGCGGAAGTGCGTCGAAGCGCGATGGGCCTCGACTGCCGCGGCATCGTCATAGCATTCGAGCACCTTGTAGGTCCCGGTCTCGTCGGTGCGGAACAGGCGGTAGAAGCTGTTGCCGGGTTCGTCCGCATTCACCGCGGCGGCAAGTTCGGCGAAGGCCGCCTCGAAATCGGCTTCCTTGCCGGGCTGCACGCGCAGCGTCGCGATCACGCCGATGGCACTCATATTCTTCTCCCTTTGTTGATCAGGCGCGAAGGTCGGGATCGACCTCCCACCCCTCTTCGACCTGAATGCCGAAGCTGTTCAGGATCATCGACACCTGCGTATATTGGCCGACGGTGAACACCAGATCCATGCGCCCCTTGTCGCCGAGCGGCGCGAGCGCCGCCCAGGTCGCGTCGGTGACGAAATGGCGGCCGGTGAGTTCGTCGGTCGCGCGCAGCATCGCGCGCTCGATATCGGTCCAGCCGTCCGCGTCGGGGCCGGCCTTGATGCGTTCGATCTGGCTTTCGGACAGGCCGCTGTCGAGGCCGATGCGCTTGTGCTGCGTCCATTCGTAGCCCGAGCGGCAGTTGTAGCCGGTGCGCAGGATCACGATTTCGCGGTCGCGCGCCGACAGCGCGTTGCGCTTCGACAGGATATAGCTGCCCCAGCCGAGGAAGGCGGTCAGCGCCTTCGGCGCGTGGGCGAGGGTGCGGAAGATGTTGAGCACCCGGCCGCCCCCGACCTTGCCGCCAACCGCTCCGGTATCGGGGGCAAGGAAGGGTTCGAGCGCGGCGCGCTGGTCGGCATCGAGCCGGTCGAGGTCGACCGGCTCGATCCGGGGCGCGTCGAGGCGCATCAGAGGATCTCGAACAGTCCCGCCGCGCCCTGGCCGCCGCCGATGCACATGGTGACGACGGCATATTTGACGCCGCGGCGCTTGCCCTCGATCAGCGCGTGGCCGACGCAGCGCGCGCCGGTCATGCCGAACGGGTGGCCGATCGAGATCGAGCCGCCATTGACGTTGAGGCGGTCGCCCGGAATCCCCAGCTTGTCGCGGCAATACAGGACCTGCACGGCGAACGCCTCGTTCAGTTCCCACAGACCGATGTCGTCCATCTTCAGCTCGAAGCGTTCGAGCAGCTTGGGGATGGCGAAGACGGGGCCGATGCCCATCTCGTCGGGCTCGGTGCCCGCGACCGCCATGCCGACATAGCGGCCGAGCGGGGTCAGGCCGCGCTTTTCGGCGACCTTGGCCTCCATCAGCACCGCGGCCGACGACCCGTCCGAAAGCTGGCTGGCGTTGCCCGCGGTGATCGTGTGGCCTTCGCCCATCACCGGCTTCAGGCTGGCCAACCCTTCCAGCGTCGTGTCGGGACGGTTGCACTCGTCCTTGTCGGCGACGACCTCCTTGTAGGAGACTTCCTTGGTCTCCTTGTCGACCACGGCCATCGTCGCCTTGCACGGGACGATCTCGTCGGCGAACTTGCCCGCGGCCTGCGCGGCGGCGGTGCGCTGCTGCGACTGGAGCGAATATTCGTCCTGCGCTTCGCGGCTGATGTTGTAGCGCTTCGCGACCACCTCTGCCGTGCCGATCATCGGCATATAGGTGTCCTTGTGCATCGCGATCAGTTCGGCGTCGGGCTCGATGAACACCTTGCCGCTGCCGCTGACCTTCGAGATCGATTCGACGCCGCCGGCGACGACAATGTCCTGGCGGTCGACGATGATCTGCTTCGCGGCGGTCGCGATCGTCATCAGCCCCGACGAGCATTGACGGTCGATCGACATGCCGGGAACGGTGACGGGCAGGCCGGCGCGCAGTGCGATCAGGCGCGCGACGTTCGGCGACTGCGAACCCTGCTGCATCGCGGCGCCGAAGAGGACGTCGTCGATCTCTCCGCCTTCGAGCCCGGCGCGCTCGACTGCGGCCCTGACCGAATGGGCGCCGAGCGTCGGCGACGGTGTGTTGTTGAACGATCCGCGCGCCGCCTTGGTCAGCGGCGTACGGGCGGTGGAAACGATGACGGCGTCACGCATGTCGATAATCCTCTTGTTTGGGTCCGGTGGATCTTTCGGGGGAGGGCGGCCGGTTGAACGGGATCAGACGAAGAACTGGCTGATCCATTCGGCGATCAGCGCGGGCTTGTCCTCGCCCTCGATCTCGACCGAGAATTCGAGCGTTTGCTGCCACTGGCCGGGGCGCTTCTCTTCGAGCTCGAGCAGCTTGAAATGGCCGCGCACGCGCTTGCCCGAGCGGACGGGGGCGAGGAAGCGGACCTTGTTGCCGCCATAGTTGACGCCCATCTTCACGCCTTCGGGGCGCGGGCAGTCGGACTTGGCCATCAGCAGCGGGAACAGCGACAGCGTCAGGAACCCGTGCGCGATGGTCCCGCCGAACGGCGTCAGCTTCGCCTTTTCCTCGTCGATATGGATGAACTGGTGGTCGCCCGTCGCGTCGGCGAACTTGTTGATCATCTCCTGATCGACGAGCACCCATTCGGAACTGCCGAGCGTCTGCCCGACCAGCTTCTGCATCTCCTGCGGCGGAATCGCGCCCATGTCTCATCCTCTCGAGCTTGTTGAAGGCGCGGTTCTAGGCCGTTCATGCCGCATTGCACAAGAGCCTTGGCTCGACGCTGCGGCGCCGTAGCGTCACTCTTTCGTGCGCTTCGCCTTCGGCGTTGCCGTGTCTTCGGCAAAGGGCAGAATCATCGTGCCGTCGGGCGCGGCGGTGAAGGTCGTCTGCGTCGGATAGGCGAAGTCGTAGCCCGCCGCGGTCATCGCCTCGAACAGCCGCACCGCGACATCGCCGCGCGCCGCCGCGACGATGTTGTAATCGTCCGCATGCACGTCGAACAGCAATTCGAAATCGAGGCTCGACGGGCCGAAGCCGGTAAAGCTCGACCGGATGAAGTCATGGCCCGCCGCCTTTACCTGCTCTTCCAGCAGCGCGGGCAGCGCGCGCAGCATCGCGGGGCTGGTCTGATAGATCACCCCGATCGAGAACTGGACGCGGCGGCGGTGGAGATGCGCGTAGTTGGTGATCTCCTTCGACAGCAGGTTGGTGTTCGAGATGACGAGCAGTTCGCCGTTGACCGAACGCAGCCGCGTGCTCTTCAGCCCGATGCGCTCGACCGTCGCGGTGCTGGTGTCGTATTTGATCGTCTCGCCGACGCGGAACGGCCGGTCGAAGATGATCGACAGCGAGGCGAAGAGGTCGGAAAATATGCCCTGCGCCGCGAGGCCGATCGCGATGCCGCCGATGCCGAGCCCGGCGACCAGCCCGGTGACGTTCACCCCCATGTTGTCGAGGATGACGATCGCCGCGATCGCGAACAGCGCGACGCTGATCAGCAGGCGGATGATGCCCATCGCATTGGTCAGCGTTTCGTTGTGCCCGTCGGCGGCGCGCCGCTGGATCAGCCCGATCGCGATCTCGCGCGCCCAGATCGCGACCTGCAGCGCGACGGCGATGGTGAAGACGAACTGGATGATCTGCAGGATCGTCGCCGGCGGCTGGGCATAGCCCGCGACCATGCGGATCGCGACGATCGCGAGCACCGTCGACTTGGTCTTGTGGATCACGCGCCCCACGATGTCGGTCAGCGTGAACTGCCCCGGCGCCGCCTGCGCGCGCTTCAGCGCGAAGGTCCGCACCAGCGACAGCAGGGCATAGATGACGAGCCCTGCGCCGATCGCGATCGCGATCTGCAGCCAATGGCTGTTCACCCAGGCGATGGAGCCGTTCCACATGTCGCGCAGGTCGGCGAACGGCCCCTGCATGACGGGCGGCGGCGTGGCGGCGGAAATCGGCAGGGTCACGTCGGTCCTCGAAATCGGTCAAAGGGTCAGGCGGACCGGAGCAGCGTCGCGGCATCGGGCGCCTGCTCCAGATAGGTCAAAAATCCGCGTTCGTAACGCGAAAGATAGCGGGTCGCGCGCGGCAGCCGCCCCGCCGCCTGCGCGAAGTCGCCGCGGGCCTGCGCGGCGGCGATCATCGCCGGGTGGACATAGGCGCGCCGCGCGACCGCGGGGGTGTTGCCGAGCCGCGCCGCGACGTGGCCGAGCACCGCCTTGAGCGACGGCGGCTCGGGCGCCTCGTACAGGAAGGCGAAGGCCTCGACGCTGCCCCACCAGGTGCGGAAATGCTTGGCGCTGAAATCCTCCCCCATCGCCTCGCGGATATAGGCGTTGACGTCGTCCGACGCGACCGCGTGGGTGCCGTCGGCGTCGCGATACTGGAACAGATGCTGGCCGGGCAGGTCCTGCAGCCGGCGGACGAGGGTCGCCAGATTCCGGTCGCTGATCGTCACTTCGCGCCTCGCGCCGCCCTTGGCGCGATAGCTGAGGCGCAGCGTCGCGCCCGACAGCCGCGCGTGGCGCTGGCGCAGCGTGGTGGCGCCGAAGCTGTTGTTCGCGGCGGCATATTCCTCGTTCCCGACGCGCAGCGCGGCGAGGTCGAGCAGCCGGACGACCGCGGCGACGACGCGCTCCTGGCAGAGCGTGCGGCGGGAAAGATCGTCCTGAAGTCGCGCGCGCAGCAGCGGCAGCGCCTGGCCGAAGGCGGCGCAGCGGTCGTATTTGCCCGCGTCGCGCGCCAGCCGGAAATCGGGATGATAGCGATATTGCTTGCGCCCGCGCGCGTCATAGCCGGTGGCGAGGATATGGCCGTTCGGCGCCGGGCAGAACCAGGCATCCTCATAGGCGGGCGGCAGCGCGACGGCGTCGAGCCGCGCGATTTCGGCGCGATCGCGGATCAGCCGGCCCTTCGCGTCGCGATAGCGCCAGCCGTCGCCGGAGCGTTCGCGGCGGATGCCGGGCAGGCTGTCGTCGACATGGATCAGGCGGGCGCGGGGCATGAGGGCATAGCGTCCGGCGGCGCCCGATGGTTCCCGGTCCCGGGGTGAGACGTGCGCGCTAAGATCGCGCGTTCGAAAAGGACTGGCGGGCCGGGACCTGCGCCGGGCGCGCCATCAGCGGCCGCCACCCCGCCTCGCGCTCGCGGCGGCGGCAATAGGTCGAAAGCCCGATCTCCAGCGCCAGCATCATGTAGATGAAGGGCTGGAAGGCGATGCCGACGAACAGCGATCCGACCATGTAGACGATGTGCCCGTGCTGGAGCGCGGTCGCGAGCGGGGCGATCCATTGCTCCTCGGCGCGCCGGGTCTTCAGATAGCGGCGGCGCAATCGTTCCATCTGGACAAGCCCGGCGGCCTGGAGCAGCAGCCACAGCGCCAGCCCCGGATAGCCCTGTTCGCCCAGCATCTCGAAATAGCTCGAATGATAGGCGCGCCCCTTGTCCTCATAGACGATCGGCCCGCCCTGCGCGCCTTCGTCATTGGCGCCGGCCTGGCGCTCGACACGGAGTTGATTCTGGAGGAAAGCGTTGAAACCGCCGCCGAACGGATGGTCCTTCGCATAGTCCCAGGTCCATTTCCATACCGCGACGCGGGTGGATGCGGACGAATCGGCCTTGTAGCCCTGGATCGTCTCCATCCGTTCGGTATAGCTTTGCGGCAGGAAGGGGATCGCGGCGAGCGTCAGCATCCCGATGCCGGCGACATAGAGAAGCCGGTGCCGCACCGCGCGCAGCGACAGCACCGCGAGGACGACGAGGCAGACGAGCCCGGTGCGCGCCTGCGTCCCCACCGGCAGCAGCATGCAGGCGAAGCAGAGCGCGAAGCAGAAGAGCGACACGCGCCAGTCGGGCGGAAAGACGGTGCCGTGGCGGCGGTACCAGAGGATCAGCGGGATGATCGCGATCCCCACCGTCGACATGATCGAGCCTTCGTAGAGCCCGAAATTCTCGTTGAGCAGCAGTTGCAGCTCGCCATAGCCGCCGCCGCCCGCCGCGGTCTTGAGGCCGCCCGCGATCGCGATCGACCCGGCCGACAGCAGCATGATCAGGATCAGCGATTCGATACGCAGCCGCGTGCGCAGCGTCAGCGGCAGGAAGATCGCCCACACCAGCGCCTTCCACACCCAGCTCCATTTGTCCTGTGCCTCGACCGGGAAATCGGCGTACATCGTCGTCACGCCGCAATAGATCAGCAGCAGGACCAGCAGCACCTGCCGGCCCGACCAGCGCGTGTCGCGCTTGTCGTCGAGGACGAGCCAGCCGCCGATCGCGAGGATGAAGACGATCAGCGAGATCGGGATCGAATTGATCAGGAAATAGCTGAGCCGCTGCGGCGCGACGATGTCGATGTAGCAGAAGCAGAGGATGAACAGGAACGGCTTGCGGAAACCGACCCCGATGAAGGCGAACAGAAAGGCGACGAAGGCGATGTCACGCATCGCGCGGCTCCTGCGCGGCCTCGGCCGCCGCCTCCGCGTCGCGGCGGCGCTGCCATAGCATCCGCGGGCTCACCTCGTTGTCGAGGTCGTCGCGATAGAGCAGGCGCCACAGTGCGATCGCCATCAGCGCATGGGTGAGGCCAATCGAGAGATTGTCGATCATGGACGGCTGGGCCTTGCTGTGCGCCTGCGGATGCGGCGGTGCTATAGCATCGGGGTTGACGCGGCGTTAAGGCTTGTCGGGCATAGGCGACCGCAATGACCCGCATCCTCCACGTCCTCGATCACAGCCTGCCCGCGCACAGCGGTTATACCTTTCGCACCCGCGCGATCATGAAGGCGCAGGCGGCGAAGGGGTGGGAGGTCGCGGGCGTCACCGCCGTGCGCCATCCGCTGCCGGGCCCCGCGTGCGAGGTCGTCGACGGGCTGACCTTCCACCGCACCGCTCCGATCGCCCCGGCGCCGTCGCCGATCCGCGAATGGCGCGAGATCGGCGCGCTCGCGGCGCGGGTCGAGGCGCTGGCGCGCGAATGGCGCGCGGACCTGCTCCACGCCCATTCGCCGGTGCTCGACGGGCTCGCGGCGCTGCGCGCGGGGCGGCGGCTCGGCATCCCCGTCCTCTATGAAATCCGCGCCTTCTGGGAGGATGCGGCGGTCGGCAACGGCACCGGGCGCGAGGGAAGTGCGCGCTACCGCCTGACGCGGCGCATCGAAACCCATGTCGTCAAGGCCGCCGACGCGGTCGCGGTGATCTGCGAAGGGCTGCGCGGCGACCTGATCGCGCGCGGGGTCGATCCGGCGAAGATCATCGTCTCGCCCAACGGCGTCGATCTCGACCTGTTCGGCGACCCGCCCCCGCGCGACGACGCGCTCGCCGCCGAGCTCGGTATCGCGGCCGACGACGCGGTGATCGCCTTCATCGGCAGCTTCTACGACTATGAGGGGATCGACGACCTGATCGCGGCGATGCCTGCGCTCGCGGCGCACCAGCCCCGCGCGCGGCTGCTGCTCGTCGGCGGCGGCCCGCGGGAGGCGGCGCTGAAGGCGCAGGCGGCGGCTTCGCCGGTCGCCGACCGCATCCATTTCGTCGGCCGCGTGCCGCACGAGCGGGTCGAGCATTATTATTCGCTGGCCGACGTCCTCGCCTATCCGCGCAAGAAGATGCGGCTCACCGACCTCGTCACGCCGCTCAAGCCGCTCGAGGCGATGGCGCAGGGGCGTCTCGTCGCCGCGTCCGATGTCGGCGGGCACCGCGAGCTGATCGAGGATGGGGTGACCGGCACGCTGTTCGCCCCCGACGATCCGGCGGCGGTCGCCGGGGCGCTCGCCGCGCTGCTCGCCGACCGGGCGGGCTGGGACGCGCGGCGGCGGACGGCGCGCGCCTTCGTCGAAACCCATCGTAACTGGTCGTCAAACATTCTACGTTACGAACCGGTTTACCAGCGATTGCTGCGCCTTTAGCGATCATGCGGATCTGGAGCGATATGGACGACGCCAGCGAAAAGCCTGCCAAAGCCCCCGCGGCCGCATTGTGGCGCGCGCTGCGCCCCGCGATGCCCGCGATCATCGGAGCGGCGGCGCTGACCTTCCTGTTCGGCGCGGTGATGCCGTCGGGCTGGGTCATGGGGATCAGCTGGAACCTCTATCTCGACCGACTGTCGGAACTGTTCGTACCGCCGGTCGGCGATGCCGGCCGGCTTGCGCTCGCGCTCGGCATGGCGGCGGTGGCGGCGCTGATCGCCGGGCTGGTCGCGTTGATCGCTGCCAGCCCCGATGCGGCGGGACTCGGCGCGCTGCGCCGCCGTCGCCGTCGGGGCGCGGCCGACGACGCGCTGCCGCGCCGTCGCGCCGATCTCCATCCGGACGCGCCGCCGCGCCCGCCGATCCGCGCCGGTCGCGACCTGCCGGCGCTGGGGCTGGGGCCGCTGCCCGTCGGGGCCGAAACCGAAGCCCCGGCGGAGTCGCTTCCCGCCGAAGCGGCGGAGGCCGACGATACGCTGATCCTTGCCGACCTCGCGCCCGACGACGCCTTCGTCGAAGGCGCGGAGCCTTGGCTGCAACCGGTCGAGGCGGCCGGCCCCGCGATGCCCGATCCGGCCGACGCGTCGCTCGGCGCGATGGTCGCCCGCTTCGAGGCGGGGCTGG
>NZ_BCUA01000063.1 GCF_001591045.1 Sphingopyxis granuli NBRC 100800 | reverse complement strand
CCGCCGCGGTGCCGCCGTCCCCCGCGCCGCCGCCGCCGACCGCGGCGTGGGACGCACGCGCGCTCGACAGCGGCGCGTGGCGCTACGACGCCGGCAGCCGCACAGCCCGCTTCGTGCCCACCGGCGGCGCCAGCCCGCTGCTGACGATGGCGTGCAGCGGCGGCGCCATCCGCCTCACCGCCGGGCTCGATGGCCCGGTCGTGCTGCGCACCAGCGCGGGCACCGACCAGATCCGCTTCGACGGCGGCAGCGCGACGGTGCCGAACCGCGACATCCGCCTCGACCGCATCGCCTTCAGCCGCGGCCGCTTCGCGCTCGAAGGCGCCGGCCGCGCCCTGACCCTGCCGGTGCAGTCCGAAATCGGCCGCGTGATCGAGGATTGCCGATGAAGCGCGCTCGGAAATGATACGCCATCCCCGCTTCCGTTCGTGCTGAAACGGTGCAGATTAACGGCTCACCGCTTTAGTATGGTGGAATCGAAGTTCTTGTCATCATCGTCACCCTGAACTTGTTTCAGGGTCCATGATCTGACCTCGACGGAAAGGCAGCGCAAAAGGGAAGGTTCGGCCATGGATGCTGAAACAAGTTCGGCATGACGAAGAATGTGGGAACTCGCCAAAACTCGAATCCCCGCAGGCCGTCGAGCAGCGCACCGTCTCCCTATAGCCACAAAGGATAAAAATCGGACCCCCCGATACGAGTCCTTTGTCGCTTTAAGCCCCCAGCCGCACCGTGCCGCCGCGAATCCAGCCCCAGCGGCACGGGCCCTGATATTCGCGCGCCGCAGGCACCGGCTTGCCGACGCCGCACATGTCCTTGTCGGTGCCCGGCGCGATGAAAACGACGCCGAACCAGGCGTCGTCGTCGGTCGCCTCGCACAGCGACACCGGCGCGCCGCCCGCCAGCTTCGCCTTGACCGCGCGCGTCTCGCCCGGCGCCCAATAGACGTCGGTGCCGCCGTCCTTGACGCGGCTGACGCTCGAACAGGCGGGCAGGCTCGGCCCCTCGGTGCCGACCATCACCGGCCGGCTGGCGATCGGGTCGCCGGCCACCGCCGGGGCATTGTCGGCGGGCGGCGGCGCCGGCTTGGAACAGCCGGCGAGCGGCAACGCGATCAGCGCCAGCGCGTACAGCATCGAACGGGGAGCATATGTCTGTCTCATGCTGCGAAATTAGCCGTCCTACGGCGTCGGCGCAACGCCCCCCGGCGCCGCGGCAAGAGGCGCATTTTCGCTTGGGTTTTGCCCCCCCGGACCCTATATGATCGACATGACGGACACTGCAGAGACGAACGCGCCGGACCACGGCGGCAAGCATCCCAACACCAATGCCTATGGCGCCGATTCGATCAAGGTCCTCAAGGGCCTCGACGCGGTGCGCAAGCGGCCGGGCATGTATATCGGCGACACCGACGACGGGTCGGGCCTGCACCACATGGTGTTCGAGGTCAGCGACAATGCGATCGACGAGGCTCTGGCCGGGCATTGCGACCTCGTTCTCATCACGCTCAACAGCGACGGGTCGGTCAGCGTCGAAGACAATGGCCGCGGCATCCCGACCGGCATCCATCCGGAGGAAGGCGTATCGGCGGCCGAGGTCATCATGACCCAGCTCCACGCCGGCGGGAAGTTCGAGAATACCAGCGACGACAACGCCTACAAGGTGTCGGGCGGCCTGCACGGCGTCGGCGTCAGCGTCGTCAACGCGCTGTCCGAATGGCTCGAACTCACCATCTGGCGGGGCGGCGAGGAGCATTGGATGCGCTTCGAGCATGGCGACGCGGTCGCGCCGCTGGTCGTCCGCGGCCCCGCGCCGGCGGGCAAGAAGGGAACGCGCGTCACCTTCCAGGCCTCGACCGAGACGTTCAAGAACGTCACCGAGTTCGATTTCGAGAAGCTCGAACATCGCTACCGCGAACTCGCCTTCCTCAACTCGGGGGTCCGCATCAAGCTGGTCGATGCGCGCAGCACCGAGCATGTCGTCCACGACCTCTTCTACGAAGGTGGCATCGCGGCGTTCGTCAAATGGCTCGATCGCAACAAGACCCCGCTGCTTCCCGATCCGATCGCGATCACCTCCGAACGCGACGGCATCGGCATCGAGGTCGCGCTCGAATGGAACGACAGCTATTATGAAAATGTCCTCTGCTTCACCAACAATATCCCGCAGCGCGACGGCGGCACCCATCTCGCCGCCTTCCGCGCCGCGCTGACACGCACGCTCAACAATTATGGCGAGAAGTCGGGACTGCTCAAGAAGGAGAAGGTCAGTCTGACCGGCGACGACATGCGCGAGGGGCTGACCGCGATCGTCTCGGTCAAGCTGCCCGACCCCAAATTCTCGTCGCAGACCAAGGACAAGCTGGTCAGCAGCGAGGTACGCCAGCCGCTCGAAAGCCTGATGGCGGATCGCATGACCGAATGGCTCGAGGAAAATCCGGGCCATGCCAAGGCGGTGATCCAGAAGGTCGTCGACGCCGCCGCCGCGCGCGAAGCGGCAAAGAAGGCGCGCGAGTTGACGCGGCGCAAGGGCGCGATGGACATCGCCAGCCTGCCCGGCAAGCTCGCCGACTGCCAGGAGCGCGATCCGGCGAAATGCGAGCTGTTCCTCGTCGAAGGCGACTCGGCGGGCGGGTCGGCCAAGCAGGGCCGCGACCGCCACGTCCAGGCGATCCTGCCGCTGAAGGGCAAGATCTTGAACGTCGAGCGCGCGCGCTTCGACCGCATCATCTCGTCGAAGGAGGTCGGGACGCTGATCCAGGCGCTCGGCACCGGCATCCGCGACGAATTCAACGTCGAGAAGCTGCGCTATCACAAGATCGTGATCATGACCGACGCCGACGTCGACGGCGCGCATATCCGCACGCTGCTGCTCACCTTCTTCTATCGCCAGATGCCGGAGATCATCGAGAACGGCCATCTCTACATCGCCCAGCCGCCGCTCTACAAGGTCGCGAAGGGGCGCAGCGAGGTCTATCTGAAGGACGACACCGCGCTCGAAAATTATCTGATCGACGCCGGCATCGACGCGTTGCTGCTCGAAACCGCGGGCGGCGCGCGCTCGGGCAAGGACCTGCGCGAGCTGATCGAGCACGGGCGGCGGCTGCGCGCGCTGATGCGCTACGTGCCGCGCACCCTCGACGCCGGGCTGATCGAGGCGCTCGCCTTCGCGGGCGCGCTCGATCCCGAGCTCGACGCCGCGGGCCGCCACAGCGCCGCCGAAACCGCCAGCCGCTGGCTGAACGCCGCCGAGCGCGCGCTGACAGGCGGCAACGAAGCGGTGTGGACGATCGCCGCGGTCGAGGGCGGCGGCTATACGCTCGAACGCCGCTGGCGCGGGGTCAGCGATCATCATGCGATCGACCCCGCCTTCCTCGCCAGCCAGGAGGCGCGCCGCCTCCACAAGCTCGCCGCCGAGCAGGTCGAAACCTATGCGCGCCCCGCCCGGCTGGTGAAGGCGGGCAGCGCCGCGGCCGAGGTCGAGGCGGGTCCCGACGACGAGGAGGCGGAGGCCGCCCGGACGCCCGCCGCGCGCGCGACGCCGGTCACGCGCCCGTCCGAACTGCTCGACGCGATCTTCGCGCACAGCCGCCGCGGGCTGGCGATCAGCCGCTACAAGGGGCTGGGCGAGATGAATGCCGAGCAATTGTGGGAAACCACGCTCGATCCCGCCAACCGCTCGCTGCTGCGCGTCGAGGCCGAACAGGCCGACATCGCGCACGACATCTTCGAGCGGCTGATGGGAGACGAGGTCGAACCGCGGCGCGATTTCATCCAGACCAACGCGCTGTCGGTCGCCAATCTCGACGTCTGACCGGTCCACCGCTGGCCGCGAATTCGAACCGATACGACGCCGGCCGCTTGCACCCCGCGGACGCCGCTGCTTGATGCCGCCCACGTCAAAGGGGAAGGTCTGCATATGCGGCGTTCGATGGGATTGGCCCTGGCCCTGCTGTTGGCCCCGTCCTTGTGGTCGGCCGCGCCGGCGATCGCGCAGGATCAGGGTCCGGGCGAAGCCGACGCCGGCGACGGCACCGAGATGGGCAGCGGCGTCGCCAGCTATTACAGCGACGAACTCGCCGGAAACCGCACCGCGAGCGGCGAGCCCTTCGATCCCGACGAACTGACCGCCGCGCACCGCACCCTGCCCTTCGGCAGCAAGGTGCGCGTGACCAACATCGCCAACGGCCAGAGCGTCGTCGTCCGCATCAATGATCGCGGTCCCTTCGGCCGCGGCCGCGTGATCGACGTCAGCCACGCCGCTGCTAAGGAGATCGGCATGCACCGCTCCGGCACCGCACGCGTCAACATGACCTTGCTCGACGACTGAGCGGTCGACCGGTCAGACCGAAAGGCCGATAATCTCCTCTTCTTACAGAGAGGGGTCGGTTTCAAAAAAGACAGGTGCCGCCGACAGGGCTCGAACATCGCTTTCCATCTATATATTTTCAATTTCCTGCAAATATTGTAGATATGGAAAATCATATGATTCGCAGGAGAGACGGAAAATGACCGAACAGCACCGTCCCAAGGGACTTTCGAGCGCGGTCAGCTATCGGGACAGCAAGGCCGCCTTCCGCTGGCTCGAGGCGGCGTTCGGTTTCGAGCCGCTGTTCGTGCTGCTCGACGCCGACGGCAATCTCGCGCACAGCGAGATGGGCTATGGCGATTCGGTGGTGATGGTCGGCAGCGAATGGTCGGACCATCACCGCAGTCCGAAATCGATCGGCGGCAAGAATACGCAGTCGGTGCATGTCCAGCTCGGCGCCGGCGAGGACATCGACGCGCATTGCGGCCGCGCGCGCGCCGCGGGCGCCGACATCATCGCCGCGCCCGAGACGCAATTCTACGGCGACCGTACCTATCGCGCCAAAGACCCGGAGGGGCATATCTGGACCTTCGGCGTCACTGTCGAAGCCAAAACCGCGGCGGAATGGGACGCCGAGGGCGGTTTCACCACCAAGACGCGGCTCGACGATTGAGCGCCGCGCTCGACCGCACCCTCGCCGCGCTCGCCGATCCGCAGCGCCGCCGCGCGGTCGAGCTGCTGCGCGAGCGACCGCGCAGCGCCGGCGATCTCGCTGGCGCGCTCGGCCTCGCCCCGCCCGCGATGAGCCGCCATCTGCGCGCGCTCAAGGCCGGCGGGCTGGTCGAGGATGCGCATCCCGATTTCGACGCGCGCGTGCGCATCTATCGCCTGAAGGATGGCGCGACCGACGAACTCAAGGCCTGGCTCGCCGAGACCGAGGCGCGCTGGGCGCACCAGCTCGCGGCATTCAAGACGCATGTCGAAGGGCGGGGCGCGTGAGCGGCGCGGCGGTGATCGTCGCGCTGCGTGTCGCCGCGTCGCCGATGGCGGCCTTCACCGCCTTCACCCGCGACATCGGCCGCTGGTGGACGAGCCACCCGCTCTTCCCGCTGACCCCGGAAGGCGACGGCGAACTGCGCTTCGATCCTCCCGGCCCGGGCGGCCGCCTCGTCACCCGCTTCGCCGACGGCACCGAGTGGGAGATCGGGGCGGTGCGGCACTGGTCGCCCGGCGAACGCCTCGCCTTCGGCTGGCGGCTGCCCAGCTTCGCGCCCGACCAGACCACCGAGGTCGAGGTGCGCTTCGAGGCGGTCGGCGCCGACACGCGGGTAACGGTCGAGCATCGCGGATGGGACGGCATTCCGCAGCATCACGCCGCGCGGCACGGGTTCGAGCTGATGCTGTTCCAGCACCGGCTGGGCGAACATTGGCGAAGATTGCTCAAGGGGTTGAGCGAACTTCTCTGAACCGGTGTCGGCTTTGGGGTGGGAAGCGGTCGTTTGAGACATGCCCTGGTTTCCCCTCCCGCAGGCGGGAGGGGAGAAGAAACGTCCGCTTCCAGTCGAAAGCGAACATCCGTAGCGCTGCCGTCGGTCCGGGGGCTTGCCCCCCGCCGTCCGCGGCGCCACATCCGCTGC
This sequence comes from Sphingopyxis granuli NBRC 100800, assembly GCF_001591045.1. Taxonomy (GTDB): domain Bacteria; phylum Pseudomonadota; class Alphaproteobacteria; order Sphingomonadales; family Sphingomonadaceae; genus Sphingopyxis; species Sphingopyxis granuli. The sequence continues at coordinate 18,176 of NZ_BCUA01000063.1, read as the reverse complement.
ATGGCCCTGCCACCCCTCTTCGCCGACTGGTTTGCCGCGCGCGGATGGCGGCTGCGCGGACATCAGGCCGCCATGCTCGCGGCGGCGGAGCGCGGCGAGCATGCGCTGCTCGTCGCGGCGACCGGCGCGGGCAAAACGCTCGCGGGCTTCCTGCCCAGCCTGACCGACCTTGCGGGTCGTCCCAGCGACCGGCTGCACACGCTGTACGTCTCGCCGCTCAAGGCGCTCGCCGCCGATGTCGAGCGCAACCTGCTCGGCCCGATCGCCGCCATGGGCCTCGACATCAGCGTCGAGAGCCGCAGCGGCGACACCAGTTCGGACAGGAAGGCGCGGCAGCGCGCAAAGCCGCCGAACATATTGCTGACGACGCCCGAATCGCTGTCGCTATTGCTCTCCTGGCCCGACAGCTTCGCGATGTTCGCCGATCTGAAGACGGTGGTGATCGACGAGATACATGCCTTTGCGCCCGGCAAGCGCGGCGACCTCCTGTCGCTCGCGATGGCGCGGCTTCAGCGGATCGCGCCCGGTCTGCGCCGCGTCGGCCTGTCGGCCACCATCGCCGACCCCGACGCCTATCGCGCCTGGCTGGCGCCCGACGCCGATGCCGGGGGGGTAACGCTGGTCGAGGGCGAGCCCGGGGCCGATCCCGACATCCGCATCCTGCTGCCCGAAGGCGCGGTGCCGTGGGCCGGCCATTCGGGGCGCTATGCGGTGCATCAGGTGATGGCGGAGATCGCGAAGAACCGCACGACGATCATCTTCTGCAACACGCGCGGGCTCGCCGAGCTGATCTTTCAGGAGCTGTGGAAGGTCAACGACCTGTCGCTGCCGATCGCGATCCACCACGGCAGCCTCGACCGCGAGGCGCGGCAGCGCGCCGAGACGGCGATGGCCGAGGGGCGGCTGCGCGCGCTCGTCGCGACCGCCAGCCTCGACCTCGGGCTCGACTGGGGCGACGTCGACTGCGTGATCCAGATGGGCGCGCCCAAGGGCTCGTCGCGGCTGCTCCAGCGCATCGGCCGCGCCAACCACCGGCTGGATGAGCCGAGCCGCGCGCTGATCGTGCCCGGCAACCGCTTCGAATATCTGGAGGCACGCGCCGCGCTCGATGCGGTCGCGGCGGGCGAGCGCGATGCCGACCGCTTCCGTCCCGGCGCGCTTGACGTGCTCGCGCAGCATGTGATGGCGCTCGCCTGCGCGGCGCCGTTCGACGAGGCCGAACTGCTTGCCGAGATTCGCACCGCGACGCCCTATCGCTGGGTCGATGCCGGGCTTTTCGCGCGCCTGCTCGGCTTCGTGCGCGACGGCGGCTATGCGCTCAAGAGCTATGACCGGTTCCGCCGCCTCGCACCCGACGGACCGGGGCGCTGGCGGGTCGCGCACCCCCGGCTCGCGGCGCAGCATCGGCTCAACGCCGGGATCATCGTCGAGGCGCCGATGGCGGCGGTGCGGTTCCGGAACGGGCGGCGGCTGGGGCAGGTCGAGGAATATTTCGCCAGCACGCTGACACCGGGCGACACCTTCGCCTTCGCCGGGCTCAGCCTCGAGGTCGAGGCGATCCGCGACACCGACCTGATCGTCCGCGCGACGACGCGTCCCGCGCGCATCCCCAGCTATATGGGCGCGCGGCTCGCCATCTCGACCCGCCTCGCCGACCGGGTGCGGGCTTTCCTCGCCGATCCGGCAAGCTGGCGACGCTTTCCCGAGGATGTCCGCTTCTGGCTGGAGATGCAGGCGCTGCGGTCGGTGCTGCCGCGTCCCGGCGAACTGCTCGTCGAGAGTTTTCCGCACGAAGGCGCGCATTATCTCGTCTGCTATCCGTTCGAGGGGTGGAACGCGCACCAGTCGCTGGGGATGCTGCTGTCGAAGCGGATGGAGCGCGCGGGGCTGCAGCCGCTCGGCTTCGTCGCCTCCGACTATGCGATCGCGCTCTGGTCGCTACGGCCGGTCACCGATCCCGAGGCATTGTTCGACGCGACGATCCTCGAAGGCGAATTCGTCGAGTGGGTCGAGACATCGCACCTGCTGAAACGCGCCTTCCGCGAGGTCGCGGTGATCGGCGGCCTCATCGAGCGCCAGCATCCGGGCAAGCGCAAGACGGGCAAGCAGGTGACCTTTTCGACCGACCTGATCTTCGACGTGCTCCGCAAATACGAGCCCGACCATCTGCTGCTCGAGGCCGCCTGGGCCGATGCGCGCGAGCGGCTGACCGACGTCGCACGGCTTGGCGACCTGCTCGACCGCGCGGCCGGAACAATGGTGCACCAGCGGCTCGACCGCATCAGCCCGCTCGCAATCCCCGTCCTCGTCCTGATCGGCCGCGAGAATGTCGCCGCCGCCGATCTCGACGATGCGCTGCTCGGCGAACTCGCCGACACGCTCGCCGAAGCGGCGATGGGGCCCTAGGGCCACCAGAAGGGCGACTCTTTGTCCTGCTTGCCGCGGCGGCGCCGCAGGCGTAGACTGGCATCAAAAGAAGGATGCCGCCATGAGACACGCCTCCGCCCGCGCGCCGCTTTGGATCCTCCTGCTCGCCGCCCCCGTGCTGCTGGGATCGACCCCGCCGGGCGCGACGATCCCGACGGCGCCGATCGTGCCCGCGCCCCCGACCGACGGCATCGCCGACCCGGCGACGACGACGAGCGAGGTCACGCCCTTCATCCAGCCGTTCGACCTCGACGCGACGCGGCGCATGGCGGTCAACGTCATGGTCGGCGGGCAGGGGCCCTTTTCCTTCCTCGTCGATACCGGCGCCGAACGCACCGTGATCGCCAAGGAGCTTGCCGAGCGGCTCGGCCTGCTTCCCGGCGCGACGCTGCGCCTCGCGACGATAGGCGGTTCGGCGACCGCGCAGAGCTATCGCGTCGCGGCGCTGCAGATGACCGACCTGCACATGAGCGGGTTCGAAGCCCCGGCCTTCGCCGGCCGCCATATCGGCGCCGCGGGGCTGATCGGCGTCGACATGCTCGAAGACCGCCGCGTCCTCATCGATTTCCGCAAGGAAAGCATGGCGATCCTCGAGACCCGGCGCCGGGCGCGGCCGATCATCCGCGACGACGACGCGATCGTCGTCACCGCGCGCAACCAGGCGGGGCGGCTGATCCTCGCCGACGCGCGGCTCGACGGCCATCGCGTCGACGTGATCGTCGACACGGGCGCGCAGACCAGCGTCGGCAACCTCGCCTTCCAGCGGCTCGTCGCCAACCGGAAGCAGAACCGCCTGCCCTTTCTTCCGGTGACGCTCAACGCGGTGACCGGCGAGCCGGTCGCGGCGATGCGCACGATCGTCCGCCGCATCTCGATCAACGGGATGGAGGTCAACGACCTGCCGGTCAGCTTCGCCGATTCACAGGCCTTCCGCGCGCTCGATCTCGCGGAGCGTCCGGCGCTGCTGCTCGGCATGGACAGCCTGTCGCTGTTCGACCGGGTCGAGATCGATTTCCCGAACAAGCGCGTCGTCTTCGACCTGCCCGAACGCGCGAGCCGCGACCCGGCGCTGCGTTATGCCGCCGCGGGGATCGCCGCCGGGAGCTGATCGGCGCAACCCGTCGCCCGGCGCTTGCCGCCGCCCCGCCGCCTTGCCATAGCCGCGCGATGGCGCCTGCCCCGCTCGTCCCCCCGCTCGTCCCGCCGCCGTCCGCTCGACCGGCGCTGGACTTCGCCGGCCACCGCTTTGCCGTGGCGGGCGACCGCGCGCTGTTCTGGGCGCGGCACGGCGCGCTGATCGTTGCCGACATGCACCTCGAAAAGGCGCGCTGGTATGCCGCGCGCGGCCAGCCGCTGCCGCCCTATGACAGTATCGATACGCTCGACCGGCTCACGCGGCTCGCCGCCGACACCGGCGCGCGGCAGATCTGGTGCCTCGGCGACAGCTTCCACGATCCGCAGGCGGCGCGCGCCGTCGCGCCGGCGATCGCCCGGCGGCTCGCCCATCACGCGGCACGGGCGCGGCTCGTCTGGGTGGCGGGGAATCACGACGGGCTGAGCGGCGACGCGTGGGGCGGCACCGTCGCCGACGAGTTGGTCGTCGACGGCATCGTGCTGCGCCACCAATGCCTGCCCGGCGAAACGCGGCCCGAGATTTCGGGGCATTTCCACCCCAAGCTGCGCCTCGCGCTGCGCGGCCGCAGCGTATCGCGCCCCTGCTTCGCCGCCGACGACCGGCGCCTGATGCTGCCGGCCTTCGGCAGCCTCACAGGCGGTCTCGACGTCCGCGACGCGGCGATCGCCGAGCAATTTTCCGGCCCCTATCGCGCGATGCTCGTCGCGCAGGGACGGCTGCTCGCTTTCCCGTGCCGTGACGCCGCCGGATGTGACGCTACGGCATAGGGGATTTCCCCTAATTTGCGCCCGGCACGCCTCGGCGTGGCTGTGGCGAAAAAGCATCACTCGTTGCAAAGAAACGCGCAAAAGCGCGAGCTTGACTAGAACGCGGAAGCGATCGGGCTATGATCGCGCGGCAACGAGAACAGAAATTCTCTGAGAGGAGTGCCCCAAATGAAATCATCTTCCCTTCTGTCTGCCCACCTGCTGCGCACAAGCGCGCTCGGCGTATCGCTGGCGGTCGCCGCGGCCGCCGTTCCCGCCTTCGCGCAGGACGCCGCGCCGCAAGACCAGGCGACGGCGGACGATAGCGGCGACGCGCCGATCATCGTCACCGCGCAGGGCCGCGCGCAGCTGCTGTCCGACGTGCCGGTCGCCATCTCGGCGGTCAGCGCCGAGACGCTGCAGAACAGCGGCGCCAACGACATCCGCCAGCTCAACCAGGTCGCCCCGTCGCTGCTCGTCTCCTCGACCGGTTCGGAGGCCAACGGCTCGGCGCGCATCCGCGGCATCGGCACCGTCGGCGACAACCCCGGGCTCGAAAGTTCGGTTCCGGTGTTCATCGACGGCGTCTATCGCTCGCGCTCCGGCATCGGCCTCAACGAACTGGGCGAGATCGACCGCGTCGAGGTGCAGCGCGGGCCGCAGGGCACGCTGGGCGGCCGCAACTCGTCGGCGGGCCTGATCAGCATCTATTCGAAGAAACCCTCCTTCACCTTCGGCGCCAATGGCGAGGTCACCTACGGCAACCACGACTATTGGCGCCTCGGCGGCAGCGTCACCGGGCCGATCAGCGACACGCTCGCGGCGCGCATCGACGGCGTGTGGGTGAAGCGCGACGGCTTCTACAACGACGTCAACAACAACACTGACATCAACAACCGCGACCGCTATTTCCTGCGCGGGCAGCTGCTGTTCGAACCGACCGACGCGCTGTCGCTGCGCCTGATCGCGGACTACACCAACCGCGACGAGCGCTGCTGCGCTGCCATCTATGTCGACAACAGCGTCAATCCCTACATCGGCAACCTCAACAACCCGAGCCCGACGGGGGCCGCGACCGCGACAACCAACAACATCACGCGGGTGCTGATCGACCTGGGACAGCCCGCCGCGGCGCTGACCCCCGGCTACAACCGCGACATTTATGTCACTCCGGGCCGCAGCTATGCCGGCAAGACCAAGGATTACGGCTTCTCGGGCCAGATCGACTATGATTTCGGCGGCGCGACGCTGACGTCGATCACCGCCTATCGCGAATATCGCTCGGGACAGGCGGGCGACCTCGACTATGGCGCGGTCGACATCCTCTATCGCGCCGACGACAAGGACGCCTATCGCCAGTTCCACACCTTCACCCAGGAACTGCGGCTGCAGGGCGAAGCCTTCGACGGCAAGCTCGACTGGCTGATCGGCGGATTCTACGCGAACGAAAAGCTGACGGTGCGCGACAATCTGCGCTTCGGCGACGATTACGGCCGCTTCGCCAACTGCCGCCTCGTTAGCGGCAGCGCGCTTGCGGGCCTCTATTCGCCGGGTCAGGCAGGCTGCGTCGCGGGGGGCATCGACAATCCGCTCGGGGTGGGCCGCAATACGATCCTCGGCGCCTCGGGCACTTCGGGGGCGGATATCGTCGCCGCCTTCTCCGCGCTCGACGGCCTTAACGACCTCGGCTCGATCAACGACCGCTATCGGCAGAACGGAACGAACTGGGCGCTGTTCACGCACAATATCTTCCACATCACCGACACGCTCGATCTGACGCTCGGCCTGCGCTACACGCACGACAAGAAGAAATTCTCGGCCAGCTTCACCAACGACAACACGGTCTGCACGACGATACAAGGCCTCGTGCTCGACGACCTGACGAGCACTACCAGTAATGCGACCGCCAAGGCGCTGGCGGGCGCGCTGATCGGCCTCGGCTGTCAGGGCAATGCTACCGCCGAGCTCAATGGCGTGTCGATCAGCGACCAGCGCAGCGAGGACAAGTTCACCGGCACCGCGATCCTGTCGTGGAAACCCACCGACGATCTGATGACCTATGCCAGCTATTCACGCGGCTACAAGGCGGGTGGTTTCAACCTCGACCGCTCGGCGCTGAAATCGCCGATCGTTCCGTTCGGCGGCCAAGCGGGCGCGCAAGCTCTGGTCAGCGGCCTCCAGTTCGACCCCGAACTCGTCACCAGCTACGAACTCGGCGCCAAATATTCGGGCGGTCCGTTCAGCGCCGGGCTGACCCTGTTCCGCACCGACTTCAAGAACTTCCAGCTCAACACCTTCAACGGCTCGACCTATATCGTGCAGACGATCAACGGCTGCTCGGCCGATCTCGGCGGGGCCGACCGCGACCAGAGCAAATTTACGAGTGCGCCCAACTACAACGCGGCAGCCGCAACGACCGGCGCCTGCGCCGCGGACGACGTGACCTGGGGTGTGCGCTCGCAGGGCTTCGAACTCGAAGCCTCGCTGATCCCGGCACGCAGCTTCCGCATGACCGCGGGGCTGACCTATGCCCGGACCAAATATAACAAGAATCTGGTCGGCAACTCGTCGGGCACGCCGCTCGACCAGGCGCTTCGCAAGCTTCCCGGCGACAATATGTCGAACGCGCCCGAACTGGTCGCGACCGGCAGCATCGCCTGGACGCCCGACATCGGCAGCAGCGGGCTGACCGGGCTCGTCTACGTCGACGGCCGCATGACCAGCGACTACAACACCGGCTCCGACCTCTTCCCGCAGAAGGAACAGGACGGCTATGCCATCTTCAACGCGCGCCTCGGCGTGCGCGGCCCCGACGAGAAATGGGGCATCGAGCTGTGGGCGCAGAATATCTTCAACAAGCAATATTCGCAGGTCGCCTTCAACTCGCCCTTCCAGGAAGGCGCGACGACGGCCGATTTCGCCGATCCGCAATATCCGGGCGGTCGCCAGATCTTCTCGATGTTCCTAGCCGAGCCGAGGACCTATGGCGTGACGCTGCGCGGCAAGTTCTGAGCCGCAAGGGGGTCGGGGCGGCCGCGGCCGCCCCGATTGGAAAAGGCGGGGCCGGCGCGCCCCGCCTTTTTCTTTTTGTCAAACTGGCATTCGTGGCAGCTGTGGCAGAAAAGACGCGCCCGCGGCGTAAAACCGCTACGGAAACGGGCGGCCTCTGGTCGCTCCACGCCATTTTGATATGCTCCTTCCTCGCAGAATGAAAAGATATTGCGAGAGGAGGACCACCGATGAAAGCCAAGCGTTTTTCCGCGTCCCACCTGCTTCACACCAGCGCGCTCGGGGTATCGCTGGCGGTCGCCTTCGCCGCGACCCCGGCGCTCGCGCAGGCGCGCGGCGGCGAGGGATATGAGGATCCCGATTCGATCATCGTCACCGCGACGCGGCGCAGCGAGATGCTGTCGGACGTGCCGATCGCCGTATCGGCCGTGACCGGCGAGACGCTGGAAAAGACCGGCGCGACCGACGTGCGCGCGCTGGGACAGGTCGCCCCGTCGCTGCTCGTGTCGGGCGCGACAAGCGAGGTCAATTTCACCGCGCGCATCCGCGGCATCGGTACGGTCGGCGAAAATCCCGGGCTCGAAAGCTCGGTCGGCCTGTTCATCGACGGCGTCTATCGCAGCCGCACCGGGGTCGGCCTGTCCGAACTGGGCGACATCGAACGCGTCGAGGTGCTGCGCGGGCCGCAGGGTACGCTGTTCGGCCGCAACTCGACCGCCGGGCTGATCAACATCGTCACCAAGGGGCCCGAACTCGGCCATTTCGGCGGCAAGGGGTCGGTCAGCTACGGCAATTATGATTACTGGCGCATCGACGGGTCGCTGAACGCGCCGCTCGGCGACAAGGCGGCGCTGCGTCTCGACGGCGTATGGCAGAAGCGCGATGGCTTCATCAGGAATGCGACGCCCGGCGAACCCGACATCAACGACCGCGACCGCTGGCTGGTGCGCGGGCAGATGCTGTTCGAACCGAGCGACAGCATCAGGCTGCGCCTGATCGCCGATTACAGCGAGCGCGACGAGAATTGCTGCGGCGGCGTGCTGCTCGGCCCGGTGCGCGGCCTGACGCGCGGCGCCGACGGCTTTCCGGTCGCCGGACCCAACACGCTGCTGCCGCTGCTTCAGCTTCTCGGCGCCAACCATCAGGTGCCGCCCCCGGGAGAGAGCTTCATTCGCACCCAGGCGACCACCCCCGGCATCACCTATCGCTCCGACACCAAGGACTGGGGCGTTTCGGGCGAGTTGACGTGGGAACTCGGCCCGGCGACGCTGACCTCGATCACCGCCTATCGCGATTACAAGAATGGGCAGGGGCAGGACGCCGACTTCAACGCGCTCGACATCCTGCACCGCACCGACCTCGACCGCCGCTTCCGCCTGTTCACGCAGGAACTGCGGTTGCAGGGCGATGCGCTCGACGGACGGCTCGACTGGCTGGTCGGCGGCTATTTCGCCAACGAGAAGCTCGATGTCGACGACGACATCGTCTATGGCGCCGATTATGAGCGCTTCGCCAACTGCCTCGCGGCGGTGACGCTCGCGCCGACGCTGGTCAATCCCGCCTCGGCCACCTGCTCGAACCTGCCCGTGGCCTCCTTCCCCGGCTTCCAGGGGATCGCCGCGCTGCTCAACGCGCCGCGCCTCAACGGCACGGGCGCCGCCGATCCGAGCTTTCACCAGCGCAGCACCAACTATGCACTGTTCACCCACAACAGCTTCGACCTCGTCGAGGACCGGCTGACGCTGACGATCGGCGCGCGCTACACGCACGAAAAGAAGACGCTGGCCGGCGACGCCAATTTCACCAACACGCTGTGCCCGGCGATCGTCAATTCATCGCTGCAGGCGCTCGCGAGCCTCGCCTGCGTCATCAACGGCACCGCGCCCGACCTCGTCAAGGGCGCGCCGGGCACGCGCTTCAGCGACAGCCAGTGGACGGGCACCGCGGTGCTGAGCTGGAAACCGACGCCCGACCTGCTCGTCTATGGCTCGGCGTCGAAGGGGTACAAGGCCGGAGGCTTCAACCTCGACTTCTCGGCGCTCGACCGGCCGTGCAGCACCACCGCGGGGTCGGCGGTGCAGAACGCCGCCTGCACCGCGCTGCTCGCGCTTCCCGCCAACACCCCGGCCAACGGGCGGCCCGAGGCGAGCGACCTGCAGTTCGCGAGCGAAAAGGTCGACGCCTACGAACTCGGCATCAAGTGGGACGGGCCGGGGATCGACGTCAACATCGCCGCCTTCTGGCAGGAATACAGCAATTACCAGCTCAACACCTACAATGGCGTCAATTTCGAGGTGACGAACATCCAGGCGTGCAAGGACGACCTCGGCACCGGCCCGATCGACAACAGCGCCCTTACCGGCGGCTGCGCGGCCGACCGGCTGAAACCCGGCGTCGTCGCCAAGGGGCTGGAAATCGAGACCTTCCTGCGCCCCGCGCGCTATCTGTCGGTCAACATGGGGCTGACCTATGTCGACACCCTCTATCGCCGCAATCTCGTCGGCACCGGAGGCCGGCCGCTGTCGCCGGTGCTGTTCCAGCTTCCCGGTCGCGGCGTGTCGAACGCCGCCAAATATGTCGCGACCGCGGGGATCAGCTGGACGCCGCCGATCGGCGGGTCGGGGATGAGCGCGCTCTTCTATCTCGACACGCGCCTGCAAAGCGACACCAACACCGGCTCCGACCTCGACGTCGAGAAGATCCAGGACGGCTTCGCGGTCGTCAACGGCCGCGTCGGCCTCTATGGTCCCGACCGGCGCTGGGGAATCGAGCTGTGGGGGCAGAATCTGCTCAACAAGCGCTACTATCAGATCGGGGCCGACATGCCGTTGCAGGGCAGCGGCACCTTCCGCTCGGTCGCGGCGCCCGCGTCGCTCGGCTTCCCGGCGACGGCGAGCCAGCTTTTCGTCGGCTTCCCCGGCGAACCGCGCACCTATGGCGTGACGCTGCGCGGCCAGTTCTGATCCGGCGCAATCGCGCTTCGACCGCCCGCGCGCCATGTCGCGCGCGGGCGGTTTTCTTTTGCTTTTCGCCTGTCCTTGCATAGGCTTGCGCGATGTTCGCGATCGACTCCCTGCTCGTCAAAATCGCCCTGATCGGCATCATCGGCCTCGGCGCGCAATGGGTCGCCTGGCGGACGGGACGCCCCGCGATCGCGCTGATGCTGCTCGCCGGCATCGTCGCCGGGCCGGTGCTGGGGCTGATCGATCCCGAAAAGGATTTCGGGGCACTGCGCGAACCGATCATCAAGCTCGCGGTCGCCGTCATCCTGTTCGAGGGCGGGCTCAGCCTGAAATTCCGCGAACTGCGCCACGCCGGCGTCGCGGTGTTCATGCTCGTCTTCGTCGGCGTGCCGGTCGGCTGGGCGCTCGGCACCGCGGCCGCCTATTATGGCGCGGGGCTGCCGTTCGAGCTGGGGGCGCTGTTCGGCGGCATCATGGTCGTCACCGGCCCGACGGTCATTGTGCCGCTGCTGCGCACGCTCAACATCACGCCGCGCGTCAAGCACATGCTGAAATGGGAAGCGATCGTGAACGATCCGATCGGCGCGCTGCTCGCGGTCGGCATCTATTCATACATCATCCACGGCGGCAGCGACGCGAACGGCGTCGGTATCGTCACCGATGTCGTCGCCGCCAGCCTGCTCGCGATGCTGATCGGCGGCGCCGCCGCCTTCGCGCTGACCGCGGCCTTCGTGCGCGGCTGGGTGCCCGAATATCTGAAGGCGCCGGTGCTGCTGACGACGGTGATCGCGGTCTTCGTCCTCTCCGACCTCATCATGCACGAAACGGGACTGATCACCGTCACGGTGATGGGAGTGGTGATGGCGAACCGCGAGACCGATTCGAGCCATATGCTGATGCGCTTCAAGGAGGATTTGACCGTCCTCCTCGTCTCGGGGGTGTTCATCATCTTGTCCGCCACGCTCGACTGGACCGTCATCCAGAATTTCCAGCTCCGCTTCCTGCTCTTCCTCGTCCTGCTGCTTTTCGTGGTGCGGCCGCTGACGATCATGGCGGCGCTGCTCTTTACCCGCATCCCCTTGCGCGAGCGCCTGTTCGTCGCCTGGATCGCGCCGCGCGGCATCGTTGCCGCCGCCGTGACCGGCCTGTTCGCGCTGCGCCTGTCGGATTACGGGGTGCCGGGCGCGGAGGCGCTGGTGCCACTGTCCTTTGCGGTGGTCATCGCGACGATCTTCGCGCACGGCTTCACCGCCGCGCCCTTCGCGCGCTGGCTGGGGCTCGACCGCGGCAAGGGCGACGGGGTGCTGCTCGTCGGCGCCAACGGCTGGACGATCGCCTTCGCCGAGTTCGTCAAGGCACAGGGCCGCGCGGTGCTGGTCGCCGACACCAGCCTGCTCGCGCTGCGCCGCGCCCGCGCCGCCGACCTGCCCGTCTATCACGGCGATATCTTGGACGAGACGCACGACGACCATCTCGACATGGGCCGCTATCAGCAACTGATCGCCGCGACCGACAACGACGCCTATAACGCGCTGGTGTGCAGCGAGCTGGCGCCCGAGGTCGGCCACGACCGGGTCAGCCGGGTGATCGCCGAGACGCCGCGGGGCAGCCGGCGGCGCGGGCGCGTCCTGACGCTCGGGGGCACGCCGATCGAGACGCAGCTCGACCGGCTGCAGGCGGGGTGGACCTTCGGCCGCACCCGGATCACCGAGAAATTCCCCTATGCCGATTTCGTCGCGCGGATGAAGGCGTCGGGCGGCGACAGCCTGATGGTCGCGCGGCCGTCGGGCGACCTCGCCGTCTTTTCCGCCCAGCACCGGCCGCCGGTCGAGCCGGGCGACACCGTCTGGACCTTCGTCCCGCCCGACGACCCGCGCACGCGGATCGAGGCGCGCGACGCGGCTCCCTGAACCGATCCCTGAATTAGCGCGCTCGCGCCGCCTGGTGCGCGATGTCGGTCATCAGCTTGCGGAACAGCACCGCCCCCGCGGTGCCCGACGATTTGAGCGCGCGCTCGCAATCGAGCAGCCGCGTCATCAGCCGCGCGACGCGCAGCGAATCCCAGATGTGGAGCTGCGCCGTCACCGCATCGCGCTCCTTCCAGAAAACGCCGCTGCTCCGCGCCGATACCACCGTCGCCGGATGTGCGCCCGCATCGACCTCGGCGCGCAGCCGGGCGAGCTGCATCGCGCGGATGCCGAGCGCGCGGATGATGCGGATTTCGGCAACGCCGATCGCCGCCGCCTTCGCCAGCATGTCGGGCAGGTCGCGCACCTTGCCGCCGAGCGCGACGTTGATGCATGCGCTGACGTCCTCCTCGTGCGTCGCGGCGCCCAGCGCGGCGATGTCCGCCGCCGTCACCTGCCGCTGCCGGTCGGGCGCGGCGTCGAGGTAGAGCGCGATCTTCTCGATCTCGCGCCGCATCAGCGCCTGGTCGCCCGACACGAGATCGACGAGCAGCTGTGCATCGGCGTTGGACAGGCGCAACCCCTGATCCTGCGCCGCGTCCATCGCGATGCCGACCAGCGCGCGCCGGTCGGGCTGGTAGCAGATGGCGGCAACCGCCCCCGCCGCGCCCTCGACCAGCTTGACGAGCTTCGAACGCGCGCTCACCGACGCGCCGGTCGCGATCACCGGGTTGATCGCGGTGTCGGCGGCGAGCAGCGCCTCAACCGCCGACAGGCAATCGTCGCCGCTGCCCGCGATCTCCAGCCGGATCACCCGCGCCGGCGAAAAGAGCGACATCGACGCCGCCTCAGCGGCGAGCAGCGCCGCATCCTGCGACAGCTGCGGCGAGGCGAGGTCGAGCCGCTCAGCCTCCGGGCCCGCAAGCCCGACGAGATGCGCGGCGACCGCGCCCATCGTCGCCTCGTCGGGACCGGTGAGCAGGACGAAGCGGACCGCGGGGTCGAGGCGCGTCTGGCGTTCGAGGTCGGCGGGCTTGAGCGGCTTCATCGCCGCTCAGCGCGCCGGCGGGGGTGCCGGGGCAGCCGCGGCCTGCCCGCCGCCGCGGCTCGCGAACACCGCGACGCGCGCGACGATCTGGTCAGCGATGCCCTGCGCGAGCCGTTCGAGGGTCGAGGATTCGGCGGCGATCGTCGCATATTCGCTGCCGACGACGTCGATCCCCGCGTCGGCCGCGGCGGTCGCGTCGAGCAGCACCTCGCCCGACCCCGCATCGACGAGCTGGTAGCGCGCGCGCAGCGTCCGCCGCTCGCGCGTGACCGCATCGTCCGAGCGGACGCCGAAGCCGGTAATCGAATCCTCGAGCCGCACATCGAGCCGCAGCCGCGCGCCCGCGCCCTGCCCCGCCTGCGTCGGCTGGAGCCGGTCGCGCAGCGCGTTGCGGACGAGCCAGCCCGAATGCCCCTCGATCGGCGCGACATCGACATCGGCGAGCGTCCGCGCCACCGCGCCCTGGCTGCCGTTCGCATAGAGCGGGCGCAGTCCGCAGCCGCCGAGCAACAGCGAGGCGGCGACGAGCGAGGAGGTCAGGAGGCTACGCATCGGGGGAATAATGACCGCAATCCCTGTTCGTGTCGAGCCCGTCGACCGCCCGCAGGGGACCTCTGGCCGAAGTCGATGCAAGGTAGCGGCCCTTTCGCATTCCATGCGGCCATCCTTCTCCCCTCCCGCAGGCGGGAGGGGGTTGGGGATATCCCGATTTCGCTCGACGAAGCCGGAGAGTCGGCAGCACCCATCTTCAGGGAACGATGTTCACCAGCCGGTCGGGGACGACGATCACCTTCCTCGGCGCCGCGCCGCCGAGCAGGTCGGCGATGCGCGGCCGCGCCAGCGCCGCGGCCTCCGCCGCTGCCTTGTCCGCGCCCTTGGCCAGCGTCATCGTATCGCGCAGCTTGCCGGCGATCTGGATCGCGATCGTCACCTCGTCGTCGACGAGCAGCGCCGGATCGGCGGCCGGCCATGCCGCGTCGGCGACCATCGCGGCGCCGCGCCGGCTGTCGGGAAGCGCCGCCCACGCCTCTTCGGCGAGGTGCGGCATCATCGGCGCGACGAGCAGGATCAGCGTCCGGCACGCCTCGCCGCGGGTCGCCGAGGGCTTCGCCTTCTCGATCTCGTTGGCGAGCGCGTGGATCTTCGCCACCGCCTTGTTGAAGCCGAGCGCCTCGATGTCGGCGGCGACCCCGGCGATCGCCTGGTGCAGCTTGCGCGCGAGCGCCTTGTCCTCGCCGCCGTCGCCGACGACTTCGGTCTCGCCGAAGATCCGCCACAAACGCTGCACGAAGCGCCACGCGCCCTCGATCCCCGCCTCGCTCCACGGCAGGTCGCGCTCGGGCGGGCTGTCGGAGAGCATGAACCAGCGCGCCGCGTCGGCGCCATATTGGTCGAGGATGGCGTCGGGATCGACGACATTCTTCTTCGACTTCGACATCTTGATGACGCGGCCGACCGCGACCGGCGCGCCGTCGGCGTCGAGCGTCGCGCCGTCGGCGGTGCGCGTCACCTCGTCGGGGGTGAAATAGAGCGGCGGCATCCCCTCGCCCTGCGCCCGGCTATAGGTTTCGTGCGTGACCATGCCCTGCGTGAACAGGCTCGCGAACGGTTCCTTGATCTCGACCATCCCCAGCCGTTCGAGCGCGCGCGTCCAGAAGCGCGCATAGAGCAGGTGGAGGATCGCATGCTCGATGCCGCCGATATACTGGTCGACCGGCAGCCAGCGGCGGATGACCTCCGGGTCGAACGGCCGGTCCGCCGGCGCGCTCGCGAAGCGCAGGAAATACCAGGAGGAATCGACGAAGGTGTCGAGCGTGTCGGTTTCGCGCTCGGCGGCGCCGCCGCACGACGGGCAGGCGACATGCTTCCACGTCGGGTGGCGCAGCAGCGGATTGCCGGGGACCGAGAAATCGACGTCCTCGGGCAGCACGACGGGAAGCTGGTCCCTGGGCACCGGCACCGTGCCGCACGCCGGACAGTGGATGAAGGGGATCGGCGTTCCCCAATAGCGCTGGCGCGACACGCCCCAGTCGCGCAGGCGCCACACGGTCGTGCCCTTGCCCCAGCCTTCATGCTCGGCGCGCGCGATGATCGCGGCTTTCGCCTCGTCAACGGTCATGCCGTCGAGGAAATGGCTGTTCACCAGCCTGCCGGGGCCGGTGTAGGCCTCGTCGCCGGCGAAGACCTGTTCGGTCTCGTCGCCGTCGGCGATCACGCGGTGGACCGGCAGGCCATATTTGCGCGCGAAATCGAGGTCGCGCTGGTCGTGCGCCGGGCAGCCGAAGATCGCACCGGTGCCATAATCCATCAACACATAGTTCACCACCCATACCGGCAGATGCCAGTCGGGGTCGAGCGGATGCTGGACCGATACGCCGGTGTCGAAGCCCATCTTGTCCGCGGTTTCGAGCTGTTCGGCCGAGGTGCCCTGGCGCCGGCATTCGGCGATGAAGGCCGCGAGTTCGGGCGAATCCTTGGCGAGGCGCTCGGCGAGCGGATGGTCGGGCGCGATCGCCGCGAAGCTCGCACCGTACAGCGTGTCGGGGCGCGTCGTGAAGACATCGAACCCCGGTGCGCCGCCCGCGAGGCGGAACGAGAATTCCAGCCCCTGCGACTTGCCGATCCAGTTCTCCTGCATCAGCCGCACCTTGTCGGGCCAATGGTCGAGGCTCTTGAGCCCGTCGAGCAGATCGTCGGCGAAGGCGGTGATCTTCAGGAACCACTGCGACAGCTTCTTCTTCTCGACCGGCGCGCCCGACCGCCAGCCGCGCCCGTCGATCACCTGCTCGTTGGCGAGCACGGTCATGTCGACCGGGTCCCAGTTGACGTAGCTTTCCTTGCGCGTGACCAGCCCCGCGGCGAACAGGTCGAGGAACAGCGCCTGTTCCTGCCCGTAATAGTCGGGCTCGCAGGTCGCGAGCTCGCGGCTCCAGTCGATTGCGAGGCCGAGGCGCTTCAGCTGCGCGCGCATCGCGGCGATATTGTCGCGCGTCCAGCCGCCGGGGTGGACCCCCTTTTCCATCGCCGCATTCTCGGCCGGCATGCCGAAGGCGTCCCAGCCCATCGGATGGAGCACCGCGTGCCCGGTCATCCGCTTGAAGCGCGCGAGCACGTCGCCCATCGCATAGTTGCGGACGTGCCCCATATGGATGCGCCCCGACGGATAGGGGAACATCTCGAGGATATAGGCTTTCGGCTTGTCGCCCCCGACCATATCTTTGCTGTCGTCGGTGGCAAAGCTGTTCGCGGCCTCCCACGCCGCCTGCCAGCGGGCGTCGGCAGCCAGGGCGCCAAAGCGCGATTCGCGGGTCATGTCCTGTTTACCCCGTTGTCTGTCGGTTGGCGCGGGTCCGCGCCGGAGAATTAGCCTTCGAACGCGCTGCGGCGCAGGTCGCGGGCGCGGGTGAGGATGATCTCCTCCAGCTTCTGCACCGTCGCCGCCTGCACCGGCGCGTCGACCCAGCCGCCGCCCTGCGCGACCTGGCGCGACGCGGCGACGCGCAGCGCGTCGGCGCGCAGATCCTGGTCGAGGATCGAAACCGTCACCTTCATGCGCTCGTTCGGGTTGCTCGGATTGGCGTACCAGTCGGTGATGATCACCCCGCCCGACGAATCGGCCTGGAGCAGCGGCATGAACGACAGCGAATCGAGCGACGCGCGCCACAGATAGCTGTTCACGCCGATCGTCGTCACCTGCGACGCGGCGAGGTCGGCCTTGGGCCGTTCCTTCCCGCCGCCGCACCCCGCGAGGCCGAGCGCCGCGACGCCGAGCAGGGCGAGCGCCGCCGGGCGGCGGCCGAGCCGGGCAAGGAAGGAAAACTGGGGCATGCCGAATACCTTATCATGGGGCGCCGCCGGGCCGGGCGGCCGGCTGCGCTGCGGGAATTGCAAGCGTCTCTATCGCCGTTGCCGCCGTCCGGCAAGCGCGGCAATACGCCATCCGCCGCGGTCCCGACTGTGGTCATCGTGCAACAATCCGGGCAAAAGCGGGCATGGGACGATCGGGCGAAGCGGAAACGCTGGCAATCCGGCGGCAGCCGTCCTATCTGAAGATTCGATTGGGGTTGGAGTCGCAGGATAATGGCGCGGAAACCGCGACATTTTTGGAGGGGTAGCGTCGTCGTTCTGGCGACCCTTTCGCTTGCCCTGCCCCCTGCCCTCGCCGCGATGAGCCGCGCCGACCGCATCCGCGACACGACGCTGTCGCAGACGCTGCTCGGCCAGTTCACTCCCGCGTCGGGCGATCCGCGCCTGATCGCGCGCTACGTCCGCATGTCGGAAGAATCGCGCCGCGCGTTCAGCTTCACCCCCGCGATCACCGACGACAGCCGCAAGAATCGCGCGATCACCGTCGTGATCCGCGCCCGCGACGAGGCGTCGAGCGCCGCGCGCACCGCCGCGCTGGCCGCCGGGCGCAGCAAGACGCCGATCGGCATCGCCCCCGTCGCCTATGATCTGGGCGCATCGGTCGGCTTCCAGAAGTTCGTGACCCCGGCGCTGCCGAGCGGCACCGACCTGCGCAACCTGCCCGTCGCCAAGGCGCCCGAGCAGGAAGAGGCCAAGTCGCGCTTCGCCACCCGCGTCATCAACCGTGCCAGCGATCCGGCGGGCGCGACCGACCGCATCACCGCGCCGGGCGACAACCAGAGCGTCGATGTCGTCAGCAGCTATCGCCTGACGAAGAATCTCGATGTCACCGCGGGCGTGCGCTATCGTACCGACGACCGCTTCCAGCCGCTGACCGATTCGCGCCGCGACAGCCAGGCGGTCTATGTCGGGACGGCGTTCCGCTTCTGACGCGGCCGGCGCTTCGCCGCTTTCGTCTTTCCCCGATCATCCCACGCGTCGATCGCCGCCCAGCCGGGCACGGCGATGCCGCCGCCCGCCGCGCGGAGCCGCAGCGCGCGCGCGCGCGCCGGCGTCATGCCGCCGAGCGCGACC
>NZ_BCUA01000062.1 GCF_001591045.1 Sphingopyxis granuli NBRC 100800 | reverse complement strand
TGGCGGGAGGGGAGTCGCCTGCATTCACGAAATGACGAAGGTCATGCGCTGAAACTGGCACGCCGCGATAATGTGAGAAAGGCCTTTTGACGCGGGCCGGAGGCAGCGCGGAACGCGAACCCGAATGCTAGGCCTGATGGCTCTGGATTGACCCTCTTCGTCATTGCAAACCCAGACCTGATCCGGGCTCGCAATGAGTCCGACCGATGGCATCGCGCTTCAATGGACGGTTCGGCCGCAATTATCGCGCGACGGGTCAATCTGTAATTGCAAATGACTCTCAATAGTATGTATGGCGATCCGCGACCGCCGGCCTGCGCCCGGCCGCAGGAGGAACAGATGTACGCGCTTGTCGATCGTCCCGTGGAGAGCCTCTGCAACGGCGGGCGCCTTCTGCTGTGGGCGATGCGCGGGTGGGCGCTGGCGATCGAGCGCGGATGCTGCCCGGCGCGCGCGCTGCACCGCGGCTTTGCGGGCGTCGGCGCGCTCGCCGCGCTGCCCGATGTCCACGTCGCCTTCGCGCTGCTCGTCAGCGGCTCGCGCACCCGGCTGGCGTTCGCGCCGATGGGCTGCGCGCGCATCGGCGAGGTCGAGGCGATCCTGCTCCGCCTGTGGAGCGACGCGGCGTCGGGCGGGACGGACACGGCGCGCGCGACGCTCGGCCTGCTGGTCGACGAGGCGAGCGTTGCGCCCGCGCTCGCGGCGATCGACGCCGCCGCCTCGCAACTCGCAGCAGCCGGATTCGACCTTTCGCACCTCACCACGCCCTCTCCCAGCCTGTCAGGACCATCGACATGAGCGATCGCATCGCCGCCGCCGCGAAACTCGCGCCTTCCGCTTCGCTGACCGTGGAGGAGGTGCTGCGCGTGCGGCACTGGAACGATCATCTGTTCAGCTTCTCGATCACCCGCCCGCCGAGCTTCCGTTTCCGGTCGGGCGAGTTCGTGCTGCTCGGCCTGCCGGGCGAAGGGCGGCCGCTGCTGCGCGCCTATTCGATCGCCAGCCCCGCCTATGCCGACGAGCTCGAGTTCCTGTCGATCAAGGTGCCCGACGGGCCACTGACCTCGCGCCTTCAGGCGATCGCGCCGGGCGATCCGCTCTATCTCGGCCGCAAGCCGACGGGGACGCTGGTCACCGACGCGCTGCTGCCGGGACGGCGGCTGTTCCTGCTGTCGACGGGCACCGGCCTCGCGCCTTTCCTCAGCCTCGCGCGCGACCCCGACATCTACGAACGCTTCAACGAGATACTGCTCGTCCATTGCGCGCGGCAGGTCAGCGACCTCGCCTTCCGCGAGGAACTGGAGAGCCAGCTTGCCGGCGACCCGCTGGTGCAGGACCAGGCGCTGCTGCAGTTCCACTATCTGCCCACCGTGACGCGCGAGGCGTTCCGGTCGACCGGGCGGATCGGCGCGCTGATCGACAGCGGCCGCCTGTTTGGCCATCCGCTGACCGGCGCGCCGCATTTCGATCCGGCGACCGACCGCATCATGATGTGCGGCAGCATGGCGATGATCCGCGACCTTCAGGCGCGCTTCGAGGCGCTGGGATTCCGGGAGGGATCGAACGCGGCGCCGGGCGATTTCGTGATCGAGCGCGCTTTCGTCGGATAGGGGCTTTTCGGGGAATCATCGGGCGTCGCGGCCGCTGAAGCGGTGGGCGCTCCATATTCCCGCATCCTTCCGTTCGTGTCTCGACTTTGCTCGACACGAACGGAAAGGGAAGTGATTGATTGGCGTGCGCCGCTCTACTCGCAGCGGGGTGGGCCGTTGCGGCGTTGTCGCCCACCCCCGACCCCTCCCGCTTGCGGGAGGGGGAGATCGGGCGGCGAAAGGCGGTATTCGGCCGGACGCTGCGCATTGATCGGGGCCACACCCGGCTGATAGCATGAGGGCTCACCGGACAGGGAGACTCGCATGGCGCAGGGCATCGCACGCATCGGCAGAGACCGCTATCGCACCGCGATAGAGGTGGGCGGCCGCGCGCTTGTCGCCGACGAGCCGCCGGCGCTGGGCGGGCAGGGGGCGGGCTTCGCGCCCTATGACCTGTTGCTCGCCAGCCTCGGCGCCTGCACCGCGATCACGCTGCGCATGTACGCCGACCGTAAGGGCTGGCCGCTCGAATCGGTCGAGGTTTCGCTGCGCCTCCACGGCCAGGAGGAACGGCGCATCGACCGCCGGCTGGCGATCGTCGGCCTCGATGCCGACCAGCAGGCGCGGCTCGCCGACATTGCCGAGCGCACGCCGGTGACGCTGACGCTGAAGGCCGGCCTGCCGATCGACACCAGCCTCGCCTGACGGCGTCGGCGCATCGTTTACGCCGCTTTTACCAGTCCCGGTGCATGAATCCGCCGATGATTGCGACTGGGGACAGATGATGGACAGCATGCGCGGCCTGCTTTCGGGCAGCCATGACCAGGACGACGGCGCCATCGACGCGCCGCCGGCCGTCGGGGTCGACGAGCGGCGGATGCAGGTCCGGGCCTATAACCACTGGGCCTCGCTGCTCGGCGACCGTTCCTATCCGTCGGCCGAGGACCTCGACCTCGACAATGTCGGCGATTTCGGGCCGCATGCGGTGCTGCTCGATTTCACTGCCGGAATCGAGAATCCGGCGGTCGCCTTTCTGGGCGAGCGGCTGCGCGCCGAATCCGAAATCGACGAGGACGTCCAGTATATCAGCCAGATCCCCGGCCGGTCGCTGCTGTCGCGGCTGACCGACCATTATCTCCAGATCATCGCCAACCGCGCCCCGATCGGCTTTGAGGCCGAGTTCATCAACGACCGCGGCATCACCATCATGTATCGCGGCATCCTGCTGCCTTTCTCGTCCGACGACGACACGATCGATTTCATCCTCGGCGTGATCAACTGGAAGGAAGCGGCGCCCGCCGACCAGGCGGAGGAACTGCAATTGTCGGTCGAACAGGCGCTGCGCAGCGCGCCGCCGCTCACCGCGCCGGTGCCGGTCTGGGCCGACGGTCCCGACTCGGGCCATATGGACGACGCGGCCGAGCCGGGCTTCGCGGCGCTGGCGCCCGATGCCGCCGCCAGCGTTCGTGCGCGCCGCCCGCTGACGCTCGACGGCGCTGGGGACGCGGACGAAAGCGCGCCCGCCGCGCTCGACGAGACGGCGGAACTCGCCGATTGGCTGGCGCTTGCCCGCGAAACCGCGGAGCGCGCGCAGAGCGCCGACAGCCGCAGCCGCCACGCGCTCTATGCGGCGGTCGAGCGCGCCTGGGATTTCGCGCTGGCCGCCGAGACGCAGCCGCAGGCTTTTGCCGCGCTGATCGAGGATGCCGGAATCCGGGCCCAGCTGCGCGCGCCGATGACGCCGGTGGTCAAGCTCGTCTTCGGCGCCGGCTACGACAAGACGCGGCTCGCTGAATATGCCTGTGTGCTGGGACATGCGCGCGAGGAGGGCGTCGGGCGGGGCGCGCTTGCCGCCTATCTCGACCGCTATCCGGGCGGGCTCAAGGGACTGGTCAAGGATGCGCGCGCCAGCCGCCGCCCGCGCCGCGAGACGGCGGATGCCGGCGGTGCGCGGCTCGAAGCGCTGCGCGCCGCGCCGCCCGCGGTGCTGCTAGAGCATGATGCGGGCGATGCCGAGTTCGTCGTGCTGATCGCGCGGACGATGCCCGGCGGCCATATCGGCGTCGTCGCCAAGGCGGCCGACGATCCGGCGTTGGTTGCACGGCTTGCGAAGAAGGCGATCGCCATCGCTCCGGCCGCCTGACGCCCGCTCCGTCCGCCGGCGAAACTTCGATGAAAGCTGGGATTTGACGGGGGTGCGGGAGGCTGGCCGACCGCGCCTCGCGTAACAGACAAACCGAAGCTTGAAATTATTTTACGCTAGGGCGGGGGAGGGCTTGAGCCGCGCGCGCCGGAGGCGCATAGGGATCGGATCGAGCGGACCGGCCGGTTCCCGGCGAGGCCTGCCAACCTTGGCTCGGGGATACGACACCATCATGCCTCTTACCGATACCGAAGCGCCGGAAGCCTCTATTGCGCCGGCGGCGCAGGCGCCTGCAAAAATTTCCAAAGCCTATCAAGCCGCGCTGCACGGCAGCGCCCTCCCCGGCGAAGGGGACGACCTTGACGCCAAGGCGCTTGCCGCGGCGGGCGAGTTCGTCGCGCGGGCCTCGCTCGAACGCGCGCCCGGCAAGCCGTCGCTGCTGATCGAACCGATCGCGACCGACGGAATCGACCGGCGGATGCGCCTCGCGGTCGTCAACGACGACATGCCCTTCCTCGTCGATTCGACCTCGCAGATCGTTGGGGCGCAGGGGCTGGTCATCCACCGTATCCTGCACCCCGTCGTCTCGGTCGACCGCGATGCGAAAGGCAAGCTGACCGGGGTCGATTCGGGCAAGGCGGGCGCGACGCGCGAATCGGTCATCTACATGGAGCTGGAGCGCGGCGACGCACGCGCGCGCCGGCGCCTGATCGACGGGCTCGAAGCGGCGCTCGCCGACGTGCGTGCCGCAGTCGCCGACTGGAAGGCGATGCGCGCCGCGATGCTCGCCGATGCCGCGATGCGCGCCGACGGCGAGGGCGCCGAACTGCTGCGCTGGTTCGAGGGCGGCGCGATGACGCAGCTCGGCCACGAATGGCGCACGCGCGACGGCGCGGTCCACGATCCGCTCGGCATTTCGGCAAGCGGCAGTTCGCAGCTCGTGTCGGCCAACGCGCTCGCCGCGGCCTTCCAGTGGTTCGATGCGAAGGCGAAGGCGGGCACCGGCCATGCGCCGCTGCTGATCAAGTCGAACCGGCTGTCGTCAGTGCATCGCCGCGTGCTGCTCGATCTGGTCATCGTCCCCGAATATAAGGGCAAGAAGGCGGAGCGGCTGTCGATCCACGCCGGCCTGTGGACCAGCCAGGCGCTGTCGACCCCGCCCGCCAAGGTGCCGATGCTGCGCGCGCAACTCGACGCGCTGATGACGAAATTCGGCTTCGATCCCGCAGGGCACGCCGGCAAGGCGCTCGCGCATGCGCTGACCGCGTTGCCGCACGACCTGCTGATCGCGTTCGACGGCTCCGCGCTCGAGGAACTGGTGCTCACTTCGATGTCGATCACCGATCGGCCGCGCCCGAAGATCGTGATGGTGCAGAGCGCGCTCGGCCGCCACCTGTTCGCTTTCGTCTGGCTGCCCCGCGACGAGGTGTCGACGGGCCGCCGTCTCGCGGTCGAATCGCTGCTCGCGCGCGAAGCGAAGGCCGGCGTGATCGGCTGGACGATGGTGCTCGAAGACGGCGGCGCGGCGCTGCTCCGCTACACGCTCGACCTGCGCGGCGACGGCGTCGTGCCCGATGCGGCGGCGCTCAACGCCCAGCTCGAACAGATGGTGCGCGGCTGGCAGCCGGAGGTCGAGGCGGCGCTCGCGCGGCACGGCGACGCCGGGCGCGCGGCGGCGCTCGCGGCGCGCTTCGCCCCGCTGTTCCCGCCCAATTACCGCAACCTCTATGACCCCGAAGAGGCGGCGCGCGATATCCTGCGCCTGCGCGACCTCGATGCCGACCGGCCGCGCAGCGTCCGCCTCGCGAGGAAGAGCCTCGACGGCGACGACCGCCTGCGGCTCAAGGTCTATAGCGCCGCCGGCCCGCTGGCGCTGTCCGACGTCGTGCCGGCGCTCGAGCATTTCGGCTTCGAGGTGCTCGAGGAACTGCCGACCGAACTGCACGTCCGCTCGGGCGGCGACGAGGAGGGGGAAGGCGAGCCGACCTTCATCCACGATTTCACGCTGCGCCTTCCCGCCAATGTCGACGAACTGGCGTTGCTGCCGCATGTCGAGACGATCGAGGGCGCGATCGCCGCGGTGCTCGACGGCCGGGCGGAGAATGACGCGTTCAACGAACTGGTGCTGGTCACGCAGACCGAACCGCAGGCGATCGTCTGGCTGCGCGCCTGGTTCCGCTATCTGCGCCAGGGCGGGTCGAGCTATGGCATGGACACCGTCGTCGCGGCGCTGCGCCACGCGCCCGCGCTGACCGCGGCGCTGATCGAACGGTTCTGCGCGCTCCACGATCCGAAGAGCCGCGACGCGGCGCGCGCCGAGGCGCTCGATGCGCAGATCAGGGCGGGCTTCGCGGGCATCAAGTCGATTGACGACGACCGCATCCTGCGGCTGTTCCACGCGGTGATCGGCGCGACGCTGCGCACCAACGCCTTCGCCCCCGCGGCGGCCGAGGCGCTGGCGTTCAAGATCGACAGCGCGCAGGTTCCCGGCCTGCCCAAGCCGCTGCCGTGGCGCGAGGTGTGGGTATACAGCCCCCGCGTCGAGGGCGTCCATCTGCGCGCCGGCCCGGTCGCGCGCGGCGGGCTGCGCTGGTCCGACCGGCGCGACGACTTCCGCACCGAGATTCTCGGCCTGATGAAGGCGCAGCGCGTCAAGAACGCCGTGATCGTGCCGACCGGCGCGAAGGGCGGCTTCTATCCGAAGGCGCTGCCCAACCCGGCGGAGGACCGCGATGCCTGGTTCGCCGAAGGCAAGGAATGCTATCGCATCTTCATCCGTTCGCTGCTGTCGATCACCGACAATCTCGTGGGCGGCAAGGTCGTGCATCCGAAGGACGTGGTGATCCGCGACGGCGAGGACCCTTATTTCGTCGTCGCCGCCGACAAGGGCACCGCGACCTTCTCCGACGTCGCCAATGCGCTGGCGATGGAGCGCGACTTCTGGTTGGGCGACGCGTTCGCGAGCGGCGGGTCGCATGGCTATGACCACAAGGGCATGGGCATCACCGCGCGCGGCGCCTGGGTCTCGGTCCAGCGCCATTTCGCCGAGATGGGCGTTGATGTGCAGACCGACACGGTGCGCGTCGTCGGCTGCGGCGACATGTCGGGCGACGTGTTCGGCAACGGCATGCTGCTGTCGAAGGCGATCAAGCTGGTCGCCGCCTTCGACCATCGCCACATCTTCCTCGACCCCGATCCCGATCCGACCAAAAGCTGGAAGGAGCGCGAGCGGCTGTTCAGGCTGCCGCGGTCGAGTTGGGACGATTATGACCGCAAGCTGATCTCGAAGGGCGGCGGCGTCTTCCCGCGCAGCCAGAAGAGCATCGCGCTGACCCCCGAGGTGCAGGCGGCGCTCGGCCTGTCGGTGTCGGAGATCGAACCGACGGCGCTGATCTCCGCGATCCTCAAGGCGCCGGTCGACCTGCTGTGGTTCGGCGGCATCGGCACCTATCTGAAGGCGGCGAGCCAGAACAATGCCGAGGTCGGCGACCCCGCCAACGATGCGCTGCGCGTCGATGCGGAGGACCTGCGCGTCCGCGTCGTCGGCGAGGGCGCCAACCTAGGCGTGACACAGGCGGCGCGCATCGCCTTCGCGATGCGGGGCGGGCGGATCAACGCCGACTTCGTGGACAACAGCGCCGGCGTCGACTGCTCGGACAACGAGGTCAACATCAAGATCGCGCTCAACCGCGAGATGGCCGAGGGCCGGCTGGCGCAGGCCGATCGCGACGCGCTGCTCGTCCGCATGACCGACGATGTCGCAGCGCTGGTGCTCGAGGACAACCGGCTCCAGGCGCTTGCGCTGTCGATCGCCGAAAAGGGCGGTGCCGGCGCGGTGCCGTCGCTGGTGCGAATCATGGAGACGTTCGAGGCGTCGGGGCGGCTCGACCGCAAGGTCGAAGGGCTCGCCGCGAACGACGAACTGCTTCGCCGCGCGCAGGAAGGGCGCGGGCTGACCCGGCCCGAACTCGCGATCCTGATCTCGACCGCGAAGCTCGCGCTTCAGGACGCGATTGAGGCGAGCGACCTGCCCGACGATCCGGCGCTAGCGGGCGATCTCGCGGCGGCCTTCCCGGCCGAGATGCAGCGCGATTTCGGCAAGGCGATCGCCGAGCACCAGCTGCGGCGTGAGATCATCGCGACCAAGCTCGCCAACCGCATCGTCAACCGCATGGGCGTCGTTCATCCCTTCGAACTGGTCGAGGAGGAGGGACGCTCGCTCGGCGACATCGCGGCGGCCTTCGTCGCGGTCGAGCGTCTGCTCGACGTGCGCGAGATCTGGGCGTCGCTCGACACTGCGAAGATCGACGAATCGATCCGCCTGTCGCTGTTCAGCCAAGCTGCGTCGGCGATGACCTCGCAGATGGCGGACCTGCTGCGGATCAGCCCGACGCTCACCCAGCCGGGACCGGTGGTCGCGCGCCTGGAGCCCGGCGTCGACCGGCTGACGATGACGGTCGACACGCTGCTCAGCGAATCGGTCCGGCGCCAGTGGGACATGCTCAGCAAGCAGTTGCTTGATGCCGGCGCGCCCGAGGCGCTGACTGCCGCGGTGGTGCGCCTGTTCAAGACCGACGGCGCGATCGGCATCGTCGACCTCGCCGAACGGCGCGGCGACGACGAGGTCGGGGTGACGACCGCCTTTACCCATCTGGGCGAGGCGCTGGGGCTCGACTGGGCGCAGACGCTCGCCGCGCACATGAGCCCCGCCGATCCGTGGGAGCGGCTGCTTGTCAACAGCCTCGCGCGCGATTTCCAGCAGATGCGCCTCGGCTTCCTCGCCGGGCTGCCGAAGGGCGATCTCGACGCGGCGGTGACGAAATGGCTCGCCGAGCATGCGGCGCGCGTCGCGCAGTTCCGCAGCGTCGTCGACCGTGCGCGGACGATTCCCAGCCCGAACGGCGCCATGCTCTCGCACATCGCCGGGCAGGCGCGCGGATTGTTGGGGCGATAGGTCGATGACAGCCCGCGTCGTCATTGCGAGCGGAGCGAAGCAATCCGGAGCGGTTATGGCCCGCTCGGGATTGCCGCGACGCTTCGCTCCTCGCAATGACGGAGCGGCGGACGTCGTCATGCCCTATCAGCCGCGCGTCGCGATCCTCGTCCCGGCCGCCGACTATGGCGAACATTGGCATCCGGC
This sequence comes from Sphingopyxis granuli NBRC 100800, assembly GCF_001591045.1. Taxonomy (GTDB): domain Bacteria; phylum Pseudomonadota; class Alphaproteobacteria; order Sphingomonadales; family Sphingomonadaceae; genus Sphingopyxis; species Sphingopyxis granuli. The sequence continues at coordinate 16,693 of NZ_BCUA01000062.1, read as the reverse complement.
GCTCGCGCGCAAGACCGCGGCGCTGACCGCCGCCGGGCTGGCGGTCGAGCCGCGGGTGTGGACCGATCCGGGCGATCTTTCGGGATTCGGCCTGATCCTGCCGCTGCTCGCCTGGGGCTATCCGCGCGCATCCGCCCGCTGGTATGCGCTGCTCGACCGGCTCGAAGCCGAGGGGCTGCGGGTCGTCAATCCGGTGCTGGTGCTGCGCTGGAACAGCGACAAGGCCTATCTCGCCGAACTGGGCGCGAAGGGTGTCGCCGTGGTGCCGACGATCGAGGTCACGGCGCTCGACGACGACGCATTGGCCGCCGCGCGCGCGGCGCTCGGCGCCGAAGAGCTGGTCGTGAAGCCGCCGGTGTCGGCGGGGTCAGACGGCACGCACCGGCTGGCGGCGGACGCCACCGTCCCGCCCGATGCGCGCGGGCAGCGGCGGCTGATTCAGCCCTTCATGCCCGGCGTGCTTGCCGAGGGGGAATATTCGCTTTTCCTGTTCGGCGGCCGCTACAGCCACGCGATCGTCAAGCGCCCGGCGGCGGGCGATTTCCGCGTCCAGCCGCAATTCGGCGGGCGCGAAGAGATATGGACGGCGAGCGCGGCGGCGCGTTCGCTGGCTGAAAGCGCGCTGGCGGCGGCGCCGGCTGCGACCATCTATGCCCGCGTCGACATGATCGGCGACGGCCGCGGCGGCTTCGCGATCATGGAACTTGAACTGATCGAACCGCAACTCTTCCTGAATTTCGCGCCCGACAGCGGTGCGGCATTCGGGGCTGCGGTGGCGGGGGCGCTGCTCACCGGCCAATCATGAGCGGCCAATTCACCAGCCTCTTTCCCGCCACAGCCACTGACGGATCGCCGAGGTCAGGTTCGGCGGGTCGTCCGCTTCCATCCGCTCGACGTCGATCCGCGCGACGAGGGCGTTGACGGGCAGAGCCCGCCGCCGGGCCTCTGCCTCGAGCGCATCCCAGAACATCGGTTCGAGGCTGATCGAGGTCGGATGACCGGCGATGGTCACCGATCGCTTGACGGGGGGGTGGAAAGGTGGGGTGTCGGCCATTCAACCTATCTGCCGTCCGCATCCGGCGAAGTCGAGATGCCCGACGGAAAGGCGGGCACTCGCGGCGACGGCAAAGCCGCCGCCGTGACGTCAGACGGGTTCGGCCAGCCTTCGGGCCGACCGCCCCGCTGGCCGAGCCGGCGGCTGCCGCTTTGCGGCACCGGCGCCTAACTCGTCGTTCGCTTCGCGACCGCCTTCGTTACACGCCTGCCGCCGTCAATACATGTGCTGCCCGCCGTTGATGCTCATCGTCGATCCGGTCACGAAGCCGGCGTCTTCGCTGCACAGGAAGGCGACGCCGCGCGCGATCTCGTCGGCCTGGCCGAGGCGGCCGACGGGGATCTTGGCGACGATCTTCTCAAGCACCGGCGCGGGCACCGCGGCGACCATGTCGGTGTCGATGTAGCCGGGCGCGATCGCGTTGACCGTCACGCCCTTCTTCGCGCCTTCCTGCGCCAGCGCCTTGGTGAAGCCGTGGATGCCCGATTTGGCGGCGGCATAGTTGACCTGGCCATATTGCCCCGCCTGGCCGTTGATCGACCCGATGTTGACGATGCGGCCCCAGCCGCGCTCGACCATGCCGGGAAAGGTCGCCTTCGCCATGTTGAAGCAGCCGCCGAGGTTGATGCGCATCACGTCGTGCCAGTCGTCGTAGCTCATGCGGGCGAGCGTGCCGTCGCGGGTGATGCCGGCATTATTGACGACGATGTCGATCGGCCCGACCTCGTCCGCGACCCGCACGCAGCCGTCGAGGCACGCCTGATGGTCGCCGACGTCCCATTTATAGGCCGCTATCCCGGTGCGCTCGGTAAAGGCGCGCGCCTTTTCGTCATTGCCGGCATAGTTGGCGACGACGGTGATGCCCATGCCCTGCAGCTTCAGCGAAATGGCTTCGCCGATGCCGCGGGTGCCGCCGGTGACGATTGCGACGCGTGTCATGTCTGTTGCTCTCCCACAGATGTTCTACCCCTTGATTAGGACGGGGCGGGGAGCGTCGCAAGTTGACCGGAACGTCAATCGCGCATCGTTTCGGGCACGCGTCGGCCGGCGCGGACGCGCGAGACGTCGCCGACCGCAAACTCGGCGCCGGCGACGGTCAGCACAAGGTCCGCGCCGCCGCCCGCAAGCCCCGGCAGCAGCCCGTCCGCCGGCAAAGTCAGCAGCCGCAGCATGCCCGGCTCCCGCCCCGGATCGCCACCGCCCATCGTCGGCGCGGCGCGCTCTGCCAGGTCGCGCCACAGCGGCTCAAAGAAGGCGCGCGCGGGGGCGGACATAAGGCCGGGGTCGCGGCACCAGCCGCGCTGCGCCTGTTCGAACGCCTGCCGCAGATAGGCGCCGACCCACAGATCGGCCCGCGCGTTGTGGCGGGTCAGCGGCAGCGTGAGGATGTCGGCACGTGCCTCGCCCGTCTCCGGATCGGTCGCGTGCGTTACGTGCGTCCAGCGGATCGCGTGCAGCGCCGCCATCACCGCGCCGGCATCGGCGGCGGAAAAATCCTGCCGGCCCGCCGTGTCGCGGATAATCGCGATAATCTCCTCGGCGCGCGCGCGGGCGTCGCGGTTGGTGCGCACTGCATCGGTCAGTTCTTCGCTGGCGCCGACGGGCAGGATAGCGTCGGTCGCCAGCCGGTCGAGACGCGCTTCGAGCAGGTCGGCCATCGCCAGCATGCTCTGCCAATCGAAGGGGTGGAAGGCCGGGTCGGCGATGTCATAGCCCTCGGCGCCCAGCGCGGCGACCCAATCCTCCGGCGCATCCGCTGCTTCGCTTTCCGATTCGCCCGGTGCGGCCTCGATCACGTCGACCGGCCATTCGGGAAAGGGCTCGCCGTGCGGCGGATCGCGCGGCGGCCCGTCCTCGGCAAGGTGCAGCACGAGCGGCGCGTTCGTGGCCGGATGGCGGAAGAAAGCGAGCGAGCCGTGCCGCGGTCCGAGCCCGCCCCACAGCGCGGCGGGCAGCGCGTCGCAGGCGATCTGTGCGACGAAGACGGCGTCGACGCCATCGATCCGCGGCCAGTCGAGCGACGCGGGCAGGCGCAGGCGGCCGCCGATGCGGCTGTTCGTCGAGATCGCGTCGCGCAGCGGGACCTGCGGGACGAGGCGCACGACGACGCCGGCGGCTGCCAGCGCGGCCTCGTCCGACGTGTCGGCTATCGGTGTCTCCGGCGGGGCGGCCGGGGCGTCGGCGGCGCGCTGCTCGACCGCGGCGATCTGCGCTTCGAGCACGGCCGCGTCGAAACGGTCGGGCGGTGCGCTTTCGTCGTCGGCTTCGGCCGCGTGCGTCGATTTGATTCGCGCGAGGCGCGACGGCGCCATGGCGATCGCCGGCTCGGCGTCGCGGGTCCGGCTCCGCTTTGCGAACGGCCGCTCGCGCGGTGCGGGCGCACGCGGCGCGGGCTCGGTCTGGGGACGCCGCGCGCGCAGGACCAGGAACAGGATCAGCAGGAAGACCAGCGTGACGCCGGCCAGCGTCAGCGCCGCCGATTGCAGGTCGCTCATGGCCTATCTCCACATCAAACGCCCGGCCGGCCGCGGGGCCGCGACAGCTTAGGCGAAGGAGTTAAACAGGAAGTAAGCGCTTTCCCCGACCGGCCATTTACCCCGGCAGCCAGCCGGCCAGTTCGCGCCGGACGAGCGCGGTCAGCATTTCGAGGCCCGCCACGTCGGCGTTGAGGCAGGGCAGATAGGCGAAATTGCGCCCGCCCGCGCGCTCGAAGGTCTGCTTGCCGCGAATCGCCAGTTCCTCCAGCGTTTCGAGGCAGTCGGCGGCGAAGCCGGGGGCGAAGACCGCGACGCTGCGGCCTTCGCCGCCCAGCCGTGCGAGCGTCGCCTCGGTTGCGGGTTCGAGCCAGCGGGCGCGGCCGAAGCGCGACTGGAAGGCGACCTCGACCGGGCGGCCGAGCGCGTCGGACAGAAGTCGCGCCGTCGTCTGGCACTGGTCGTGATAGGGATCGCCGAGCGCGCGCGTCCGCTCGGGCATGCCGTGGAAGCTCGCGAGCAGCACGTCGGGCGCGAAGTCGAGCGCCGCCAGCCCCGCTTCGACCGATGCCTTCAGCGCGCCGATATAGGCGGGGTCGTCGGGGTAGGGCGGCAGGAAACGCAGGCTCGGCTGCGCGCGCAGCGTCGCCAGATGCGCGCCGACGGCATCGACCGCGGTCGCGGTCGTCGCGCCGCAATATTGGGGATAGAGCGGCACGACGAGGATGCGATCGCACCCTGCGGCGATCAGCGCGTCGATCGCCGGGCCGATCGCCGGCTCGCCATAGCGCATCGCGTAAGTGACCCGCGCCGCCGGGCCAAGGTCGGCCTGCAGCGCGTCGGCCTGTGCCCGCGTGATCGCGGCGAGCGGCGAGCCCGCATCGCTCCATATCAGCCGATAGGCGCGCGCCGATTTCGCGGGCCGCGTGGTCAACACCGCGCCGCGCAGGATCGGCTGCCACAGGAGGGGCGGGATTTCGACGACGCGCCGGTCGGACAGGAATTCGGCCAGATAGCGGCGCACCGCCCCCGGCTCGGGCGCGTCGGGGGTGCCGAGATTGACGAGCAGCACGCCGATGCGCGCGCCGTTATGGCCGGGCGGCGGCGTCACAGCGGATGCGCCGACAGCGGCAGGCGACGGATGCGGCGGCCCGTTGCGGCGAACATCGCGTTGGCGACTGCGGGGGCGACGACCGGCACCCCGATCTCGCCGATCCCGCCGGGGTCGCGGTCGCTGTCGATGAACTCGATCAGGATCTGCGGCGTCTGCGACAGGCGCGGCAGGCCGATCTGGTGCAGCTTGCGCGCTGTGGCGAGGCCGCCTTCGTAATCGGTCGTCGCGCCGACCGCGGCGGCGAGGCCGAAGATCAGCCCGCCCTCCACCTGCTGCCGCGCGATCGCAGGGTTCACCAGCCGCCCGGCATCGACCACCGCGACGAGTTGTTCGACCTGCAACCCCTTGTCGCTGGCGCGCGCGGTCGCCATCAGCGCGATATGACTGCCGCGCATCGAATGGCAGGCCAGTCCCTGCGCGGTGCCGGCGAGGCCGCCCTCCCAGCCGCCGAGGCTGGTCGCGGTGAGCAGGCAGCGTGCGAGCAGCGGCGCCTGTCCCAGCATCGCCATGCGATAGGACAGCGCATCGGCCCCGGCGCGCGCCGCCATCTCGTCGACGAAACATTCGGTGAAGAAGGCGGTGTAGCTGTCGGCGTTGCCGCGCCAGCGCGCGGTCGGCAGGCCGATGTCGGCGGGGCAATGATCGACCGCGTGGTGCGGGATGGCATAGACGCCGCCCGCGCCCTCGACCGCCGCCGCGTCGACCCGCCCCGCGGCGTCGCGCTGCGCGACGTCGGCGGGCGTGCCGTCGAACAGGCGGGCGCGGGCCTCGTGATTCGTCGCTGGCACGGCGATCCGCGCGACGAGCGCGTCGATGCCGCCCGCCGCGTTGAGCGTCGCGGTCATCTTCGCGCGCGCGGGCGCACGCGGCATGTCGCGCATGATCTCTTCGGCGCGTGACCAGCAGAGCTGGACGGGACGCTTCACCTGCCGCGCGATGATCGCTGCCTGCACCGCGACGCTGTGGTCGAGGCAGGCGTCGAACGATCCGCCCGCCATCATCGGGAACAATGTCACGGCGGCGGGGGACAGACCCGTGGCGCGCGCGATCGCGTCGCGGCACTGCGCGGGCGCCTGCGTCGCAACCCAGACGCGCAGTCGGTCGCCCGAAGGCGCGGCGGTCGCGGTGCGCGTCTCGATCGGGGCGTGGAGCGCCGGGGCGACGAGATAGTCGGCGGCGATCCGCTCCCGGCCCGCCATCGCGTCCTCGACGTCGCCCTTGTGCGCGATGCGATAGCCGTCGCCCTTCAGCGCGGCGGCGAGCGCGCGGTCGATGCCGTCACTGGAAATCGGGGTTCCGCCGGTCTCGAATTCGGGGGCGAAGCGGTCGAGCGCGCGGTTCGCGGCCCACCAGTTGCGCGCGACCGCGGCGACCCAGCGCTCGTGCTCGACGACCGACAGCACGCCGGGCGAGGCGAGCCCCGCCTTGCGATCGATGCGCTTCAGCCGCGTCGCGCCGAACGGTCCCTGGCGGATCGCGGCATAGACCATGTCGGGCAGGCGGATGTCGCCGGCGTAATTGGCCGACCCATCGACCTTCGCCGGCAGGTCGAGCCGGGTAAGGTCCTTGCCATAGAGCGGGTCGGCGCTCGACGCGCGATAAACGGGCTCGGCAGGCGGTTCGAGCAAAGCGGCGGCGGCGGCCAGTTCTCCGAAGGACAGTTTCCGGGGGCCGAGGGTGACGAAGCCGTCCTGCGTGTCGCACTGCTGCCAGTCGGCGTCCCAGCGCCGCGCCGCCGCCATCATCAGCAGCGCGCGCGCCTGCGCCGCGGCGTCGCGACACGGCGCTTCGAACATGCGCACCGACGAGCTGTTGGCGGTCAGCATCACCGCGTGGCGCACCGCCCATTCGCGCCGCGCCCAGCTGCGCACGTCGGCGACGAAATCGGGGACGCCGGCGCGCGGCATGAAGACGGCGCTATCCTCGTCGACGATCAGCGTGTTGGTGTAGAGCGCGTTGATCGGCGCCGTCTCGACCGCGACCGTGCGCCAGTCGGCGCCCAGTTCGTCGGCCATGATCTGCGGCAGCAGCGTGGTGACGCCCTGGCCCATCTCGCATTGCGGGACGATCGCGCTGATATGCCCATCGTCGCCGATCTTCAGGAAGGCGTTAAAGACATGCTCGTCGGGCGCGGCGGTCAGGTTGGGGCGATAATCGCGCGGCCACACCGACCAGGCGAGCGCCAGCCCGCCCGCCGCGGTGGCGCCGACCAGCAGCGAACGGCGGCTGACCGGCGGCAGGCGCCGCCCCTTCGTGTCGATCGTGTCGCGAATGCCCGCCATCGCCGCTGCTGATAAGCGGGGCGCGGCGGGGAGGCAAAGGCTTTCGGGGCGGCTTTTATTCCGGCCATCCCCACGGCGCGGGGGGCGGGGGCACCGGCCGGTCATAGTCGAAGGCGACGCGGAACAGGCGGTCCTCGCGCCGCAGTTCATAGACATAGCCCGAATCGCTGGTCTCGACGGCCCAGACGTTGGTCGTCGACGCGTGGCTTCCGGTGCGTCCGAACAGCGCGATCGATTCGGCGTCGACGGGAAATTCCTGCCGCGTCGCGGTACCGGAGGTCGCGGTATCGCCGCCGTACATCGTCGTCTCGTCCTTCGATCCGTCGGCGTGGCGATGGTCGTGCTTCAGCCGCAGGCCGGCGTCGGTGCGGGTGATAATCCAGGTGCGCGAACGGTCCCAGCCGCCGTCCTCCGCCAGCCCCTCGATATGGAAGGGGATTTCGATCCGGTCGGGGGTGCAGCGGCGGAAATGAACGATCATCGCCTTGTCGCGCATCGCGGCATCGGCCTGCTGGTCACTGACGAGGCGTCCTGCATAGGCCTTGCCGCAATGGTCGGCGAGCGCGGCGAAGAAGACATCCTGCGGGTCCGCCTGCGCGGGCGAGGTAGCGCAGGCCGCAAGCGCGGCGGCGGCCGTGGCGGCAAAGAACGGCTTCATGTCGGCTAGTCCCCCTGTCAGGCTTCCTATTTCAACAGTCCCAGCCGCGGAATCTCGACCTTCGGGCAGCGATCCATGACCACGGTCAGCCCCGCCGCCTCGGCGCGGCGCGCGGCGTCATGGTCGATCACGCCGATCTGCATCCACACCGCCTTCGCGCCGTGGACGATCGCCTCGTCGACCGCGGCGCCGGCTTCGGCGCTGTTGCGGAAGATGTCGACGATCTCGGCCGGCGGCTCGACATTGGCGAGCGTTGCGACGACCGGCGCGCCGTGGATCGTCGCGCCCGCGTGGCCGGGGTTGACCGCGATCACGTCATGCCCCTGGCGGACGAGGAAGCCGAGCACCTCGTTCGAGGCGCGCGCCGGGTTGGGGGAGGCGCCGACCACCGCGATACGGCGCGGCCGGCTCAGCAACTCGCGGATTTCGCCTTCGTCGTTGATCGCCATCTAGCGGCCTTTCCGTGCTTCGAGCCATGCGGCGACGCGCGCCGCTATCGCGTGGAACGGCTCGCCTTGCGGGTCGGTTCCGGCGGCGGGCGGAACGCCGCCGTCGCTCGCGAGGCGGATGCCCATCGCCAGCGGCACCCGGCCCAGAAAGTCGAGCCCCATCTCCTTCGCCGCCGTCTCGGCGCCGCCGCTGCCGAACGGGTCGCTCACCCCGCCGCAATGCGGGCAGACATAGCCCGCCATATTCTCGACGAGGCCGATGATCGGTACCTCGACCTGCTCGAACAGCGACACGGCGCGCGCCGCGTCCATCAGCGCCAGGTCCTGCGGGGTCGAAACGATCACCGCGCCCGCCGGCTTGTGCTTCTGGATCATGGTCAGCTGGACGTCGCCGGTGCCGGGGGGCAGGTCGACGACCAGCGTGTCGACCGCACCCCAGCTCGCGTCGACGAGCTGTTCGAGCGCGCGCCCGGCCATCGGCCCGCGCCACGCGATCGCCTGCCCCGGCGCGGCGATCTGCCCGGTCGACAGCATCGGCACGCCATAGGCATTGTCGACCGGCACCAGCTTCGACCCGCGCGACGCGGGCTTGGCATCCTCGCTGTCCATCAGCCGGGGCAGCGACGGGCCGTGGATGTCGGCATCGACCAGCCCGACCTTGACCCCCAGCCGCCGCAGTGCGACCGCCAGATTGGCCGCGAGGGTCGACTTGCCGACGCCGCCCTTGCCGCTGCCGACCGCGATGATGGTGAGCGTCTTCTTTTCGGCGGTCATCGCGACGCGGACCTCTCGCACTCCCGCTTCGTTCAGCAGCGCGGCGCGCACTCTGTCCTCGAGCGGCTGGCGCTCGTCGGTGGCAAGGCCGGTGACGTCGAGGACGACCGCGAGCAGACCCGTGTCGTCGAGCAGCCGCAAGCCCGATGTGCGCCCCGCCGACGCCTCCGCGGCGGTGGCGGTCAGGCGGGCGATGTCGGGGGCTGGGTCGGTCATGTCCAGCGCAGATAGGCATGATGGGCCGGATTGCCAGCCATTTTATCCAGACACCCCCTGTTAATCGCGCCCGCCGCCCCTATAAATGCAGGCATGAGCAATGGCAGCGATGGCAACATGGAAGGCCGCGCCCCCGGGGGAGTGCGGCAATTTTTCCATCAGATCAGTCAGATGGCAAACAGTCCCTGGGGCAATGGCCCCAAGGGGGGCAAGGATGACGGCGGCGACGGCAAGCGGCCCGGCCCGCGCAATCCGTGGGTGACGCCCGACCCGACCGACCCGCTGCGCGGACGCAAGCCGCGCGGTCCCTCGGCGCTCGACGAGCTGCTGCGCAAGGGACGCGGCTTCGGTGGCGGTGGCGGCTCGGGCGGCGGCGGCGATGGCGGCGGCTTCGACGTCGCGATGGCGGCGCGGCGCTGGAAATGGGCGATCGTCGCGGTCGTGCTGGTCATGGTGCTGCTGTCGATGGTGCATATCGTGCCGCCCGAAAAGGAAGGCGTCGTCACGCGGCTCGGCAGCTATTCGCGGACGGTCGGCCCGGGCGTCAAATGGACGCTGCCGCCGCCGCTCGAGCGGATTCGGCTGGAGGACGTGCGCGCGATCCGCACCATGCCGATCGGTTCGCCCAACGCGACCGACGAGAATTTCGTGCTGACCCGCGACCAGAGCCTTGTCGACCTCGCCTATGAGGTCCGCTGGTCGGTGCGCGATCCCGAACTCTATTTCTTCCAGCTCGCCGACCCCGACGGGACGATCCGCGAGGTGGCCGAAAGCTCGATGCGCGCGACGGTCGCCAATTTCGACCTCGTCCAGGCAATCGGCCCGGGCCGCGTCGAGATCGAGGCGCAGGTGCAGCGGCGGATGCAGGACCTGCTCGACCAGTATCGCGCCGGGGTGACGATCCAGGGCATCGCAATCCGGCAGGCCGATCCGCCGAGCCAGGTCGACGAAGCGTTCAAGGAGGTCACCGCGGCACGGCAGGAGCGCGAATCGGCGATCAACCGCTCGCGCGCCTATCAGCAGCAGGTGCTCGAACGCGCGCGCGGCGACACCGCGGCGTTCGACCAGATCTACGAACAGTACAGGCTCGCGCCGGGCGTGACCCGCAAGCGGCTCTATTACGAAACCATGGAGAGCATTTTGTCGAACGTCGACAAGACGATCGTCGAGGCGCGCGGGGTGACACCCTATCTGCCGCTTAACGAAGTGCAGCGCCGCCTGAACAGCAGCGAGGCCGACGCGGCCGCGGCGCCCGCGAAGGGAGGCCAGTGATGTTCGAATCGCTGATGCGCAACCCGCTCCGCCTGCTCGTCGGGCTGCTCGCCTTCCTCGTCCTGCTGTCGCAGACGCTCGCGATCGTGCCCGAGGACAAGCAGGCGCTGATCCTGCGCTTCGGCGAGATCGAGCGCACCGTGAACCGCTACAAGTCCGGCGAGCAGTTCGGCCGGTCGGGTGCCGGGCTCGTCGTGCGCGTGCCCTTCATCGACGGCATCCAGTATATCGACAAGCGCGTACTGGGCGTGAACATGGAGCGCCAGCAGGTGCTCTCGACCGACCAGCAGCGGCTGCAGGTCGATGCCTTCGCGCGCTTCCGCATCACCAACCCGGTGCGCATGTACACCGCGATCCGCTCCGAGGAACGGTTGCAGCAGCAGCTCGCGACGATCCTCGGCTCGTCGCTGCGCAACGAACTGGGCAAGCGGACCTTCGCGACGCTGCTGTCGCCCGAGCGCGGCGCGGTGATGGACAATATCCAGATCGCGCTCAACCGCGAGGCGCAGAAGTACGGCGCCGAGATCATCGACGTCCGCATCAAGCGCGCCGACCTGCCCGAAGGGGCGACGCTGGTCGCGGCCTACAACCGCATGCGGTCGGCCCGGCAGCAGGAAGCGATCGCGATCCGCGCCGAGGGCGAGAAGGAAGCGCAGATCATCCGCGGCAACGCCGACGGCGAGGCGGCGCGCATCTATGCCGCCAGCTTCGGCAAGGACCCCGAATTCTATGATTTCTATCGGGCGATGCAAAGCTATCGGCAGACCTTCCTGGGCGAGAACAACCAGGGTGGATCGTCCTTGATCCTGTCGCCCGACAATGAATATCTGAAGCGGTTCCGAGGGGGCTGACACCCGCTGCCCGGCGGCGGGACGGTCGATGAACGGGATGTGCAACCGCCGTTCATGTTCAATTGCCGTTCAGCCACGCGGTCGCAGACAACCGCCGCCGGGGCCACGGGTTTTTCGTGAGAGAAGAGGATTTGCGATCGTGCGATATGTTTATGGCATCACTTCGGCCTTGCTGGTGGGCGGCACGGCGCTGGCGCTGGTCACCCAGTCGCCCGTCGGGGCGCAGGTTGCGCAGAACGAGCGCAGCGAAATCGCCAAGGCCGTTCCGCGCGCCGGCGCGCCCGAAAGCTTCGCCGACCTCGTCGAGCAGTTGCAGCCCGCGGTGGTCAACATCTCGACCAAGCAGGAGGTGACGCTCGGCGTCCGGCTCAATCCCTTCGCGGGCACGCGCGAGCCGATCACGCAGGAACAGCAGGGGGGCGGCTCGGGCTTCCTGATCTCGACCGATGGCTATATCGTCACCAACAACCACGTCATTTCCGGCGGTCCGCGCGGCGAGGAAGTCAACCAGGTCACGGTGACGCTGACCAACCAGAAGGAATATAAGGCGCGGATCGTCGGCCGCGACGTCGCATCCGACCTCGCCTTGCTCAAGATCGACGCGACGGGTCTGCCCTTCGTCAAGTTCGCAGACGGCAGTTCGGCGCGCGTCGGCGACTGGGTGATCGCGATCGGCAATCCGCTCGGCCTCGGCTCGACGGTCACCGCCGGCATCATCTCGGCGGTCCAGCGCAACCTGGGTCAGGGCGGGGCCTACGACCGCTATATCCAGACCGACACCGCGATCAACCGCGGCAATTCGGGCGGCCCGCTGTTCGACCTCAACGGCAATGTGGTCGGCATCAACAACATGCTGATCTCGCCGGTGGGCGCGAACATCGGCGTCAACTTCGCGATCCCCGCCGAAGCGGCGATCCCGGTGATCAACGCGCTGCGCTCGGGCGAGAAGATCGAGCGCGGCTACCTCGGCATCGGCATCGCGCCGGTCGACGAGGACCTCGCTTCGGCGCTCGGCCTGCCCAAGGATCGCGGCGAGTTCGTCCAGCGCGTCGAGGAAGACGGTGCGGCGGCGAAGGCCGGGCTCAAGCGCGGCGACGTCGTGACCAAGGTCAACGGCAAGGATGTGACGCCGCAGCAGACGCTGTCCTACATCGTCGCCAACACCAAGCCGGGGACGCGCATCCCGATCGAGGTGGTGCGCGAGGGCAAGACGATGACCCTGACCGCCGTCGTCGGCACCCGCCCGCCCGAATCGGAGCTTGCCGGCGCCAATTTCGATCCCGAGGACGATCAGGCGCTGCCCGACGATCCCAAGGGGACCGCCGACCAGACGGTGCAGGATACGCTCGGCCTCGCGGTGCAGACGCTGACCTCCGACATCGCGCGCGCGGTCGGCGTCGATGCCGGCACCAAGGGGCTGGTGATTGTCGCCGCCGCGGGCAGCAGCGATGCCGGCCGCAAGGGGCTGCGCCGCGGCGACGTGATCGTCAGCGCCAACCGCACGCCGGTGACGTCGAGCGAGGCGCTGGCAAAGGTGCTGAGCGATGCGAAGAAGGCAGGCCGCGACGCGGTGCTGCTCGAAGTCCTGCGTCGCGGCGGTCCCTCCGCCTTCATCGCGATCCGCCTCAAGGGCAATTGACCGGCTCGTCCGGCCATCGAAAGGGGCGCCGCGATCCTCGGGTCCGGCGCCCTTTTTTTTGGTAATCATCCCTTTTCGACAGGGAACCGTTCCCCGGCGAAAGCCGGGGTCCAGATGGCGTAGCGCTGCCCAGCGTGGGCCCCGGCTTTCGCCGGGGAACGGCTCCGTCCATGGCTTACACCTGAATCGGGCGCGGCGCAGAACGGCCGGCGGCGCCTTGGTTCAGCATGATGAAGCGGGAAAGCAGCGTGCTTCAACCCCGAAGCGCGTCCACGACCGCGATCAACACGCTTCCTTTTTCTTTGTGCTCACTACATAATGTTCCTATTATGTTCTCATAATCGCGAATCGGGAGATGACAAGATGATCGGATATGTGACGATGGGCACGAACGACCTGGCGAGGGCCGCGGCCTTTTATGATGCGATCGCGGCCGAACTCGGCGTGTCGCGGATAATGGAGTTCGACAATTTCATCGCGTGGGGCAAGGAAGGCGGCGGCGCCGGCATCGGCCTGACCCGGCCTTTCGACGGCAATCCCGCGACCGTCGGCAACGGCGTGATGGTCGCGCTGGAGGCGCGCGACGCGGAACAGGTCCAGCGCCTCCACGCCATCGCGCTCGCCAACGGCGGCACCTGCGAAGGCCCGCCGGGACCGCGCGGCGAAGGCTTCTACGCCGGCTATTTCCGCGACCCCGACGGTAACAAGCTCAACGCTTTCATCATGGGGTGAGGAACCTCAGGCGGGGGGATTCCGGACATTTCCTGTCCTGGTCGCCCCTGCCCCTTCTTCGTCATCGTCGCCCGAACCGCCAACGGGTTTGCCGATTGCCTGATTTCCGCCTCCGCTCTAGACCCGGCAGGGTGTCCAACGGGAAGGAAGAGACAGTGAGCGACGGCAGCGAAGCGACCGAAATCTATATCGGCCTCGGCGGCGGCGGAGCGCCCGACGGGCCGCGCCAGTCGCTCGTGCTCAAGCGCGCCAACCGTCACGGGCTGATCGCCGGCGCGACCGGCACCGGCAAGACGGTGACGCTGCAAGGCCTCGCCGAAAGCTTCTCCGCCGTCGGCGTGCCCGTCTTCGTCGCCGACGTGAAGGGCGATCTGTCGGGCATGGCGATGGCGGGCAGCCCGACCGCCAAGACGCACGAACCCTTCGCCAAGCGCGCGGCGGAGATCGGCGACAGCGGCTGGGCCTATCGCGACAATCCGGTGATCTTCTGGGACCTGTTCGGCGAGCAGGGGCATCCGGTGCGCACCACCGTGTCCGAAATGGGGCCGCTGCTGCTTGCACGGCTGATGGGGCTCAACGAGGTGCAGGAGGGGGTGCTGACGATCGCCTTCCGCGTCGCCGACGAACAGAATCTGCTGCTGCTCGACATGGGCGACCTGCAGGCGATGCTCGCCTGGTGCGCGCAGAATGCCGACGAGCTGACGACGAAATACGGCAATGTGTCGAAGGCGACGGTCGGGACGATTCAGCGCCAGCTGCTGACGCTCGAAAGCCAGGGCGGCAATCATTTCTTCGGCGAGCCCGCGCTCGACATTCAGGACATGATCCGCACCGACGATCAGGGACGCGGCTATGTCAGCATCCTCGCCGCCGACAAGCTGATGGCGAGCCCGAAGCTCTATGCGACCTTCCTGCTCTGGCTGCTGTCGGAGATGTTCGAGACGCTGCCCGAGGTCGGCGACCCCGACAAGCCGAAGCTCGTCTTCTTCTTCGACGAGGCTCACCTGCTGTTCGACGATGCGCCCAAGGCGCTCGTCGACAAGATCGAGCAGGTCGTGCGCCTGATCCGCTCGAAGGGCGTCGGCGTCTATTTCGTCACCCAGAACCCGATCGACGTGCCCGAAGCGGTCGCGGGGCAACTCGGCAACCGCGTCCAGCACGCGCTGCGCGCCTTCACCCCGCGCGATCAGAAAGCGGTGAAGGCGGCCGCCGACACCTTCCGCCCCAACCCCAAGGTCGACGTTGCGCGCGAGATCACCGAGTTGAAAGTCGGCGAGGCGCTGGTGTCGTTGCTGATGGCCGACGGCGCGCCGTCGCCGGTCGAGCGCACGCTGATCAAGCCGCCCTGCTCGCGCGCCGGCCCGCTCGAGGTCAAGGAGCGCGCGATCATCCAGTCGATCTCTCCGGTCGCGGGCAAGTATGACGAAGCGGTGAATCGCGAGAGCGCCGAGGAACTGCTCGCCGCCAAGGCCGAACAGGCGCAGGCCGCCGCGATCGAGGCGAAGGCGCAGGCCGAGGCCGACAAGCAGGCGGCGCTCGCCGCCAAGGAGGAGGCGAAGCGCAAGGCGGCCGAGGAGCGCGAACGGCTGCGGCTAGAGAAGGCGGCGGCGCGCGAGGCGGCGAAACCCAGCTTCACGGAAAAGATGGTGCAATCGGCCGCCCGCTCCGCCGCAACCAGCCTTGGCCGCCAGGTCGCGGGCAAGTTCGGCGGGCAACTGATGCGCGGGATTTTGGGCGGGCTGTTCAAGTAGAGAAGCAGACCCGTCGTTTCCATCCCTCTCGACACCGCCCGCGACATGAGGCAGCTTGGGTTTCATGACAAAACCCATATTGCCTGGAGAGGTAGCCGCCGCCGTCGTCGATCCCGTCGCTTATGGCGAATGGGACGGGCTGCATCAGCAACTGGCGTGGGCGCGGGCCCATGCGCCGCTCGCGGTCGCAGAAAACCCCGATCACGATCCCTTCTGGCTGGTGACGCGCCACGCCGACATCATGGCGATCAGCCGCGATCCGCAGCGTTTCGCAAATGGCGTCCGCCAGACGGTGCTGACCAACCGCGAGGGCGAGGCGCTGGCGCGCGCGGCGACGCCCGGCAATGACGGCCATCTCATCCGCTCGCTGGTTCAGATGGACGCCCCCGACCATATGAAATACCGCCTGCTGACGCAGGCCTGGTTCGCGCCCAAGAATCTGCGCATCGTCGAGGACCGCGTCCGCAAGCTGGCGCGCGAGGCCGTCGATCATATGTTGTCCTTCGACGGGGAATGCGATTTCGCACGCGACGTCGCCGCGCATTATCCGCTGCGCGTCATCATGGACATATTGGGCGTGCCGCCCGAGGACGAGCCGCGGATGCTGATGCTGACGCAGCAATTGTTCGGATCGACCGACCCCGACCTCAATCGCAGCCGCGAGGCGATTACCAGCGCCGAACAGGCGATCGCGATGCTCCATTATGTGATCGCCGATTTCGAGACCTATTTCCGCGAACTGACCGCCGACCGCCGCGCCAGCCCGCGCGAGGACATCGCGACGGTGATCGCCAATGCGACGATCGACGGCGGGCCGATCCCCGACCGCGAACTGGCAGGCTATTATATGATCGTCGCGACCGCGGGACACGACACCACCAGCGCCTCGACAGCCGGGGCGATGATGGAACTGGCGAAGAATCCGGCGCTGTTCGAACGCTTCCGCGACGCGGAAACGGAGAAGGCCGGGCTGATCGAGGAGGCGATCCGCTGGACGACGCCCGTGCAGCATTTCATGCGCAGCGCGAAAGCGGATGTCGAGGTCGGCGGGCAGACGATCCGTGAAGGCGACTGGCTGATGCTCAACTATGTCTCCGCCAACCGCGACGAGGCGGTGTTCGACGACCCGTTCACTTTCGATCCCGACCGCCGCAAGAATCAGCAGATCGCCTTCGGCTTCGGCGCGCATGTCTGTCTGGGTCAATATCTCGCGCGGATGGAGATGCGTATCCTGATGGAGGAACTGCTGCCGCGGCTGAAGAAAATCGAACTCGCGGGCGAACCGGCGCGGGTCGAGTCGGTGTTCGTCGGCGGGCTCAAGCGCCTGCCGATCCGGTTCGAGGCGGCGTGAACGGTAAGGGCGGCCGGTTCGGCTGTCAGATCAAGCTCCATGGCTTGTTTGGCGTTTACACCCTTGAGACAGGGAC
>NZ_BCUA01000061.1 GCF_001591045.1 Sphingopyxis granuli NBRC 100800 | reverse complement strand
GGCGAGCCGCTGCTGCCCGACATCGATATCGATGTCGGGCGCCTGTCGGTCGATCGCATCGTCTTTGCCCCCGCCGTGGCGGGAGAACGGCAGGAAGCCCGGCTCGCCGGCAAGATCGCGATCGCCGACCGGCGCGCGCTGGTGCAGGCCGATGCAGAGACGATCGGGGCGAATGGCAAGGGCGACGCGCTGAAGCTGCTGCTCGACGCGGTTCCGGACAAGAACCGGCTGGCGATGACGCTCGACCTCACCGCGCCGCGGGGCGGCGTGCTCGCGGCGATGGGCGGGTTCGAAGAGCCGCTCGTCGCACGGCTCGATGGGCGCGGCGACTGGAAGGCGTGGAATGGCAATCTGACCGCCGATCTCGGCACGGGGCCGCTGGCACGCATTGCTCTGTCGGCGCGCGACGGCACGTTCGCGGCGAAAGGGACGACGCAGGCTTCGCGCCTGTTCGACGGCCCGGCCGCATCGCTGCTGGGGGCGCAGACCGACCTCGACGTGACGGCGCGCTTGGCCGAGCGCAAGGCCGACCTCGATGCACGCGTCGCATCCGACGCGTTTCGGCTGGGGATCAGCGGCGGCATCGATCTCGGCGCCAATCGCTATGAGGCCTTGCAACTCGCGTTCGTGCTGTTGCGGCCGGGCGCCCTGGCGCCGGCGGTACGCGGCAACGACGTGCGCGCGACAGCGCGGCTCGACGGCGCCTTCGCACTGCCGACCGTCGATTATCAGGCGAGCGCCAAGGCGTTGGCCGTCAACGACATCGTCGTCGAATCGCTGAATCTCTCCGGCAAGGCGCGCGTCGATGCAGACCAGATCGTGGTTCCCGTCGCCGGGCGCGCCGCGCGCATCCGCGGGCTCGACACGGTTGCCGGAGGAACGCTCGTTTCGGTACGGCTCGACGGCGATCTCGCCTATGCGGACGGGCGCATCCTCAGCGACAATCTGCGCCTACGGTCGCCGCGCATCGATGCCAAGGCCATCATCGTCGCCGACATGAACCGCGGCTTCTACACCGGCGCGATCGACGGGCGGGTCAACGATTACCGGATCGAAAGCGTCGGTATCTTCGATATCGACACCGATGCCGACCTCAAGACCGCGCCCGGCGGCGGTTTCGAAATTGCGGGCCGGGTGCGTGCGCGCTCGACGCGGCTCTTCAATTCGGGCGTGCGCGACTTGCTCGGCGGCAATGCGGTGGCGACCAGCGACGTGCGTTATGGCACCGATGGCGTCGTCCGTTTCGCCAACCTGCGGCTGACGTCGCCGCTGCTGAGAGTCGTCAGCGGGCAGGGAAGCTACGCCCCCGACGGGCGCGTCCAACTCAGCGCGCGCGCCGATTCGCGCCAATATGGCCCGCTCGGTCTCCAGCTTGCCGGAACGATCAGCGACCCGCGCGCGACGCTGACCGCGAAGCGCCCCGGTCTGGGCATCGGTCTCGCCGACCTCGAAGCGCGGATCACGGGAGCGCCGAAGGGCTATCGCCTGGCCGCGAAGGGCACGACCGATTATGGCCCGCTGTCGGCCGATGTCGTGCTGCTCACCGCCGCCGGGCCGCTGACGATCGACGTCGAACGCGCCGACCTGTCGGGTATTGGCATGACGGGCCGCCTTGTCCAGAGCGCGGCGGGACCGTTCACCGGCCAGCTCGACGCGGCAGGGCAGGGACTTGGCGGAATCATCCGGCTGAGCGCCGACGGCAAATATCAGGCGGCATCGGTCAATATGCGCGCGAACAATGTCGTTCTGCCCGGACCGGCGCGGCTTGCGGTCGGCTCGGCGATCGTCGACGCCGACGTCACCCTCTATGACCAGCCGCGCGTGATCGCCGATATTCAGCTCGCCGACACGCGTATCCGCGAATTCGAC
This sequence comes from Sphingopyxis granuli NBRC 100800, assembly GCF_001591045.1. Taxonomy (GTDB): domain Bacteria; phylum Pseudomonadota; class Alphaproteobacteria; order Sphingomonadales; family Sphingomonadaceae; genus Sphingopyxis; species Sphingopyxis granuli. Next base: position 23,876 of record NZ_BCUA01000061.1, on the reverse strand, counting down.
ATCGCGGTCGGGCGCGTGAAGATCGATTATCGCGATGGCCGCGGCAAGGCGCAGGCGCTTGTCGAGGGGACGAGCGGCGTGCCGTTCCGCATCGCCGCCAATGCGGACCTTCAGCCCGAGCTGTGGCGCGCCTCGGTCCAGGGCCGCGCGACCGGCGTCAATTTCCGGACCGTGTCACCCGCCCGCATCGTACCGGGCAAGGACGGCTATGAACTGTTACCGACGACGATCGACCTCGGACGCGGCAGCAGCGCGCGTGTCGCGGGACGCTTTGGAGAGGGCATCATGCTCCAGAGCCGGCTCGACCGCGTCAACATGGCGCTGCTCAATGCCATCTATCCGGATATGGGGCTGGGCGGCCACGCGACCGGCAGTCTCGACTTCGCGCAGGCGAATGCCGACGCCTTTCCGCGCGCCGATGCCCGGCTGACGATCAACGACTTCACCCGTACCAGCGCCGCATCGGTGAGCCAGCCGGTCGACGTCAACTTCGTCGGCAAACTGCTCCCCGATGGTGGGGAGGCGCGGGCGGTGATGCGCAAGCGCGGCACCGTGATCGGACGCCTGCAAGCCTCGCTGCGGCCGCTCGGGCCAGAGGTCGGCCCGTGGACGGCGCGGTTGCAGGCGGCGCCGCTCGGCGGCGGGCTGCGCTACAACGGTCCGGCGGATACGCTCTATTCCTTCTTCGGCCCCGCCGATCAGGGGGTTTCCGGTCCGATCGCCGTTGCCGCCGATTTCAGCTGCCGCGTCGCCGACCCCTGCCTCAACGGCGTCATACGCGGCAAGGACATGGTCTATGAGAACCAGACCTATGGCACGCGGCTGACCAACATGGCGGTCAACGGCCGTTTCACCGGCAATCGTCTCGAAATCGACGATCTTGCCGCGACGGCAGGTGACGGCACCGTCAAGGCCAAGGGGTTCGTCAGCCTCGCCGCGGCCGACGGCTACCCGATGCATGTCGAGGCGACGCTCGACAATGCGCGTCTCGCGCGCAGCGACAATATCGCGGCGCGGGCAACGGGCAATCTGACGCTCGACAAGGTCGCGGGCCAGACCGCGCTGCTGTCGGGGGACCTGCGCCTCCCCGAAACCCGCTATCGAATCGTACGCGAAGGGGCGGCGAGCGTCCCGGTGCTGACCGGTGTGCGCCGGAAACCGCCGGCGGGCCGGCGTCGTATCAGCGGCGACGGGCTCGCGGCAGCAGGCGGCAGCCTGTTCGACCTGATCCGCCTCGATATCCGCTTGCGCGCGGGCGACGAGGTCTATGTCAGCGGCATGGGACTCGAGTCCGAATGGCAGGCCGACATCACGCTCAAGGGCACGACGCAGGCGCCGCGCGTGACCGGCGACATCGAACTGGTACGCGGTACGCTGGGCTTCGCCGGGCGCTCCTTCGACCTGGAGGAAGGAAAGGTGACCTTCCCGACCGGCGATGCTTATGACCCGTCGATCCAGCTTCTCGCCACCGACACGATTGAGACGGTGACGGTGAACGTCAACGTTTCCGGCCGCGCGATGAATCCGCAGGTGACATTCTCCAGCGTTCCCGGCCTGCCGCAGGACGAAATCCTCTCGCGCATCCTGTTCGGCGACTCGATCACCACGCTGTCGCCCTTGCAGGCCGTCCAGCTCGCGGCTTCGCTCAACACGCTGCGTGGCGGCGGGGGAGGGCTCAGCCCGCTCGGAGCCCTGCGATCGGCGACGGGAATCGACCGGTTGCGCGTGCTCGGCCCCGACGACACCGTCGGGCGCGGCACCGCGCTCGCCGCGGGACAATATATTTCGAAGGACATCTATCTGGAGGTGATCACCGACGCGCGCGGCTATACCGCGACCCAGCTGGAGATCAGCCTGACCCGCGCCCTGTCGCTGCTCAGCCAGGCCGGCGGTTCGGGGCAGTCGAACCTCAGCATCCGCTATCGCAAGGATTATTGATGGCTCGCGCCCTCATGATCCTGCCGATCCTTCTGCTCGCGGCCTGCGACCGGGAGCCCGATTTCGACACCCGCTATGACGCGGCCGCCAGCGAAATAGAGGCGCGCGCGGAAGCCATGGATGCCGCCGTGGCGGCATCCGAAAAAGCCGCCCGCGCGGCGGGCGAAACGGAAGGGGGCGGTTCCGCCTTGCCAACCGACGACAAGGCGGCTACCCCGCCGCCGTCATCTGGGGAGTAGCCAGCCGTCGATCCGACGGGCCACCGCGTCAACATACTCGGCCGAGAGGTCGTGGCGCGATGGAAGCGGGACACCGCTTGGGCGAGACCAATGGCATCGACCCCACGTCCGGGCCGGGCGGCGGGGTACGATGACCGTTGGAGTTCGCTGCGCCGCCCGGCCCCGGAGTGTCTTTTCATGGAAGCCCTGTTCACCTCGACCGCCGTGGTCGCGCTGGCCGAGATCGGCGACAAAACCCAGCTTCTCGCCATGTTGCTTGCGACGCGCTTTCGGCGTCCGCTGCCGATCATATTCGGCATCCTGGTCGCGACACTGGCCAATCACGCGCTCGCCGCACTGGTCGGCGCGCAGGCCGCCGCTTTCCTCGACAGTCCGGTCTTTCGCTACGCGGTCGGCATTTCCTTCGTCGCCATGGCGGCGTGGACGCTGATCCCCGACAAGCTCGATGACGAAGAGGCGCCGCGGCCGCGTTTCGGCGCCTTCCTGACGACACTGGTCGCCTTCTTTCTCGTCGAGATGGGGGACAAGACGCAGATCGCCACCATCGCCCTGGGTGCGCGCTTTCAAGACGTGGTCAGTGTGACGGCGGGCACGACACTCGGCATGATGATCGCCAATGTTCCTGCCATCTTCCTCGGCCACGAGCTGCTGAAGCGTATCGACCTCGCCAAGGTGCGGCTGATCGCCGCTGGCCTGTTCCTGATCATAGGACTGTGGGTTCTTGTGCAGACCGCGGGCTGGATCGGCTAACCGCTGTTGCGCGTCGCCAGCATGCGCTCGAACCGCCAGGCCGATGCGCACATGGCGTCGAGCCCGCGGCTCGCTTGCCAGCCCAGTTCGTCGCGCGCCTTGGCCGGGCTCGCGTAGCAGGTCGCCACGTCGCCGGGGCGGCGTGGCGCGATGCGATAGGGGATCGAGACGGTGTTCACGCGCTCGAAGCTGCGGATCATGTCGAGGACCGAATAGCCCTGACCGGTGCCGAGGTTCCAGATCGAGAGCGGCCGGTCGATGGTCGTCAACGCTGCCAGCGCTGCGACATGCCCTTCTGCCAGGTCGACGATATGCACATAATCGCGCACGCCGGTGCCGTCGGCGGTATCGTAATCGTCGCCGAACACCGACAGTTCGGGTAGCCGGCCCGCGGCGACGCGACTGATGAAGGGCATCAGATTGTTGGGGACGCCGTTCGGATCCTCGCCGATCAGCGCGCTGTCGTGCGCACCGACCGGATTGAAATAGCGCAGCACGCCGATGCGCCAGCCAGGATCGGCGGCGGCGATGTCGCCCAGCATCTCTTCGATCATCAGCTTGGTCCGGCCGTAAGGGTTGGTTGCAGATGTCGGATGGGTCTCGTCGAGCGGCAGATATTGCGGCTGGCCGTACACGGTCGCGCTCGATGAGAAGACGAGGCGGCGGACACCGCATTCGGCCATCGCTTCGACGAGGGCCAGCGTCCCGCGCACATTGTTATCGTAATAGAGCATCGGCTTTTCGACCGATTCCCCGACCGCTTTCAGCCCGGCGAAATGCACGACAGCCTCGATGGCATGATCGGTCAGGGCGCGGCGGACGGCCTCCCGGTCGCGAATGTCGCCGACGACCAGCGGAATGCGCGCGCCGGTGATGCTTTCGACCTGCTCGACAACTTGCGGCCTGCTGTTCGACAGATTGTCGAAACAGACGACCTGATACCCCGCAGCGATCAAGGCGACCGCGCAATGGCTGCCGATATAGCCCGCGCCGCCCGTCAGAAGAACCTTCATCCTGTCTCCATTCGCCCGCCGATCCATGGGAACGAAATCCTCTATATTGGTCAAACGCTAATAGGGATTTCCCGTCGCTGGGGAAACTTCCTCATACATCGATGGGAGAAATGCCAGCGTGCCCGTAAAGGATATTGAACAATATTATTGCACGGAGGGTTAGGCCATGATAGCGGGCCGCTCGCTTCGCAGCAAAAGGGTTCCGCCCGCTGCCGGGCGGTGCCGCGAATGGCAACGGGCCCTTAGCTCAGTCGGTAGAGCAACTGACTTTTAATCAGTAGGTCGCTGGTTCGAACCCAGCAGGGCTCACCATTATCCACGCGGATCGTGTGAACGCCTCACCCCAGACCATATTGCCGTCTGGCTGCTGCTCCGGTCAGATCGTGGTTCGACATGCCTTCGGCAATGAAGCGGTCCAGGCTTGTCAGCAGGCGGGGCCGCAGTGTGATCTGCCGGCGGACCTGATCGATTTCGACCAGTTCCCGCTCCTCGGCCGCCGACAGGAGTTGGCGGACGTGCGTGCGCGAGACCGCGAAGCGACGGCCAAGCTGCGCCAGCGACAGATCGGCGGTCGGCGTCTCGCGGTTCAGCGCCTCCCTCGCGAGCTCGATCAACACGAAAATGCCGGCGTCGTGAACGAGGAAGAGCAGGATGTCGGGATTGCGGAGCAGGACCATCGCCGATTGCACAAATATGCCGGTCGCAACCTGCCGCTGCGCCCGCTGGAACGCCTTGTCCCCCTTCAGCGGAAGGGCATAATCGCTTTCGCCGAACAGCACAGCCAGCGGCGCGTAATGCGCGATCAGCCAGTCCTGATCGTGCGTCAGCATCCTGGCGGTCGGGATCAGCAGGCGCGCGCGCCGGTCCAGCGGCGAGACGCGGCTTTCGAGGAAATCGGTCTGCACCAGCCTCCCCACGATCTGTTCGATCCGCCGCGGGCTGGCGAGGCCGAACAGCGCCAGCGCCTTTTTGAGGTTGCCGATCGTCGGCCATGTGTCCCGATCGTCCGGACGATATCCGGCCTCCATGCAGATGGCTACGGCAAAGACCACGATCCGCACCGCCTCCATCAGCAATTTGTTGAGGAACGGATCGTCGCCGTAGAGTGCCAGCACCTTGTCGAAATAGGCTCTGCGCGCGTGCGGGAAATCCGGATGGTGAAGGATCGATTCCGCGGGCCAATAATCGACCTTGAAATGGGGATCATGGGCTTTGGTGGAGCTGGCTGCGTTCACGCTCTTACTTTGCGATAATCGACGTCTATTGAGCGAAAAAGCGTTTAGGAACTATGGATTGGAAAATATACGCAAAAATTTCCAGCGCCAGCCCGGCCGGAGTGCGCTAGCGAGCCAGAAGGGAGATACGGGCGGACGGCGACGGTCGATGGAGCGGACCCGAATCGAAGCCATTTCAAGGGGGAAGATCATCATGTCGATGCTGCGTTCGTTTGCGTTTCCACTCCTGCTCTGTGGAACGGCGATGCCGGCGCTCGGCGCGGACTATCAACCCATGTCCGACCGCATCATCGGAGCCATCAGCGTGGCGCCGAAGAGCGCCGCCGAGGTTGCCGCGCAATGCGACACCCGTCTCGATGCGCTGGCGAGCCTGCGCGCGCGCGTCGAGGCGATGCCGCTGTCGACCGAGCCGCTGGATTTGCTCGCCGCCTATGACGACCTTTATAATCTCGCTTTCACCACCGCCTATACCGAACCGGGCGTCATCAAGGATACGAACCCCGATGCGGCGATCCGCAAGGCGGCCGAGGACTGTTTTCAGCGCGCCAGCGCGGTGCTGGTCGATCTGGGCATGTCCCGGCCGATCTATGAACGCCTGCTGACGGTCGGAAAGGCGGATATTTCGCCCGCCCTGCGCTATATGGTGGACCGCCAGCTCGATTCCTATCGCCGCCTGGGCGTCGACAAGGACGCGGCGACGCGGGCGCGCATCGGCGAGCTTCAGAATGGCATCACCGCCGCATCGATCGAGTTCGAGGGGAATATCTCTGCCGACACCCGCACCGTCACGGCGACCCCCGAAGAGCTTGCGGGTATGCCGCAGGACTGGCTAGCGGCGCGCCCGGCCGGCGCCGACGGGTTGGTGCAGATCGGCATGAGCTATCCCGACGTCATGCCGCTGTTGCGCTATGCCGACCGCGCGGACGTGCGGAAGCGCGTGATGACGGCCTTCGCGGACCGCGCCTATCCGACCAACGACGCGGTGCTGCGGCGGCTCATCGACGATCGGGCCCAATTCGCCGGCCTGCTGGGCTATTCCGATTTCGCGGGCTACGACTTCGCCAATCGCATGGCGGAAAATCCCGGACGAGTGCGATCCTTTCTCGACGAGATCGACCGCGTGGCCCGGCCGATCGGAGAGGCCGAGGCGGGGCGGATGCTGGCCCGGCTGCACAAAGACGATCCGTCACTCGCCTCGCTCGGCTCCTGGAGCAGCAGTTACGCCCTGCGGCTCATCCGCAAGGAGGATTATGCGGTCGATCCGGAGCAGGTCCGTCAATATTTCGCGTTCGACAAGGTCCAGGCCGGCATTTTCGACCTGACGCGCGATTTGTTCGGCGTCGAAATCCGGCCGTGGGCAACCGAGGTCTGGCATCCCGATGTCGGCGCGTTCGAAATGGTGCAGGACGGGTCGGTGATCGGCCGCTTCTACCTCGACATGCATCCGCGCGACGGCAAGTTCACCCATGCCCAGATGGCTCCGCTGCGATTCGGCATCAAAAATCGCGTGCTGCCCGCCGCGGTGCTGGAGCTTAACGTGCCGAACGGCCTGATGGAGCATAGCGACGTCGTCACTTTCCTCCACGAATTCGGGCATCTGCTGCACTGGATCTTCGCCGGCGGGCAGGATTATGCGGCGCAAAATCCGATGGAGCTGGAGAATGACGTCATCGAGGCGCCATCGCAGCTGCTCGAGGAATGGGTGTGGGATTACGACACGTTGAAGCGGTTCGCGACCAACGCCGCGGGCGAACCGATCCCGGCCGCTCTGGTGGAGAAGATGAACGTCAGCCGCCGTTTTGGGGAAGCGTTCGGGACGATGATGCAGCTCGGCTATGCCGGCGCCTCGCTCGCTTTCTATTCGGGCGTTCCCAAGGATCGCGATCTGGCCGCGGTCTATGACGCGGCTTATAATCGCTACGCTCTCGCTCCCGATCCCGAAGGCACGCATGGCTATGCCGCTTTCGGCCATCTCACCGGCTACGGCGCTTCCTATTACACCTATCAATGGTCCAAGGCGCTTTCGAGCGACCTGCTGAGCGAATTCCGCAAACATGGCCTGCGCGATCCGGCCACGGCGAAGCGCTACCGCGATCTCATCCTCGCTCCCGGCGGGTCGGCTTCGATGAATCAACTCGCCAGGAATTTCCTTGGCCGCGATTGGACGGTGGACGCCTATCGGGCGGAACTGCAACTGGCCAGATAGCGGACACGCCGACCGCCGGGTTCAGGCCTTGGGGCGCGGCTGAAGGACCGCATCGCGGCGCTTTTCGGGGCGGATGTAGATCGAACTGATTTCGGGTGACGCGGCCTTCAGTTCGGCTTCGATCTCTTCGATCAGGCGCTCGCCGTCGCCCATCGTCAGCGCATCCTCGAAATCGGCGCTGACCGCCACGAAGATCGCATCGGGCGCCGTGTGGATGGTACGGACATGGTTGACGGCGCTGATCTCGCGCCGCCGCTCGACGATCCGCCAGATCATCGCGATCTGCGCCGGATCGGCCGCTTCGCCGATCAGAAGCTCCTTCGATTCGCGCGCGAGCAGCGCGGCGACCGCCGCCAGGATCAGGCCGATCAGGATCGAGGCTACCCCGTCGATCCGCGCGTCGCCCGTCGCGTGACTCAGCCAGACGCCGGCCGCCGCGATGACCAGCCCGGCCAGCGCCGCGCTGTCCTCGAACAGCACGATGAAGCCGGCGGGGTCCTTCGACCGCCGGATCGCCTGCCACCAGCCCAGCCCGTTGCGGCCGGCATCGAACTGGCGCACCGCGATCGTCCAAGATGCGCCTTCGAGCACGAAGGCGATCGCGAGGACGATATAGTTGATCGTCGGATCGCGCAGCGGTTCGGGCGCGGCGATATGCGTCCAGCCCTCATAGATCGAAATGCCCGCACCGACCGCGAAGATCAGGATCGCGACGACGAACGCCCAGAAATAGAGTTCGCGGCCATAGCCGAAGGGGTGTTGATCGTCGGGCGCCTGCTTCGCCCGCGCCTGACCGTAAAGGAGCAGAAGCTGGTTGCCGCTGTCGACAAGCGAGTGCACTCCTTCGGACAGCATCGACGACGAGCCGCTGATCGCCGCCGCGACGAACTTCGCGGCGGCGATGCCGAGATTGGCGAACAGCGCGCCATAAAGGACGATGTTCGCCTTGATGTGCCCGATGCGCGGACCGTCGGCCATGGCGGTGGATTACGGCAAGGCGTAGGCGACGACCTCGTCGCCGATCGGCGTCTCCATGAAATGATGGCCGCCGGCGTAGATCACGACATATTGCCGGCCGTTCGCCTCATAGGTCATCGGAGTCGCCTGTCCGCCCGCGGGCAGCACGTCGGACCAGACGGTCTTGCCGGTGGCGAGATCGATCGCGCGGATCAGATTGTCGGTCGCGGCGGCGATGAAGATCAGCCCGCTCGCGGTGACCACCGCGCCGCCGTTGTTCGGCGTCCCGATCGTCACCGGCAGCATCGACGGGATGCCGAACGGCCCGTTGGTGCGCGCGGTGCCCAGCGGGCGGTCCCAGATCGTCTTGCCGGTCGCGATATCGATCGCGCGGATGCCGCCATAGGGCGGCTGCTTGCACAGCATGCCGGTGAAGGGCAGGCGCCAGCCCGCATTGACGTCGATCGCATAGGGGGTATGCGCCTGCGGATCGCCCGCGCCTTCGGGACCGCCGATCTCGCCGCGGGCCTGGTCGCGCGGTGCCCAGCCCTTCCTGTCGGCCTCGGCGCGGGGGACGAGGCGGACATAGTTGGGCATGTCGTTATAGTTGGCGACGATCACGCCGCGCACCGGATCGACCGCGACGCCGCCCCAGTCGGTGCCGCCATTATACCCCGGATATTCGATCGAGCGGCCGTTGCTCGTCGGCGGGGTGAAGAAACCCTTGTAGCTCGCCTTGCGGAACTGGATGCGGCAGATCATCTGGTCGATCGGCGACATGCCCCACATGTCGCGCTCGGTCAGGTCCGGCTTGCGCAGCGTATGCCACAGCGACACGATCTGCGTCGGCGACCGCTCGGCGGGCTCGACCCCGCCGCCGGGCGCCTTGATCGTGCCGACCGGGGTCAGCGGCTGGCCGGTGCGCCGGTCGAGCACATAGACGTCGCCCTGCTTCGACGGCAGAACCAGCGCGGGGACCGTTCCGCCCGCGCTCCGATAGTCGATCAGCGTCGCCTGCGCCCCGAAATCATAGTCCCAGACGTCCTTCTTCACCGCCTGAAAGCGCCAGCGCGGCTTGCCCGTCGTCACGTCGAGCGCGACGAGCGAGGTTGCATAGTCGTTCTCGGCCGGGCGGCGCAGGCTCGAATAATAATCGGCGGCGGCGTTGCCCATCGGCAGATAGACGAGGCCGAGCTGCTCGTCGCCCGATGCGATCGTCCACATGTTCGGCGTGCCGCGCGCCCATGTCTGTCCCGGCGGAGGATAGCCATCCCAGTCGGGGTGCATCATGTCCCACGCCCATTGGAGCTTGCCGGTCACCGCGTCGAAGCCGCGGATCACGCCCGATGGCGCCCAGCGGTCCTGCCCGTCGAGCACCTGGTGCCCGGTCACCACCACGCCGCGCACGATGGTCGGCGGCGAGTTGATCGAGACATAGCCCGGCGGCGTGTCGCCCATGCCGATCTTGGTATCGACCTGGCCGTTGGCGCCGAAATCCTGACACGGCCGCCCCGTCGCGGCGTCGAGCGCGAACAGCCGCGCGTCGAGCGTGCCGAAGATGATCCGCCGCGCGCACGCCTGTCCGGCGGCGGCGCCGGGCACGGCATAATAGCTCACGCCGCGGCAGGCGGCGGTATAGGGGATCGCATCGTCGGACACCTTGGGGTCGAACCGCCAGCGCTGCTTACCGGTCGCGGGGTCCAGCGACAGGACGATATTCTTCGGCGTGCAGACATACAGGCTGTCGCCCACCTTCAGCGGCGTATTCTCCGCGCCATAGGTGCCGCGCACGCGCTTCGACGAGGGCAGGTCGCCGGTATGGATCGTCCACGCGCGCTTCAGCTTGCCGACATTGGCCGGGGTGATCTGGGCCAGCGGCGAATAGCGCCGCGCGCTGTAGGTACCGCCATAGGCGGGCCAGTCGGCACCGGCCTGCATCGGCGCGGGATCGGTCATCGTCCAGCGCGGGCCGGGAAGCGGCTGCAGCGGCCGCGCTTTGTTGAGCCAGCCGAGCATCGCGCCGCCCGCCGCGCAGAGCAGGATAACCATGGCGCTGCTCGCCAGCGCGAGCCGCCAGCGGTGCGGGCGGACCGACAGCGCCGCCATCGCGAACAGGACGAGGACCAGCAGCACGACCGGTGCGACGACCCGCGGCACGAGCGCCCAGCCATTGCCCCCGACCTCCCAGAAGGCCCAGAGCAGGGTGAAGAAGACGACGGCGACATAGATCCAGCCGCCGAGCATCCGCCCGCGCATCAGCAGCAGACCGGAGGCGAGCATTGCGACGCCGGTCACCAGATAATAGGCCGATCCGCCGAGCGCGGCGAGCCAGACGCCGCCGATCAGCAGGACCAGCGCGATGAACGCGACGATCAGTCCGGCGATCAGGGTCAGGAGCGGGGCGGGGAACATCTGGCGTAGCCGATTCATCGCCATATCCTTCACTGTCGGGGCGGATGCGCCCTGCGGTGCAACGCACTGCCTCGACGAACGATGCATCGCTGGCTCGAGATTTGCCTCGGGAATGGAGGATCGCGGCAGGCCCGGCCGATCCGCGATGGAGCTAGCGGTCGATCACCGATACCGGTCGCGCGAACGGATCGTTGCGCAGCGAGCCGCCCGCCGTCTCGGGCATGAAGCGCAGCGCGACGAGGCCGACCAGGCACGACAGGATCATGTAATAGGCGGGCATGAGCTGGTCGCCCGTCCAGCCGATCAGCGCGCTGCCGATCGCCGGGGCGGTGCCGCCGAAGATCGAGGTCGAGACATTATAGGCGATCGCGAAGCCCGCGAAGCGCACCGGGGTCGGGAACAGCGCGGGAAAGGTCGCCGAGATGGTCGCGAGCTGCGGAACATAGAGCAGGCCGAGCAGGATGAAGGCGATGGTGGCGCCAGCAAGGCCCGTGCCCATCAGCATGTAGAGCGGCACCACGCCGATCAGCAGGCCGATCAGCGAGACGCGCCACATCGGCCGCCGCCCGACGCGATCCGACAGCGCGCCGGCGAAGGGCAGGAACAGCATCATGAAGAACATGCCGACGATCGGCACGATCAGCGCCTCGTCGGGCGACAGGCCGATGCGCCGCTGGAGATAGGTGGGCATATAGCTGAGCAGCGTATAGTTGACGACGTTCAGCGCGACGACGAGCCCGCCGACGACGAGCAGCGGGCGCCAGTGATCGCGCATCAGCGTGCGCAGGCCGGGGGCTTGCCGTGCTTCGGCAACGACGCATTCCTCCAGGAAGATCGGCGTGTCTTCCATCCGCGAGCGCAGATAGGTGCCGATCAGCCCCAGGGGCGCGGCGATCAGGAAGGGGATGCGCCAGCCCCAGTCGTGCATCGCCGCGTCGCCGAGCGTCAGCGAGAAGATCAGCATCAGCGAAGCGCCGAGCGAGAAGCCCGCGAGCGTGCCGAATTCGAGGAAGCTGCCGAAGAAGCCGCGGCGGTCGTCGGGCGCATATTCGGCCATGAAGGTCGCCGCGCCGCCATATTCGCCGCCGGTCGAAAAGCCCTGGATCATGCGCAGGACGATCAGCAGCGTCGGCGCCCAGAAGCCGATGCGGTCATAGGAGGGGATCAGCCCGACGCACAGCGTCGCGCCCGCCATCATCAGGATGGTGAGCGCGAGCACCGACTTGCGCCCGATCCGGTCGCCGAGCGGCCCCCAGAACAGGCCGCCCAGCGGCCGCACGAGAAAGGAGATGGCGAAGGTCGCGAGCGCGAACAATATCGCCTCGTCGGTATCGCCCGGGAACAGCGCTGCCGAGATATAGGTGACGCCATAGGCATAGATGCCGTAGTCGAACCATTCGGTCGCATTGCCCAGCGCCGAGGCGGCGATCGCGCGGCGCAGCGTCGAGGGATCGGCGCTGGATGGCGCGCAGGCGGGTTGCGCGAGGGTTTGCGTGGTCATGTCATCACCTGTTGTTGCGGGTCGGCGGCGGGATCGAGCAGCGCGGCGGTCGGGGTCGTGCGCGGCAGGATCTGGAAATCCTGCTGCGCCTCGCCCGGCACCGCGTCGGTCACCGCGAGGCGCCAGAGCCCGAAGACGAGCATCGTGCCGGCCGCGAGCGCGATGAAGAGGAAGAGGCCGCCCGCTCCCGCAAGCGTCATCGCCGCCGCGCCGCCGATCGGGCCGAGCGCGGCGCCGACCGAATAGAGGAGGACGAGTTGCCCGCTCGCGGTCACGCGCTCCGAAGGCAGCAGCCGGTCGTTGGCGTGCGCGACGCTGAGCGGATAGAGCGCGAAACCGAGCCCGCCGAAGGCGAAGCCGAGCGCGAGCAGCAGCGCGCCCGACGGTTGCATCGCCAGCGCGACGCTGACCGCCAGCGTCAGCGCGAAGCCGCCGACGATCACGCGGCGGCGGTCGTAGCGGTCGGACAGGTGCCCGAGCGGCCATTGCAACGCCACCCCGCCGAGGATCACGACCATCATGAAGGTCGCGGTCGCTGCGAGGCTGAGCCCGAGCCGCCGCGCATAGATGGCGGCGAGGCCGTAGAAGGCGCCGAGCAGCAGTCCGGTGATCCCGGCGCCGACGACGCCGAGCGGCGAGGCGGCGAACAGGCGGCGGAGCGGCAGCGACGCGGCTTCCGTCAGCGCCGGGGCGGTGCTGCGCGTCAGGCAGATCGGGATGATCGCGAGCGAGATCAGGATCGAGGCGAGTTCGAACGGCACCTGCGGCGCCGTGCTGCCCGAACGGAGCAGCAACTGGCCGATCGCCTGTCCCGAATAGAGGGCGACCATGTAGGACGCGAGCACCGTGCCGCGCGTATCGGGCTCGGCGCGGTCGTTGAGCCAGCTTTCGAGGCAGACGAACACCCCCGCGACGCAGATGCCGTCGATCAGGCGCAGCACGCCCCACAACAGGGGCTGCTGGACCAGCGCATAGGCAAGGGTGCTGGCCGAAAGCAGCGCAACGAACGCCGCAAAGGACCGGATATGCCCAACCCCCCGCACCACGCCCCCGGCGCGCAGCGCACCGATCACGAGTCCGCCGAAATAGGCGGTCGCGACGAGGCCGATGACCATCGTGCCGCTGCCCTCGCGTTCGAGCCGCAGGCCGATCAGCGTCGACAGAAAGCCGCTGCCCGCCATCATCACGAAGATGGCGATCAGCAGGCTGCGGACCGGGCGGATCGAGGCGAGCATGGGCGGCGCGTCAGGCGGCGCGCCGATCCTCCGCCGGCGCCGCCTCGTCCTCGACCAGCGCCCCATCCTCGACCAACACCTTGTGCAGCGCGCGCACCGCGATATCGAAATCGCGCGGCGCGACGAGGAACTGCACGTCGACGTTGCGGATCTGGTGCTGCATCGCGATCATCGGCACCCCCGCCGCGTCGAGCGCACGCAGCGCCTCGGTGACGAGGCCGGGGCGCGAGATGTCGCTGCCGATCACCGACACCATCGCGACCGGCTGCGTGGTGATCGACGCGTCGGGATATTGGTCCTGCAACTCGGCGGCCGCCCTGTTCACCGCGGCGGCATTCGCCGACAGATAATGGGTGATGGTGTTGGCGTTCGACGATTTGCTGACGATCCACAGCTTGTGGCGGGTCAGCGCAGCAAGGATCGCGGCATCATACCCCTTCACCCCGACCATGTCCTGCTCGAAGAATTGCAGCGCCTGCATCTGGCGCAGCCCGGTGACGATCTCGACGCGCGGGACATCGGAGACATAGTCGCCGGTGACGAGCGTCCCCGCATCCTCGCGGTCGAAACTGTTGCGGACGCGCAGCGGAATGCCCGACTGGCGCAGTCCGCGGCCGGCACCCGGATGGATCGCCTCCATGCCCAGATTGGCGAGTTGGTCGGCGACGTCGTAATTGGTGCGGCCGATCTTGCGCGCCCGCCGCTCGCCGACCAGCTTCGGGTCGGCGCTCGACAGGTGAAACTCCTTGTGGATGATCGCCTCGCGCGCGCCGGTCAGGACGGCAATGCGCGAAAAGGTCATTTCGGTGTAGCCGCGCGCATAGCGCCGCACCATGCCGCCCTCACAGCCGGCATAGCCGGTAACGATCGGCAGGGTAGCGCGAAGGTCGATCGCCGCGAACGCCTCTTCGATCCGCGCGTCGAGGCTGCGCACGTCGTCCTCGTCCCACAGCGTCAGGTCGACGAAGCGCGCGTTGACGTCGCGGTCGCGGAGCAACAGCGCGGTGCTGTGCGCGCTGTGTGCCTCGCCGATCCCGGCGAGCAGTTCGCGTACCGTTACGAACTGGTCCTTCAGGCTGAATCGCCCATGGCTGCGCAACCGCGCGAGATCGTCGAGGCAGGCGGCGACGGCATCGATCCGCGCATCGACGAAGCGGTCGGCTTCGGCACGGCTTTCAGGCCGCGCGAACATCTCCGCATTGCGCGCGCGCATCGCCGCGCGCACCCGCTCCATCGCCGCGCGCCACGCTCCGGCATCGTCGTCGTCGACGAAATGGCCATAGACGCCGGGTTCGCCGCTCTTCTTGTTTTCGAGCAGCAGGTCGGTCATCCCGGCATAGGCGGAGACGACGAAGATGCGGTTATAGAGGTCGCCGCCCGAACGTCCCGCGATCAGCACATTGTCGAACAGGGTCGCGGTCGCGGCCATCGAGGTGCCGCCGACCTTCTCGACGCTATGATGCCCCCTCATGCCGGCACCGCTTCGACGAGCGTGCCCGACGCGATCGTCAGCGGCTCGGGCTCGCCGCGATGGGCCAGGAACCAAGGCCGCGGCTTGTCGACGCCGAACGGCTTTTCCAGCCGGTTGCTGACCGCATTATAGACGAGGAAGGCATTGGCGCGGGGGAAGGGCGTGATGTTGCCGTTCGATCCGTGCATCAGGTTGCAATCGAACAGGATGACGGTGCCGGGTTTGCCGGTCGGCGCGACGATGCCATGATCGTGCGCCAGTTCGGCGAGGTGATCCTCGTCGGGAACGCCATATTCCTGTTTCTTGAGCGAACTCAGATAATGGTCTTCGGGCGTCTCGCCGACGCAGGTCAGATAGGATCGGTGCGACCCCGGAATGACCATCAGCGGCCCGTTGTGCGGCGTATTCTCGGCGAGCAGCACCGACATCGACAGCGCGCGCATCCGCGGCATGCCATCCTCGACATGCCACGTCTCGAAGTCGCTGTGCCAATAGAATTCCTTGCCCTTGAAACCCGGTTTGTAGTTGAGGCGCGACTGGTGGATGTAAACCTCGTCGCCGAGCAGGAAGCGCGCGACGTCGGCGAGCCGCGCGTCGGACGCGAGCCGCGCCATCGCGTCGCTCTGGCGGTGGATCTCGAAGATCGAGCGGATTTCGCGGCTCTGCGGCTCGGCGACGATCGTCTCCGCGTCGAGCGCGGCGGGATCGGCGAGCAGCTTGCTCGCCGCCGCCTGCAGATGCGCGACCTCGGCGTCCGAGAAGACGCCTTCGAGGACGAGATAGCCGTCGCGGTCGAACCGGGCGGCCTGCGCCTCGCTGATCGGCGCATCCGGGTTCCAGTTGCCATGGACGACGGGGTCGAGACGCGGCAGCAGTTCGGCGCTTGCCGCGTGCCGCGATGGGTAGAGGTCTTTCACGGGACGTCCCCCTGCTGATGATGGATGGATTCAGTCGGCGGCGACGAGATCGGCCTCGGCCGGATAGGCGCCGTTCTCGTCATGCACTTCCTTGCCGGTGACCGGCGGGTTGAAGACGCACGCGGTCAATATGTCGGTCTCGGGCCGCACGACGTGCCGGTCGTGGTCGTTGAGCGCATACATGACGCCGGGCTGCAGCCTGTGGATTTCGCCGGTCGCGAGATCCTCGATCGTTCCGGTGCCCTTGAGGACGAGCACGGCTTCGAGGTGGTTCTGATAGTGCATCTTCAATTCCTCGCCGGCGAACATCGTCGTGACGTGGAAGGAAAAGCCCATATCATCGTCCTTGAGCAGCAGGCGGGCGCTGACCCAGCCGTTCGAGCGGACGTTGCGATCCGATTTGCGGATATCGCCGAGATTGCGGATGAGCATGGATGTGTCTCCTGTTGATGAGGCCTATTCGGCGGCGACGGCGAAATCGTCGGCCATCGCCTCGCGCAGGCTCGTTTCGAGAATGTCGAGGCCGCCCGCGAGCAGCGCGTCGTCGATGATAAGCGGGGCGAGGATCTTGATGACCTCGCCGTGCGCGCCGCTGGTCTCGATGATCAGACCTGCATCGAAACAGGCGGCGGTCACCGCGTCGGCAAGCTCGCCCGATCCGACATTGATGCCGCGCATCATGCCGCGACCGCGGGTCTCGAAGCCATGCTCGGCGGCCATCGCATCGAGCCGCGCCGCGAGCAGGTCGCCGCGTCGCGCGATATCCGCCGTGAAGGCCCCGTCGCTCCAGAAATGGCGCAGCGCGGCGGTGGCGGTGACGAAGGCGTGGTTGTTGCCGCGAAAGGTGCCGTTATGCTCGCCCGGCGACCATTGGTCGAGTTCGGGCCGGAACAGCGTCAGCGCGAAGGGCAGCCCCATGCCCGACAGCGACTTGGCCTGCGTGACGATGTCGGGCGTGAAACCCATCCCTTCAAAGCTGAAGAAGGAGCCGGTTCGTCCACAGCCGGCCTGGATATCGTCGACGATCAGCAGCGCGCCATGCGCTTTCGCCAGCGCGGCGATGCGGCGCAGCCATTCAGGCGATGCGGTGTTGAGGCCGCCTTCGCCCTGCGCCGTTTCGACGAGGATCGCGGCAGGGGCGTCGAGGCCGCTCGACGGGTCGGCGAGCCGCTGCGCGAGCAGGTCGGCGGTATCGACTTCGGGCCCGTGATAGCCGTCATAGGGTTCGTGGCTGACATGGGACAGCGGCACGCCCGCGCCGCCGCGCTTCGCGGCATTGCCGGTGCAGGCGAGCGCGCCCAGCGTCATGCCGTGAAAGCCGTTGGTGAAGGCGACGACCATCTCGCGCCCCGTGACCTTGCGCGCGAGCTTGATCGCCGCCTCGACCGCGTTAGTGCCGGTCGGGCCCGTGAACATCGCGCGATAGTCGAGCCCGCGCGGCTTCAGGATCAGCGCCTCATAGGTTTCGAGGAAGGCCGCCTTCGCGTCGGTGTGAAGGTCGAGGCCGTGGGCGATGCCGTCGTCGGCGATATAGTCGAGCAGCGCCTGCTTCAGGATCGGATGGTTGTGCCCATAGTTGAGCGTCGAGCAGCCCGACAGGAAATCGAGATAGCGGCCGCCGCGATTGTCGTGCATCCACACGCCCGCCGCCTTGCCGAACTGGCGCGGCATCGACCGGGCATAGCTGCGGACCCCCGATTCACGGCGCTCATAGATGCTCCTGTCCGGAATCGCGCCGGACGGTTGAGGTGTCATGGTCATGATTATCCCTGTGCTTGCTGAAACTTGCTGCGATCGATCGGGCCGATGCGGGCCTGATATTCGGTGGCGTGCGCACCGGCGAAATGGGTCTGGTTGTCGAACAGGACGCTACGCTCGAACGGCGCGTCCCAGGCGCGCGCGAGGCCGCGAAAGAGCGCCCACGAGGCATCATTGTCGTCGGTGACGGTCGTCGTCAGGTGCGTTGCGTCCTGCTGCGCGGGGCGGGCGAACAATGCCCCGATCATCCGGCTGGCGAGTCCTTTCCCGCGCCCCTCGACCGCGACCGCCACCTGCCACACGAAAAAGGCGTGCGGGTCGGACGGCGGGTGGTGGCCGGACACCCAGCCGACGATCCGGCCGTCCTTTTCCGCCACGATGCACTGATCGGCGAAATGCGCGCACTGGATGAGGTTGCAATAGGCGGAATTGCGATCGAGCGGTGGACAGCGCGCGATCAGGGCGGTGATTGCCGGTCCGTCTTCGGCAACCGGTTTGCGCAGTTGCAGACCCGGCATCGATGCCGGCGCCGCGTCCGACACAGGCCTCAAGGGCAAGGATTCATTATTCTGGCGTTGATCCAGTATCGTTCATCTCCTGAAATATATTTCGGAGTCGCATGAAAAATTGCGAGTGGGGATGTGCAAAAACATACGCATTATTGAGAAGCGATCAACCCCTGCGGGGAAAAATGGTTCATAAAGCGAAATATATTTACCCGCATTCATCGGGAAGAATGGGATTGGTGCCGCCCCTCCGTGCCGCTAACAGGGGCGCATGCAGACCGAGATTGCGAATGCGACCCTGAAGGCCTTGCGGCGTATCCTGCGCGCGACCGATCGTGGGAGCCGCAAGCTGGCGGCGGCGACCGGCCTGACCCCGTCGCAACTGCTCGTCCTGCGCGAGGTCGAGGCGCGGGAAGAGGTCACGCCGGGAACGATCGCCCAGCGGCTCCAGTTCAGCCACGCCACGATCACGGCCATCACCGACCGGCTCGTCGCCCTCGGCCTCGTGACGCGGCGGCGCAGCGAGCGGGACAAGCGGCAGATATTCCTGGATGCGACCGCGGAGGGCCGGCAGCGGCTCGCCGATGCGCCGGATGCGCTGCAGGAAATCTTCGCGCACCGCTTCGCCGCGCTGCCGTCGTGGGAGCAGGCGATGATCCTCGCGAGCACCGAGCGGCTGGCGGCGCTTCTGGGCGCCGCGGATATCGACGCCGCGCCGCTGCTCGACACCGGGCTGATCGACCGGGAGGGAACCGGCGCTCCGTAGATCGGGCGCGAGCCGATGGAATAACCGGGCCGCGACAGGCGTATGCCTGTCATGTCCGGCATTTTATCACGTTCCTCTCCCTTGCTTGTCCAGCCCCGGTCCACGCGGACCGCCCCTTTGCGAATCGCCTTGTTTTCCGGAAATTATGATTGCGTTCGCGATGGCGCCAACCGCGCCCTGAACCGGCTGGTGGACCATCTTCTGCGCCAGGCTGGCGCGCAGGTGCGCATCTATTCGCCGACGGCTCCGCAAAAGGCTTTCGCTTCGGTCGGCGACGTCGTGTCGGTCCGCTCGGCCTGCATTCCCGGGCGGCCCGAATATCGGCTCGCGCTCGGCTTCACGCGCTCGGCCCGCGCGGACATGGAGGCTTTTGCACCCGACATCGTCCACCTGTCCGCGCCCGACATTCTCGGTCGGCAGGCCCAGAAGTATGCGCGGGCCGCCGGCATCCCGGTGGTGGCGAGCCTGCACACCCGGTTCGAAACCTATCTCGACTATTATCGCCTCGGCTTCCTTCGGCGGCCCGTCGTCGATTATCTGGCGCGCTTCTACGGCGACAGCGATCACATCCTCGCGCCGACGCCGCCGATCCGCGACGAGATGGCCAGCCGCTTCGGCGACCGGAAGGTCTCGATATGGTCGCGCGGGGTCGACCGCGCGATGTTTCATCCGGCGCTGCGGAGCGAGGCGCTGCGTGCCCGGCTGGGCTACAAGCCGGACGAGATCGTGCCGCTGTTCTTCGGCCGGCTGGTGCTCGAAAAGGGGCTCGGCCTGTTCGCCGAGACGATCGCCCGACTGCGGTCGCAGGGGTTGGCGGTGCGCCCGATGATCGTCGGCGACGGTCCGGCGCGCGACTGGATCGCACGCCGTTTGCCCAACGCGACCTTCATGGGCCTGCTCGAAGGAAGCGAACTGGGCCATGCGGTGGCCAGCGCCGATCTTCTCATCAACCCCAGCGTCACCGAAGCCTTCGGAAACGTCAATCTGGAGGCGATGGCGTCCGGCCTCGGCGTGGTGTCGGCCGATGTCGCGAGCGCGTCGGCGCTGATCGATCACGAACGGACCGGCCTGCTGGTGCCGGCGCGCGACGCCGGGGCCTATGCGGCCGCAGCGGCGCGGCTCATCGGCGAACCGGTCCGTCTTCGCCTGCTGGGCCGCGCGGCGAGCGACGCCGCCGACCGCTTCCGCTGGAAAGAGATACTGGCGGAGGTCGCGCGCGTCTATGAGCGCGTCGCGCGCCGCGAATCCGTTCCGGCCTTGGCGAAAGTCGCCTGACGATGGCGAAACCGGTGCTTTTGGTGCATATGAGCCCGCGATGACCGATCGCCATGAAGACGACGATATCGCCGGCGAGCTGGCCGCGATGCGACGCTATGCCCGCGCGCTGGCCCGCGATCACCACGACGCCGACGACGTGGTGCAGGACGCCGTCGTTCGCGCGATCGAGCGCGATGCCGGTTACGAGCGGGGCCGGAGCCGCCGGCGCTGGCTGCTCGCGATCGTTCACAACGTCTTCGTTTCCGGGCTCCGGCGGCGGGCGGCCGAGCGACGGCGCGACGACCGCTTCGCCGAGACGCTGGTCGCCCATTCGGACGCGGCGCAGGAACATCACGCCCGGCTGACCGATATCGCGCGCTGCTTCGCGGCGCTGCCCGAGCATCAGCGCGCGGTGCTGCACCTGACCGCGGTTGAGGGACTGAGCTATCAGGAATGCGCCGACCTGCTGGATGTTCCGGTCGGGACGGTGATGTCGCGGCTCGCCCGGGCGCGCACGGCGCTTCGCGAACTGGACGAGCAGCCGGTCCCGACGACCGCGCTGCGCATCGTGGGAGGGCGGGGTGACTGACGGACCGAGCGATATGGAGATCGATGCCTATATCGACGGCGAGCTCGATGTCGAAGGCCGCTTCGCGGTCGAGGACTATCTGCGCCGCCATCCCGAAAAGGCGGCGGCGGTCCTTGGCGACATGGGGCGGCGCAGCGCGTTGCAACTCCTCGCGCGTGGCCGGCAGCCGGTGCCGGCGCATCTGATCGAGGTGGCGCGCTCGCTTTTCTCCGCCGCACCCGCGCGGCGCCGGCTCTGGGCGCCGCTGGGCGGGCTGGCGGCCGCAGGAATGGCGGCGCTGGTGCTGACGGTCGTCATCCGCACGCCGCCTGCCTATGTCGACGATGCGCTGACCTCGCACCGCGTCGCCCTTTTGCGCGCGGCGATGGATTCGCAGGTCGAGGCGCCGCGCTTCAACGCGCAGGAAATCCGCCGCGCGACCAACATCGCCGTGCCTGCGGTTCCGGAGGACTGGACGGTCACCGACGTGCAGCTCTTTCCGACGGAGCGGGGCCCGGCGCTGCTGATGGCGGTGCAGACGCAGGAGGGCGACCGGCTTTCCATCTTCCTACAGCGCCGGAAGAATGGCGCGCCCGAACAGCCCGACGCGATCCGCGAGGGCGCGCAGTCGGTAGCCTACTGGCGGCGCGGTGACATGTCCTACGCGCTGGTCGGCGAAAGCGAACCCGGCGAGATGGACGCGAGGGCGGAAGTGCTTGCACGCACATGGTCCTGATGCGGTATAGGGCAGCCGTATGGATCGATTGTTCAGGCTCTTCTTCTGGCTGGCGCTGCTCGTCACGCTCTGGTTCGCATGGTCTCCGCAACCCCCCATGCTGATCGAAAGCGACAAATCGCAGCATATGCTGGCTTTCGTGGTGCTGACCCTGCTGTTCTTCCTGGCCTATCCCGCCGTCCGCTGGTTTTGGGTCCTCGCGGCACTGGCGTCACTTGGCGCGTTGATCGAATTCGTGCAGGCGGTGCCGACGCTGCACCGCGACAGCGACATCGGCGACTGGTATGCCGACCTCGCCGCGATTGCGCTGACCATCGCGCTTTGCGTCGCGGTTCGGAAATTCGCCCGAAGGGAACGGGCGGGATAAAGCCTTCGACGAGGGCGGCCGACACCGGAACGCCCGCGCTGCAAGGGCGTTGGGAGACACATGTCGGTCAGGATCGGAACGGCGGGCTGGAGCATCGCGGCGCGTTATGCCGATGGCTTTCCGCACGAAGGCTTCGCGCTCGAACGCTATGCCGCGCGGCTTTCGTGCGTGGAGGTCAATTCATCCTTCTACCGATCCCATCGTCCCGAGACATGGTCGCGATGGGGCGCCATCGTGCCGCGCGATTTTTGTTTTTCGGTCAAGGTGCCGCGTGCGATCACCCATGAAAGGTCGCTGGTCGATTGCGGCGACCCGATTGCGAAGCTGCTCGACGAGACGGCCGGCCTTGGCGACAAGCTGGGCGTGCTGCTCGTTCAGATGTCGCCGAAGCTCGTCTTCGATGCCGCTATTGCCGGCACCTTCCTTGACCAACTCACCGCGGCGACTGCGGCTCGCGTGGTGTGCGAACCGCGGCATGCAAGCTGGTTCGCGGCCGAGGCCGACGCCCTGCTTGCCGGCCTGCGGGTCGCGCGGGTCGCCGCCGACCCCGCCCGGGTTCCTGCGGCGGCGATGCCCGGCGGATGGCGCGGCTTTTCCTATTGGCGGCTGCACGGGTCGCCCGTCATCTATCATTCGCCCTATGGGGCCGATCGGCTGAAATCCTATGGCGCGCAGCTCGGGCAGGCGGGATCGACGGCGCCGGCGTGGTGCATCTTCGACAATACAGCGTTCTTCGCCGCGCTGGGCGATGCGCTCGCGCTCGAAAGTCTGCTTTCGGCCGATAGCGCGCAGCGCGAAACTGACGGGCTCGCACCGCGCGTGCGTTCCTAACCTTTGTTATGGAAGCCATTGCGAGCGGTCCATATCGTCCTTGCAGCCCACAGGCATAGACAATGGAGTCGCGATATGGGAGCCAATGCCGATCATGATCTGTGGGGCCAGGCGCTCGCGTTCGAAAGCCGTTATGGCGACGATGCGCCGCGGATCATCGCCGGCAAGATCGAGCAGCTCAGGGCGTCCGGCGAGATCGCCGAAGCCGATTTCTGGGCCCAGGTTGCAGAGTGCCTGACCGATCTGCACGCGATCCGTTATCAGGGCTATGCGACACCCAGGGAAGTGCCGCTGGACCCGACCATCGTCGCGCCCGCTCCGAACGGCTCACCTTCCGGAGCCTAGTCCCCCGACCGTCCGCCGGCCGCGTGCGCCTGTGTCTTGCCGTCGATGGGCCTCGGGCGTTCGAGTCTTCGCAGCAATTGGCGGATGCTGTGCTGCGCCAGCGGATGGCGCCAGTGCGGCGCGATCGTCGTCAGGGGACGCAGCACGAAAAGGCGCCGCGCCATCTCCGGATGCGGGATGGTCAGCGCCGCGTCGCTCCACGCTCCGCCCGACCAGAGCAGGATATCGAGGTCGAGCGTCCGCGCGCTCCAGCGCTGGCCCTTGCGGCGCCCGAAGGCCGCCTCGATCGCCTTCAGTCGATCGAGCATTTCGGGCGGGCTGAGCGGCGACGCGACGAGCGCGACCGCATTGGCGTAACGCCGCCGCGACGGGCCGAGCGGTGCGCTGGCGATGATCGGACTCGCGTCGACCGGCTCGATCCCGACGCTCTCCATCGCGGCGAGCGCGGCCAGCAGCACCCGCCGCGGATCGCCATGGCGCGCATGGCGACGGTTCGACCCGAGCCCGATGGCATAGAGCGCCAGCGGCTCGGGAACATGGGAGGGCGCGTCGCGCATGCGGCGGCGCCTATCGCAAGCGGCCGGCGATTGTAAGCCTGGTGTGCAATCCGTGGGGTGTGCGCTTGGCGCATCCTATCCGAGTCACCGTCCCGTTCGTGTCGAGCGAAGTCGAAACACCTAATCGGTGTAGCGCAAGGCCGATGGGTGTCTCGACTACGCTCGACACGAACGGATTGAGATGGGCGCCGTTTAGCGGAGGGCGGATACGGATCCTGAAGCAGTTGGTGAAGATCCTTTCCGGCAAGGAACAACCGTTCCCCGGCGAAAGCCGGGATCCACGCGCGGCAGCGCTGTGCCATCTGGGCCCC
>NZ_BCUA01000060.1 GCF_001591045.1 Sphingopyxis granuli NBRC 100800 | reverse complement strand
GGCTTTCGCCGGGGAACAGCTCCTTGTCGAAAAGCGATAATTGCCAAATATGGTCAGCCCTTCGGCATCAGCTTCATCGCCATCGACGCCAGCGCCTCGGTCGCGGTGGAGATGACCGCGGGAGCATCGGGCGCCCAGAAAGGAGAATGGAGGCTCGGCAGCGTCCGGCCTTCCTTCTTCGCGGCGTCATATTCGGCCTGCGGAACGCCGCCGACCCACAGGATCAGGCTCTTGATCGACTTGTCCTCGCGGCCATAGCGGCTGAAATCCTCCCCGCCCATCACCGGCGGCATCTGCACGACGCGCTGGTCGCCGAAGCCGGTCTTCAGGAAGGCCGCCATCTCTTCGGTGAACTCGGGCGTGTTGAAGACCGACGGCGTATATTCGTCCTTTGCGACGCTGATCATCGGCATCCTGTCTTCCGGCATGCCCGCCGCGATCGCTTCGCCCTTCGCGATGCGCGCGATGCCGTCGAGCAGCTGCGTGCGCACCTCGTCGGTATAGCTGCGCACGGTCAGTTGCAGCTTCGCCTCGTCGGGGATGATATTGTGCTTGGCGCCGGCGTGGAAGCTGCCGACGGTGACGACGCCGCTGTCGAGCGGGCTGATCTCGCGCGCGACGAGCGTCTGGAGCGCGGTGACGATGCGGCTGGCGAGCACGATCGGATCCTTGGTCGCCTGCGGATAGGCGCCATGACCGCCGAGCCCCTTCACCGTGACGTCGACGCTGTCGACATTGGCGAGCGCATAGCCCGGCGTATAGCCGATCATGCCCGCGGGAAACTGCGCCGCGTCGTGAAAGGCGATCGCATATTCGGGCTTGGGAAAACGGGTGTAGAGCCCGTCCGCCAGCATCATTCGCGCACCCGCGCCGCGCTCCTCGGCGGGCTGGCCGATCATCACCAGCGTCCCCGACCACTGCCTCTTGTTCGCCGCCATCAGCCGCGCGACGCCGATCCATGCGGTCATGTGCGTGTCGTGGCCGCAGGCGTGCATGACGCCGGTCTCGACGCCTTCCTTGGTCGTCACGCGCACCGTCGACGCGCCGGGAAGGCCGGTCTGCTCGGTGACGGGAAGCCCGTCCATGTCGGCGCGGACCAGCACCACCGGGCCGGGGCCGTTCTTCATCACCGCGACGATGCCCGTCCCGCCGACCTTCTCGGTCACCGTGAAGCCCAGCTTGCGCGCCTCGGCGGCCAGGATGCCCGCCGAGCGGACCTCCATGAAGCTGAGTTCGGGATGCGCGTGCAAATCCTTGTAGATGTCCATCAGCGAGGGCATCTGCTTCTGCACCTGGTCGCCCAGCGACTGCGCCGCCACCGGCGCCGCCAGCCCGAGCGCGAGCGCCGCGGCGCCCAGTCCCAAAATCCGCCCGCTGATCTTCATTATTGCTCCCCTGTTTTCAAATCATCCGTTTGCCGGCACCAGCTCGATCACGTCGAGCAGCGATTCATAGGCGGGCGCCGGCAGCACCAGCCGCCAGCGATTGTCGGCGATCCGTTCGATCAGCCCCGCCATGTCGCGCATCCGGTCGCTGCCGTAATTGACCGGGATCTTCTCGTCCCCCAGCACCAGCGTGCCGAGGAATATCTGGCGCTTGAGATTGTCGGGAAAGATCAGGCCGACCGGCCGCTGCGACCCCGTCAGCTTGGTCAGGCTGGCGAGTTCCTGCTCGTCCGACACGCGGCAGCGGAACCAGTCATAGGCGATGAAGCCAATCGCACCGCGTCCCTGCGTGCCCAGCTTGATCGTGCGGCAGCGATACTCGCCCGCGGGCAGGTGCGGATTGGGCAGCGCCGCCGTCGGTTGCAGCAACACGCCTTCGCGCTCGACGTCGGCGCCATAGCCCTTTGCCCGCGCGTCGGCGAGCGCCGCGGTCCAACTCGAATACCAGCCGCGGATGCGCGCCTTGTCCTGGTCGGTCGCGGTGGCGCGCCAGGTACCCGCAGCCTCCGCCGGCGCGGCGTCGGCCGCCGAGGGCGGCATCGCCGGCACGGTCCGGCATCCGGCGAGCCCCAGCCCCGCCGCGCATGTCAAATATAGAAAGGTGCGACCCCACATCGTCCGTCTCTCCTGGTCCGGTTCGCCGTTAACCTTAGGAGCGGATGACGCAATGCTCAAGGACGCAGCGCGCCGCAGGCAGGATCGCCCGGCGTCAGGCGGCGGTCCAGCCGCCGTCGACGCTCAGGTTCGCACCGGTGATGTTCGCCGCCTCGTCGCGGGTCAGGAAGGCGGCAAGCGCCGCGACCTGCTCGACCGTCACGAACTGCTTGGTCGGCTGCCCCGCGAGCAGAACGTCGTTGATCACCTGTTCGCGCGTCATGTTCCGCGCCTTCATCGTGTCGGGAATCTGATTCTCGACCAGCGGCGTCCAGACGTAGCCCGGGCTGATGCAATTGGCGGTGATCCCCGCGTCGGCGACCTCGAGCGCGACCGTCTTGGTCAGCCCGGCGAGCCCGTGCTTCGCGGCGACATAGGCCGATTTGAACGGCGAGGCGACGAGCGAATGCGCCGAGGCGGTGCCGATGATGCGGCCCCATCCCTTCTTGCGCATCCCCGGCACGGCGTGGCGGATGGTGTGGAAGGCCGACGACAGGTTGAGCGCGAGGATCAGGTCCCATTTCTCTACCGGGAAATCCTCGACCGGCGACACGAACTGGGTGCCGGCATTGTTCACGAGGATGTCGACTCCGCCCATGTCGCTGTCGGCGCGCTCGAACATTTCCGCGATCGCGTCGGGCCTGGTGAGGTCGGCACCGTCATAGGCCGCCTTGCCGCCGTTCAGCGCGGCGAGCGCCGCGCGCTCGGCCTCGATCGCGCCTTCGTCGCCGAAACCGTTGATGATGATGTCCGCGCCCGCCGCGGCGAGCGCCTTGGCGATGCCGAGTCCGATGCCGGAGGTCGAGCCGGTGACGAGGGCGGTCTTGCCTTTGAGATGCATGGGATCAGTCCTTTTTCTCGCGAGGGGATGGGGAAACGGCATGGGCCGATTTGGGCTGCAGGCCGCCCGCCTCGATGGCGAAACTGTCCGACCGCCCTTCGGCGATGCTTTCGGCGAGCAGGTGTCCGTCCTTCAGCGACGCCTCGACCGCTGCGCGGCCCAGCGCCCAGTTGGCGTCCATCGTCGCGCGCGAGAATTCGAAGTCGCGCGCGCCGGTCTGCCATGCCGGCGGCTGGTGGATGAGCTGGACGACGTTCAGCGCCTTGCAGTCGACCATGCGCTCGACCGCCTTCACCTCGGGCAGCGCGCGCATCTCCTCGGGCAATTTGTCGAGCATCCGGGCGATCAGCCGATGTTCCTTGCGTCGCCGGACCAGCCCGTCCGAAATGCGGCGGGTGCGACTGGAAAAGCGGATATCCTTCTCGCGCGACCAGGCTTCCTCCAGATCGTGCGGGCGCGGGCCGCGCGCCGGGAACAGGTCGACTTGGAACACCAGCATCGCCTCGTCCGCGCTTTCGACGACATGTTCGAGCGGGGTGTTCGAAACGAGCCCGCCGTCCCAATACCAGGTGCCGTCGATCTCGACC
Organism: Sphingopyxis granuli NBRC 100800; assembly: GCF_001591045.1. Lineage (GTDB taxonomy): Bacteria > Pseudomonadota > Alphaproteobacteria > Sphingomonadales > Sphingomonadaceae > Sphingopyxis > Sphingopyxis granuli. Next base: position 22,624 of record NZ_BCUA01000060.1, on the reverse strand, counting down.
GGCGGCAGGCCCGGCGGCAGCGCGCCCGACGCGAGGATATGGCGCGCGTCGATGCGGTCGGTGCGCGTGTCGAAATAGCGGAAATTGCCCGTTTCCACCGCGACCGCGCCGACCGACAGGCGCACCTTGCCGTCGTTGACGCGGTCCCAGTCGACGAGGCGGTCGAGCGTCTCGACCAGCGGCGCCGTGTCGTAGAAGCTGATCGCCGCGGGCGTCTGCGGCGAGGCGAACATCGGCGGCGGGATGCGCGGCGTGAAGAAGCCCGGAACGCCGAAGGCCGCGACCTGTCCGGCCGCCGCCCAATGCGCCCATTCGCGCGCCAGATCATTGTCGGCCACCGGCAGGACGGGCAGCGCCGACGACACGCCTTCCCAGAACTCCCGCATCTTCCCGACCGCCGCGTCGCGTGGATTGCCGGCGATGATCGCGGCGTTGATCGCGCCGATCGATATGCCCGCGACCCAGTCGAGCTCGACGCCGAGATCGATCAGCGCCTCGTAGACCCCGGCCTGAAAGGCGCCGAGCGCTCCGCCGCCCTGCAGGACCAGCACGACGAGGTCGGGCAAGGGCAAGGCGGCTCGGGCGGCACGGCGGGGCATGGACTCGAAGCGATCCTTTCGGGGGGCGGGACGGCCGGAGCCGTTGGTGCACCGCAGCAACGCCCTTGGCAAGAGGCGGTTCCCGCGCGAAGCCTCTTCCAATTGCCCCCCGCCGCTGCCACAAACAGGCAGCAAGCAGATCTTCAACAGCGGAGCCCCCTCATGCGCCTCGACGATTACGACCCCGGCGACGACATCCGCGACCTCGGTCGCGGCGGCGGCGGTTTCGGCGGGGGCGGGGGCGGTGGCATGGGCGGGCTGCTGTTCGGACTGCTGCCGATGCTGCTCGGGCGCAAGATGGGCTGCGGCACGATCCTGCTGCTCGGCGTACTCGCTTTCGTCTTCCTCGGTCCCGGTTCGCAGATGCTGAGCACGGGCGGCGGCACCGCCGACCCGATGGCAGACAGCCGCGGCACGCAGCAGGGCGTCGCCTGCGATACTGCCGCCGAACGCTTCGCCTGCCAAGTGTTCAGCTCGACCAACCGCTTCTGGGAAAGCCAGATCAACGGTTATCGCGCGCCCGGCCTGCGTTTCTATACCGACCACAACAGCTCGGGCTGCGGCGCGGCGCAGGCGGCGATGGGACCCTTCTATTGCCCCGCCGACCAGGGCATCTATCTCGACACCAGCTTCTTCAACGAGTTGAAGACGAAGTTCGGCGCCGCCGGCGATGCCGCGCAAGCCTATGTCGTCGCGCACGAAGTCGGGCATCATATCCAGACGATCACCGGAACGTCGGATCAGGTCCGCCGCGCGCAAGCCCGCGCTTCGCAGGCCGAGGGCAATGCGATCCAGGTCCGCATGGAATTGCAGGCCGACTGCTATGCCGGCGTGTGGGCCGCGCGGGCGCGGACGAAGGACCGGCAGACGGTGATGGAGCCGGGCGACATGGAGGAGGCGATGACCGCCGCCAACGCGATCGGCGACGATACGCTGATGCGCTCGGCGGGCCAGCGACCGGTGCCCGAAAGCTTCACCCACGGCACCAGCGAGCAGCGCATGCGCTGGCTCCGCCGCGGGCTGGAGACCGGCGATCCGCGCCAGTGCGACACGTTCGCCGCCAACGCAATCTGATCGCCGTCCCCTCCCCTTGCAGCCCCGGCGCCGATTGCCCATATCGCGCCGCATGACCGATCCTCATGCGCACAGTGCCGCGCCCTGGCACGGAACCACCATCCTGTCCGCCCGCACCCCGGAAAAGGTCGTCGTCATCGGCGACGGTCAGGTGTCGATGGGCCAGACAGTGATGAAGCCCAATGCCCGCAAGGTGCGCCGCCTGCACGACGGCAGCGTCATCGGCGGCTTCGCGGGCGCGACGGCCGATGCGTTCACGCTGTTCGAGCGGCTGGAGGCGAAGCTCGAACGCCATCACGGCCAGTTGCTGCGCGCCGCGGTCGAGCTTGCCAAGGACTGGCGCACCGACAAATATCTGCGCAATCTGGAGGCGATGATGATCGTCGCCGACAAGGAGGTGACGCTCGTCATCACCGGCAACGGCGACGTGCTGGAGCCGCAGGGCGGCATCGCGGCGATCGGGTCGGGTGGCAATTACGCGCTGTCGGCGGCGCGCGCGCTCGTCGATTACGAAAAGGACCCCGAGGTGCTGGCAAAGAAGGCGATGCAGATCGCCGCCGAAATCTGCGTCTACACCAACGACCAGACCACCCTCGAAATTATCGATATCCAGGCATAAGCGACCATGAACAAGGATCTGACCCCGAAGGCGATCGTCGCCGCGCTTGACACGCATATCATCGGCCAGGACGCCGCGAAGCGCGCGGTCGCCGTCGCGCTGCGCAACCGCTGGCGCCGCCAGCAGCTCGCGCCCGAGCTGCGCGACGAGGTGAGCCCAAAGAATATCCTGATGATCGGCCCGACGGGCTGCGGCAAGACCGAGATTTCGCGCCGCCTCGCCAAACTTGCCGACGCGCCCTTCATCAAGGTCGAGGCGACCAAGTTCACCGAGGTCGGCTATGTCGGCCGCGACGTCGAACAAATCGCGCGCGACCTGGTCGAGGAAGCGGTGCGGCTGGAGAAGGACCGTCGCCGCGAAGCGGTGCGCACCGCAGCCGAAGAGGCGGCGATGGAGCGACTGCTCGATGCGCTGACCGGCAAGGGCGCCAGCGAGGCGACCCGCCAGAGCTTCCGCCAGCGCATCCGCGAAGGCCACCTCGACGACAGCGAGGTCGAGATCGAGGTCGCCGACACCCCGAACATGCCGTTCGAGCTTCCCGGCCAGCCGGGACAGATGAGCATGATCAACCTGTCCGACATGCTCGGCAAGGCGATGGGCGGCCTGCCGAAGAAGCGCCGCAAGCTGACGGTTCTGGAAGCCGCGACGCGGCTGATCGAGGAGGAGCAGGACAAGCGCCTCGACCAGGACGACGTCGCGCGCGTCGCGCTGGCCGATGCGGAAGCGAACGGCATCGTCTTCCTCGACGAGATCGACAAGATCGCGGTCAGCGACGTGCGCGGCGGCTCGGTGAGCCGCGAAGGCGTGCAGCGCGATCTGTTGCCGCTGATCGAAGGCACGACGGTCGCCACCAAATATGGTCCGATGAAGACCGACCATGTCCTGTTCATCGCCTCGGGAGCCTTTCACGTCGCGAAGCCGAGTGACCTGCTGCCCGAACTCCAGGGCCGCCTGCCGATCCGCGTCGAACTGGGCGCGCTCGGCGAGGAGGATTTCGTCCGCATCCTGACCGAGACCAAGGCTGGCCTGCCCGAGCAATATTCGGCTCTGATCGCGACCGAGGGCGTGACGCTGACCTTCACGCCCGACGCGATCGCGCGCGTCGCGCGGCTCGCGGCCGACGTCAACGAGAAGGTCGAGAATATCGGCGCCCGCCGCCTCCAGACGATCATGGAACGGCTCGTCGAGGAGGTGAGCTTCACCGCCGAGGACCGAACGGGCACCACGCTCTCCATCGATGCCGCCTATGTCGACCGGCAGCTTGCCGACGTCGTCGGCGACACCGATCTCAGCAAATATGTGCTCTGATCGCCTGTCTTTCCTGCCGCTTCCTATCCGAGGACTTCCAGCCGACGTTTCGCCGAACTTCATTTGACTTTCGCGCATCGCCAATGCGATGAACGGCGCCACGGTCAAACCGGGTTGCACCGACCGGCACGGAGACAGCAATGGCAGAGGAAGAGGTCGCCACGCAGGGCGAACTGGCGATCACGCGCACCGGCGATCGCCTGCGGCTGGCGCGGGAGGCGGCGGGATTGTCGCTCGCCGACGTCGCGACGCGCACGCGCATCACCCAGCGGCATCTTCAAGCCATAGAGAAATCCGAATTTTCGGAGCTGCCGGGGCGCACTTACGTCACGGGCTTCGCGCGCGCCTATGCCCGCGCGGTCGACCTGCCCGAAACCGAGATCGCCGCCGACATCCGCCGCGAACTCGACGAGGATCAATATGGCGACCGGCCGATTTACGAGGCTTACGAACCGACCGACCCCGCCCGCCTGCCGACCGCGCGGCTGGCGTGGACGCTGGTGATCGTCGCCGCCGTGCTCGTTTCGGCCTATGGCGTATGGCGCTTCCTGTCGGTCGAGCCCGACGAGGCGCTGGTCGCAGCGCAGAATCGCGATGCCGACGCATCCGAAGCTCCCGCGGCCGCAACCGCGCCGGCCACAGCGGGCAAGACCGCTGCCGACGGCGCCGTTCCCGCCGACGCGCCGATCGTGCTCACCGGCATTTCGGAGGTATGGATTGGGTTCGACGACGCAAACGGCAAGACCGAGAACTGGCGCACGCTCGATCCCGGCGAAACCTATCAGGTGCCCGCCGCCTATATCAAGCAGTTCACGCTGCGCACCAGCCGACCGCAAGCGCTCAAAGTGACCGTCGGCGGGCGCGATATCGGGTCGCTCGGCGCCGCCGACACGCTGGTCAAGAGCATCTCGCTCAAGCCCGCCGACCTTCTGGCGCGGGCCGAAGGCGGCGCCACGGCACCGGCGCCGAAGGCTTTGCCGCGGCGCTGAATTCCGCAACAATCGGGCCGATCGGAATGGCGGTGCACCGAAATGGGTTTGCGCCGCCGCCCCGTGCCGCGTTATGGACGCCAAACAAGGTTAATTGGTGGGGGCCTATCGGCAGATGAAGATGCGTCATATCTCTTTTCTCGCAACCGCCGCGATCGCGCTTTCGGCCTCGGTGCCGACGCTCGCGCAGGATGCCGGAATCGACAAGCGGGTCGAACGGCTCGAGAAGGAAATGCGCGCCGTCCAGCGGTCGGTGTTCCCGGGCGGCAGCCCAGCCTTCTTCGAGGGCGAGATCGCACCCGACAACACGCCGGGCGAACGGGTCAAGAGCAGCGCGCCGGTGATCGACCTGACCGCGCGCGTCGATGCGCTCGAAGCGCAACTCCAGACCCTGACCGGACAAACCGAGCAGAACGCCTTCCAACTTCGCGAACTCGAAAAGAAATTCAACGCCTACAAGGCCGAAACGGACAAGCGCCTCGCAGCACCCGAAGCGTCCGAGGTGACGGGCACACCTGCCAGCCTGGCTCCCACGGTCAAGCCGCCCGCGACGGTCGCGACCACCGCCGCAGCGACGCCGGCGAAGAAGCCGGCAACGACCAAACCCGCAGCCACCACACCCGACGCCACACGGCTTGCGCTGGTCAAGAAGGTCGAGATTCCCGCGACCGGCAACGAGGTCGAGGACAGCTATAATTATGGTTATCGCCTGTGGGAGGCGAAGCTCTACCCCGAGGCCGAAGCACAGTTGAAGCAGGTGGTCACGAAATGGCCGAATCACCGACTTGCGAGCTACGCGCAGAACCTCCTCGGCCGCGCCTATCTCGACGAAGGCAAGCCAAGCCTCGCCGCGGTCGCTTTCTATAATAATTACAAGGATCGGCCGAGCGGCGCCCGCGCGCCGCACAGCCTGATGTACATGGGGGTCGCGCTCGACAAGCTGGGACGCAAGGCCGACGCGTGCAAGGCGTTCCGCGAGCTCGACGAAGTCTATGGAGACAAGGCGCCAAAGGATGTCCGCGATGATGCAGCTGCCGCCAAAGCAAAAACTGGTTGCTGACGCGGACGCGGTCGAGCGTTTCGCGTCGGATCTGGCGCTCGTCGCGGGGCCCGATTGGCATAGACGTCACTATGGCGTCGCGGTTTCGGGCGGGCCCGACAGCATGGCGCTGCTCTGGCTCGCGACCTCGCTGCTGCCCGGACAGGTCGATGCCGCGACGGTCGATCACGGGCTACGCCGCGAATCCGCCGATGAGGCGCGCATGGTCGCGGGCTTCTGCGCGCGCGAACATGTTCCGCACGCGACGCTGCGTCCCCCCGCCCCGATCCGCGGTTCGTTGCAGGCCGCGGCGCGCGCCGAACGCTATCGGCTGCTCGAGGCGTGGCGCGAGGCGAACGGCATCGACTTCCTGCTGACCGCGCATCACGCCGACGACCAGCTCGAAACGATCATCATGCGGCTCAACCGCAGTAGCGGGGTCGGCGGACTGGCGGCGATCCGCGCGCGCAACGGCGCGGTGCTGCGCCCGCTGCTGGGCTGGCGCCGCGCCGAGCTGGCGCATGTCGCGCTGGAGGCCGACCTGCCGTTCGTCGAGGATTCGACCAACGCCGACACGCGCTTCGACCGCGCGCGCCTTCGCCGGGCGCTCGCCTCGCAGACCATCGTCGACGCCGAAGCCGCCGCGCGATCGGCGCGCTGGCTGGCGGAGGCCGACGAGGCGCTCGATTGGGCGGTCGCGGCCGCGATCGGGTGCTGGCCCGACGCCGACGACATCGCGACCATCCGCGACCGCGCCTATCCGCCCGAGCTGTTCCGGCGCATCGTCGAGCAACGGCTGAAGGCGAACGACCCGCGCCTCGGGCTGCGCGGTATCACCCTCGATGGAGTGATCGCGGCGATGCGCGCGGGCCGGCGGGCGATGGTCGGCAGCCTGCTGATCGACGCCATTGCGACCGACGAGCATCGCGCCTGGCGCATTTCCACGGCGCCCCGCCGCAAAACGCGCCGCTGAACGCCGCTTTACGCTAGGCGACAATAGGACCGATTGGCTCATTGTCATTTAACGCCATGCTCCTATCTTAGGAACCTGATCGCATCGCACACCATCCTTTGGCGCGATTTCGGCGATCGATGTGATTTTGGAAAGATTCCGCATGCAGGACGACAAGGAACCGCAGGGCAACCCCTGGATGAAGAGCGTGATGATCTGGAGCGGCATCCTGCTCGCCATGCTCCTTGTCGCCTCGATGTTCGGCGGCGCCGCGCAGCCCGCGGGAAGCCCGCTCGCCTATTCCGATTTCCGGCAGAAGGTGCAGGAAGGTGCCGTCAAGGAGGTCGTGCTGTCCGAGGATCGGGTGACGGGCACGATGTCGAACGGCGACCGCTTCACCGCCAATGTCGTCCGCGATCCCGACCTGCTCAAGATGCTCAACGAGAATGGCGTCAAATATGACGGCAAGCCGCAGGAAGTGCCGAACTTCTGGATGTATCTACTCGTCCAGTCGCTGCCCTTCCTGCTGATCCTCGCGGTCGCCTTCTTCGTCTTCCGCCAGGTGCAGAAGAACAACGGGTCGGGCGCGATGGGCTTCGGCAAGTCGCGCGCCAAGATGCTTACCGAAAAGCAGGGCCGCGTCACCTTCGACGACGTCGCCGGCATCGACGAGGCGCGCGAGGAACTGCAGGAGATCGTCGAGTTCCTGAAAGACCCGAGCAAATTCTCGAAGCTCGGCGGCCAGATTCCGAAGGGCGCGCTGCTCGTCGGCTCGCCCGGCACCGGCAAGACGCTACTCGCCCGCGCGATCGCGGGCGAGGCGGGCGTCCCCTTCTTCACCATTTCGGGCTCGGACTTCGTCGAGATGTTCGTCGGCGTCGGCGCCAGCCGCGTGCGCGACATGTTCGAACAGGCGAAGCGCAACGCACCGTGCATCGTCTTCATCGACGAGATCGACGCGGTCGGCCGCCATCGCGGCGCGGGCCTCGGCAACGGCAACGACGAGCGCGAGCAGACGCTGAACCAGCTTCTCGTCGAGATGGACGGGTTCGAAGCGAACGAGGGGATCATTATCGTCGCCGCGACCAACCGCCCCGACGTGCTCGATCCCGCCCTCCTGCGCCCCGGCCGCTTCGACCGCCAGGTCGTCGTGCCGCGCCCCGACATCGAGGGTCGTCACAAGATTCTGGAAGTCCATACGCGCAAGAAGCCGCTGGCGCCCGACGTCGACCTGCGCCGGATCGCGCGCGGCACCCCCGGATTCTCGGGCGCCGACCTCGCCAACCTCGCCAACGAGGCGGCGCTGCTCGCCGCGCGCAAGGGCAAGCGCCTGATCGCCAGCGACGAGTTCGAGGAAGCCAAGGACAAGGTGCTGATGGGCGCCGAACGCCGCTCGATGGTGATGACCGAGGACGAGAAGAAGGCGACCGCCTATCACGAGGCCGGCCATGCGCTGGTGTCGCTGCACGTCGAGGGCAACGATCCACTGCACAAGGTGACGATCATCCCGCGCGGCCGCGCGCTGGGCGTGACGTGGAACCTGCCCGAGCGCGACCGCTATTCGCAGAACATGAAGCAGATGAAGGCGCGGCTCGCGCTCTGCTTCGGCGGCCGCATCGCCGAACAGCTCATCTATGGCAAGGACGAACTCAACACCGGCGCGTCGAACGACATCCAGCAGGCGACCGACATGGCGCGCGCGATGGTGATGGAATATGGCATGTCGGAAAAGCTCGGCTGGCTGCGCTATCGCGACAATCAGGACGAGGTGTTCCTGGGCCACAGCGTTTCGCGGGCGCAGAACATGTCGGAAGAAACCGCGAAGCTGATCGACGCCGAGGTCCGCCGACTGGTTGAGGAAGGCGAGAATGTTGCGCGGCAGGTGCTGACCGATCACCTCGACGAACTGCACCTGCTCGCGGGGGCGCTGCTCGAATATGAGACGCTTTCGGGCGAAGAAGCGCGCCGCGCGATCAAGGGCGAAGATATCGGCCGCGAGAATGACCAGGGCCGTCCCGGGACGCCGATCCAGGGTCACGCCGGTTCGCTGCCGCAGATCAAGCGCAAGCCGCGCCCCTTCGGCGACGCCAATCCGCAGGGCGCCTGATCCCTGATTGGGGGCGTTCGGTAAATGATGTCGGGGTGCAGCGAGTGATCCGGAGGCAAAGCGCACGCGCGGCGGTTGCCTTGGGTACCGCCGCGTTGCTGTGCGGCATGGCACCCGGCGACATGAGCGTCGCAGCCTTTCTGGCGCGCGCCGACAATCTGCTGCGCCTCGGTCCTCTCGCGCTCGCCACCCCCGAAGCGGGCGCGCTCAAGGGCGAGGTGATCGCCGCCGGCAAGCGCTACAAGGCGCGGATCGACGCCGAACGCCGGGCGGGGCGCAAGACGACAAGTTGCCCTCCCGCTTCGGGCACGCTGACACCCGAGGAATGGCTCGCGCATCTGCGCACCTACCCGCCGCAGGCGCGCACGTCGGTAAGCGTCTATGCCGCCTTCGACGGCCTGATGAAGAAGCGCTATCCGTGCCCCGCCTGATGCGCCATGATGCGGACACGATGACTCGGGGCGTTCACGGAGAAAAAGGGGGCTGCGTGGCGGAACCGGACGGACCGGCCACGCTCTTCGCCATATCATGACGATTTATTGCGACGAATCGGGCGGGCTCAACGCCGGCGCGATGACCTTTGCCGCGGTGATGCTCACCCCCGAGGCGGCGGCGGCGATCCACGCGCGCTTTCGTGCGGTCACCGGCCTGCGCGGCGAACTGAAAGGCAGCCGGATCAGCCTGACCGAGCGCGCCTATCTGCTCGAACTGTTCGATCGTGCCGGTGGACGCGCCTGGGTCGCGGTCGCCGAGCGCGAGCGGCTGTTGCCGAATGCCAACGGCACCCCGCCGAGCGACCTCGCCCTTTACGCGGCGCTGCTCGACAGCGCGGTCGGCCACTGGCTGCCCGAAACGGGCGGCGTGTGCACCGATGTGGTGATCGACGACGGTCGCTATGACCCCGCGATCCTGACGCGCGTGCGCGACACGATCCAGGCCGGGCTCGGTCACTGGGGTCGCGCGTCGCTTGCGGACAGCCGGCGGTCCGATGGCGTGCAGATCGCCGACGTAGTCGCGAACAGCCTCTACAACATCACCGCCCGGTCGCAGCGGGCGCACCGCATCGGCATCATCCTCGAACCCTTGCTCGCCTCGCGCGCAATCCGCGTCGCCGAACTGATCCAGCTGCCGTGATCCAATAGCGCAACGAAAAAGGGCCCCGGTTTCCCGGAGCCCTTTTCGATGCGTCGGACGCGGCGCTTATTCGAAGTCGCCGCCGCCGCCAGCGGGGCTGCGCGGCGGCGCGGCGGCCGTCAGGCGCAGCGCTTCGGCCGAGCGCGCGATCGAGCTGATTTCGTCGGGCGTATCGTCATCATCGACGACCACTTTCTGCAACGTGCCTACGAGCGAGTCCTTGAGGTCGACGGGACGCACGGTCTGCTCGGCGATCTCGCGCAGCGCGACGACGGGATTCTTGTCGCGGTCGCGGTCGATCGTCAGTTCCGAACCGCCCGAAATCTCGCGCGCGCGGTGCGCGGACAGCAGGACCAGATCGAAACGGTTGGGAACTTTGTCGACGCAATCCTCGACGGTAACGCGGGCCATGTTGTTTCCTTGGATTGAGGAGAGGCCAGCCGGAGAGGCGTGGCGGCAAGCGCTGCGCGCTAGCAGGGAGCCGGCAAAATGTCAATCGAGCGCGGCGTGGGGGGGAAGGCGGTAGAGTTCGACATGAGGCGCCCGGTCCACTGTCCCTCCCCGCACGTCCCGCCCGTATCGCAGGTCAATCCGCTCGCGATACCGGCTGTTGCAAGGAAGAGAAGCCGGGGCGCGCCGTTTCGTATGAATCGGGCTGCGCCGGAATCAACGCGATCTTGGGACCCGGCTCCGGATACCAGGTGAATCGCAGCGGTTCCGCGAGATAGGCCTCCACGGGTGTTCCCGCGTCGATCCTGGCGCTTGTGCCGTGAATGAAAAAACCACCCAGCGCCGGCGCGAACAACATCGTGCCGACCGACAGCGCCGTGCCGCTCTTGCCCTCGTCATAGGATGTTCCTGTGAGGCGCACGGGACCGCTCGGCGTTTCCGCATAAAGCAGTCGGATCTCAAGTTTTCCCTTTTTGCCTACATGACCGTTACGCTGCGCCCGCGACACCTCGGCAACGACAGGCGCACCGATCGGGACGATGATCTGTCCGCGGAAACTGATGCTTTCGGCTACCTCCAGATACACGCGATCGCCGGGCTTGTTGTCCTTGGTCGAAATTTGCGTGCGCGTTTTCAACATCAGTGGCGTTCCCATCGGCAGATAGTAACGCTTGGCCTCCCCGAGCGGCTGCGTTTCGGGCGCGGGCCAATGGAAGACCGTCTGCGCCTGCGCCGTCCCATATACCATGAATGCCGCGATGGCCGCAGCGGCTTTCCAATTCCTCATCTCACCCTCCATCGGTCAAACTGCGAATCGAATAAGCGACAAAGGTTAACAAAGGGATCAATACTCCGTGGACTGATAGTCACCTATCCCGTGACTGGAGCGGGTGGATCCCTATCTGGACATCTTGGGCAAGCGCATTCGCGCTCGAAGGCGCGAGCTAGGCATGTCGCAGGAAGGCCTTGCCCACGAAGCGGGGCTTGATCGCAGCTATGTCGGACGAATCGAGCGCGGCGAGCATAATCTGACCTTCGTGGCGCTCATCAGGCTATGCCGGGCCATGAAGTGCGATGTAGCCACGCTGACGGTCGGCCTGCCGCTGGGCTACGGACAGGAAGACTGAGGCATCGGCAGCGTAGCGCCTCGTGGTCGCGGCCCTCTTGCGCGGAGACGCCCGCAGCCTATGTCCGGGCGATGACCGAAGCGGCCGATCAAAGCCCGATGCCGGGGCGGCTGACCGCGGCCGTCGCGGGCCATCGGCTCGAACTGCTCTTCTCGGGCAGCGAGCGCCGCGAGCGACTGCACGACCTGATCGCGGGGGCGGTGCGGAACATCGACCTGGTCATGTATATCTTTGCCGACGATTTCGCCGGACGCGCGATGGTCGCGGACCTGACCGCCGCGGCCCGGCGCGGGGTTCGGGTGCGCGCCGTGATCGACAGCTTCGGATCGGCGACGACGCCCGACGCGCTGTTCGCGCCGCTGCGCGCGGCGGGGGGGGAGGTAACCTTCTTCTCGCGGCGCTGGCGGTCAAGCTATCTGATCCGCAACCACCAGAAGCTGATCCTGATCGACGACGCCATAGCGGTCACCGGCGGGTTCAACATCGCCGATGCCTATCTGGACGAGCCACACCGCGATTGCTGGTTCGACCTCGGCCTGATCGTCAAGGGGGCCAGCGTCGTCCAGGCGGCGCGGTGGTTCGAGCGGCTTCACGCCTATACCGTGCATCACGACGGCAAGCTGCTGATGCTACGGCGCCTGATCCGCACATGGCCGCAGCGGGATGGCCCCATATCCTGGCTGGTCGGCGGTCCGACGCAGCGCCTGTCGCCATGGGCGCGTGCGGTGCGCAGCGATCTGGACGGCGCGGCGCGACTCGACATGGCGATGGCCTATTTCTCGCCGGGACAAGGCATGCTGCGGCGGCTGGGGCGCGTCGCGCGAAAGGGGCGTGCGCGCTTTGTCATGGCCGGGCGGTCGGACAATGCCGCGACGATCGGCGCGTCGCGGCTGCTCTACGGCTATCTGTTGCGCCGGCGAGCCGAGGTCTGGGAATATCAGCCGTGCCGGCTGCACATGAAGCTGATCGTCATCGACAATGTCGTCTATATCGGATCGGCCAATTTCGACGTCCGCAGCCTGTTCCTGAATGTCGAAATCATGGTGCGGATCGCCGATGCCAAATTCGCGGCGCGGATGCGCGATTTCCTAGCGGGCCTCGAACCCAATTGCACAATCGTCACCCGATTGTCGCATCGGGCGCGTGCCGGATGGCTGACGAGGCTGCGCTGGACGCTCGCCTGGTTCGTGGTCGGCATCGTCGACTATACGGTATCGCGGCGGCTGAATTTCGGTCTCGCCGATCCCGACCCCGATATCTGAAAGGGTCAGTCCTTCCAGCCCCAGAAGAGGAAGCAGGGCGGGACGTTGACCCATTCGAAGGCGTTGTCGATGCGCCGGAAATGCGTGGCGAGGAAATCGCGCGCACGGGCACGGAACTGATAGACGAGGAAGGCGCCGCCGGGGCGCAGAACGCGGTGCGTCGCGGCGGCTATCGCGGGACCGACTCCGGCGGGCAGCGTCGAGAAGGGCAGACCCGACAGGACATAATCGGCCTGGTCGAAGCCGTGCGCCGCGATGATCGCCTCGACGTCGGCGGCCGACCCGTGCACCGCGATGAAGCGGCTGTCGCGGATGTCCTTGCGCAGATAGGCGATGAAATCCTCGTTGGTGTCGATTGCGATCAACGTCGCGTCGCCCGGCATCCGCTCGAGAACCGGACGACAGAAGGTGCCGACGCCGGGGCCGTATTCGACGAACAGTTTCGTGTTCTTCCAGTCGACGGGCCGCAGCATGTGGCGGATCAGCGTCGGCGATGACGGCACGATCGAACCCACCATGACCGGATGCTTGATGAAGCCTCGGATGAACATGCCCCACGGGCCGAATACGCGCTTGAGCCGCTCGCGAATCCGGCTGAGCGGCGCGATCTTCGATTCATGGGCCTGCGCCCTGGGGTTGGTCATGATGGCTTTCGCATTGTTAGGGTCGGAAATTGCGTGGCAAAGTTGAGGCTCCGGCGCAAGGAAAGAGTCTGGCCCGATGCTGGACAGCGCGCGCTTCCCGTGTAGGGAGAGGCAGGCATGCGGCGAAAGGAGGCGGACATGACGGCGATAGCGCGTTCGATTCCCTCCGACCGCATGGCCGTGCTTTTCGCTATCATGCTTGTCGCCGCGGCCGGCAATACCGCGATGCAGTCGATCCTGCCGGCGATCGGCGCCAAGCTGCATATCCCCGACGTGTGGGTCAGCCTCGCCTTCAGCTGGTCGGCGCTGCTGTGGGTGATGACCGCACCGCACTGGGCGCGCCAGTCGGACAAGCGCGGGCGCCGGGCGCTGATGGCGCTCGGCATCGTCGGCTTCCTCGCCTCAATGGCGCTGTGCGGACTTGCGCTGTGGGCGGGGCTGAGCGGCGCGATCTCGGCGAGCACGACCTTCATCCTCTTCGCGCTGTTTCGCAGCCTTTATGGCGGGCTCGGTTCGGCCTCGCCGCCCGCGGTGCAGGCCTATGTCGCCGCGCGCACCGATGCCGAGGAACGCACGCAGGCGCTATCGCTCGTCTCCTCCTCCTTCGGGCTCGGCACCGTGATCGGACCGGCGATTGCGCCCTTCTTCATCCTGCCCTTCGTCGGACTCGCGGGGCCGCTGCTCGTCTTCGCGCTCATCGGCCTGATCGTGCTGGTGATGCTGCGCTGGCGCCTGCCCAACGACACGCCGCGATTCGCCGCTCGCGGTGCGATCGCCCCCTACCCGCTGTCCGCCGGCCCGGCCGAACCGACCGCGGAGGACGAGAACGACCGCGATCCCTCGACGCAAAAGGCGCTGGGCTGGCGCGACCCGCGCGTGCGGCCATGGCTGCTCGCCGGCTTCTTCGGCGGCCAGGCGCAAGCGATGATGCTGGGAGTCATCGGCTTCCTGATCCTCGACCGGCTGCACCTTCGCCTCAAGCCCGACGAGGGGGCGGCGATCACCGGCATCGTACTGATGGCCGGCGCCTTTGCGACCCTGCTCGCGCAATGGGGGCTGATCCCGCTGCTGAAGATGACGCCGCGCACCACCGTCCTGTACGGCGCGGCGCTCGGCGCGGCCGGCATCCTGCTGACCGGGCTGGCGCAGGATCTGCACGCGATCGTCATCGGCTTCGCCCTCGCCTCGCTCGGCTTCGGGCTGTTCCGGCCGGGTTTCACGGCGGGAGCCTCGCTCTCGGTCTCACGCCGCGACCAGGGCAGCGTCGCCGGCATGACCGCGTCGATCAACGGCTCGGCCTACATCGTCTCACCCGCGGTCGGCGTGCTGCTCTACAACTGGCACGCGATGGTGTCCTACGGCCTGATGGCGCTGTTCTGCGGCTGGCTGGTGCTGTGGGGCTGGTCGGCCCTCCAGCAGGAGGGCCACCAGCCCCAGGCCTGAATCAATCCTTGGCCTCTGCCTCGCCGCCGTGCTTCTGCTCGCGGACCGGCTTGAGCATGCCCGGCGCGAAGAAGCCGATCGGATCGACGCTCATCGCCTGCTGCTTGATCTCGCCCTGGATCTTTTCGTAATCGCGCTCCATCGCCTCGGTGACCGAGGCGCGCGTGTCCTTCAGCGCGGCCTCGAAATCGGCCATCGTCACGATGTCGCTGTCGAGCGAGCGCTTGAGCGCCGCAAGCCCCGCGCGGCGCACCAGATCCTCGAGATCCGCGCCGGTGAAGCGCTCGGTCCGCTCGGCGAGCGTGTCGAGCGATACATCGTCCGCGAGCGGCATCCGGCCGGTATGGATTTCCAGGATGCGTCGCCGCCCCTCGGCGTTAGGTACCGAGACATAGATCAGTTCGTCGAGCCGGCCAGGACGCAGCAGCGCCGGGTCGATCAGGGTCGGGCGATTGGTCGCGCCAATGACAACGACCGACTGCATCTCCTCTATCCCGTCCATCTCGGCGAGGATCGTGTTGACGACGCGTTCGGTCACCTGCGGCTCGCCCGCCCCGCCGCCACCGCGCGCGGGAACGAGGCTGTCGAGTTCGTCGATGAAGACGATCGTCGGCGCCACCGCCCGCGCCCGCGCGAACAATCGCGCGATCTGCTGCTCGCTCTCGCCATACCATTTTGACAGCAGGTCGGACGACTTGATCGCGATGAAATTCGCGTCCGATTCGCGCGCCGCCGCCTTGGCAAGCAGCGTCTTGCCTGTGCCCGGCGGGCCATAGAGCAGAAAGCCCTTGGCAGGGCGGATACCGAGCCGGCGGAACGCCTCGGGATGCTTGAGCGGCAGTTCGATGCCCTCGATCATCTTGTCACGCGCGGCGTCGAGGCCGCCGATATCGCTCCAGCGCGTCCGGGGCGCCTGCACCATCACCTCGCGCATCGCCGACGGCTGCACGCGTTTCAGCGCGTTCAGGAAATCGTCGCGCGTCACCCGCACCTCTTCCAGCACCTCGGGCGGGATCGTCCCGTCCTCGAGGTTGAGCTTGGGCATGATGCGCCGCACCGCCTCGATCGCCGCCTCGCGGGTCAGCGCCGCCATGTCGGCGCCGACGAAACCGAAAGTCGTGCGCGCGAGTTCGTCGAGGTCGACATCCTCGCCCAGCGGCATGCCGCGAGTGTGGATGCCCAATATCTCGCGCCGCCCCTTTTCGTCGGGAACGCCGATCACGATCTCGCGGTCGAAGCGGCCCGGACGGCGCAGCGCCTCGTCGATCGCATCGGGACGATTGGTCGCCGCGATGACGACGAGGTTCGTCCGCGGTTCGAGTCCGTCCATCAATGTCAGGAGCTGCGCGACGATCCGCTTCTCGGCCTCGCCCGTCACCTGCCCGCGCTTCGGCGCGATCGAATCGATCTCGTCGATGAACAGGATCGACGGCGCCGCCTTGGTCGCCTGCTCGAAAATCTCGCGCAGCCGCTTTTCGGACTCGCCATAGGCGCTGCCCATGATCTCCGGGCCGTTGATCAGGAAGAATTGCGCGTCGCTTTCATTCGCAACCGCGCGCGCCAGCCGCGTCTTGCCGGTACCCGGCGGCCCGTGGAGCAGCACCCCGCGCGGCGGATCGACGCCCAGCCGCCGGAACAGTTCGGGATATCGCAGCGGCAGTTCGACCATCTCGCGAAGCTGGTCGATCGTCTCGCCGAGCCCGCCGAGGTCGTCATAGGTGACGTCGGTGCGGCGCGCATCCTGCGGCTCCTGATATTCGGAGAGCAGTTCGACTTCGGTGTTTTCGTCGATGAAAACGACGCCTTTCGGGGTCGCCGACACGACGAGCAGGCGTACCTCGGCCAGTGCATAGGCGGGCGCGTTCAGCATCTGGCGGAGCTGCGGCGGCATATCGCCCGAAGGCAGGCGCTGCTGCCCCGCGGTCGCCACCGTGTCGCCGGCGACGAGCGGCCGCCCGAAAAAGCTGCGCTTGAGCGCCATCGCCGATCCCTGAAGCCGCAGATTCTCCTGCGCCGGGGCAAAGACGACGCGCGTTGCCGGACGCATCTCCACCCGGCTCAGCATCACCACGTCGCCGGCACCGGCGCCCGCATTGGCGCGTTGCAGGCCGTCGAGGCGGATCACTTCCAACCCTTCATCCTCGGGATAGGG
Source organism: Sphingopyxis granuli NBRC 100800 (assembly GCF_001591045.1). Classification (GTDB taxonomy): domain Bacteria; phylum Pseudomonadota; class Alphaproteobacteria; order Sphingomonadales; family Sphingomonadaceae; genus Sphingopyxis; species Sphingopyxis granuli. Next base: position 5,725 of record NZ_BCUA01000060.1, on the reverse strand, counting down.
GGCGACGATCCGCGACGCAGTGTCACGCTTGCCGCTGATCTGCACCACATCGCCCTCGGTCACGCCGAGCGCGGCCATCGCAGACCGCGGAATGCGCGCGATGCCCGCGCCGCTCTCTTCCGCGCGCAGCGTCGCGACCTGCAGCTTGACCTGCTTTTCCTTCACCGGTGCGTCGGCCAATACCCGTCTCCCGCAAAATGGTCAGAACGGGGAAGATAGGAGGATCGTTCCCCGATTTCACCCCCCGCGGCGGAACGATCGATGACGCGCCGCACAAAATTCTGGCAAGCTTGCCAAGGCCATGCCATCAGCGCCGTCAGGAGACGATGATGCAACGCCTTCCCCCCCTCAGCAGCATGGAGGCTTTTCTGGAGGTCGCGCGCCACGGCACGGTGAAAGCCGCCGCGAGCGAACTCGGCCTGTCGATGCCAGCACTGTCGCGGCGTATCCAGACGCTCGAGCATGCGGTCGGCCGCCCGCTGTTCAATCGGCATCATCATGGCCTGAAGCTCACCGAAACCGGGCGTCAGTTGCAGGATCAGCTCGGCCCGATCCTCGATGATCTGCGGTCGGTGCTCGTCCGCGCCGGCAGCCCGGAAGCTTCGCTCCGCCTGCATCTCAACGTCCTGCCGCTCTTTGCGCAGCAGCGGCTTTTCCCGCGACTGCCCGCGCTACGGCAGCAGCATCCCGAACTGCATATCGACATCGACACCATGTCGCACGCCGAGGCGCGGCTGGGCGAAGGGATCGACGCGGCGATCGCTCTGGCGCGCGCGATCGATCCAGCACTCTACGCGGCCCGGCTCGATCAGAACAAGGTGTTCCCCATCGCATCGCGCGCGCTGACCGACGGCGACCGCCCGATCACGGTGCCTGAACAGCTTCAGCGGATGACCATCCTGCTGCATCGCGAGATGCCCGAAACCTTCAGCGAATGGCGGCAGGCGATCGGCATGCCCTATCTGGAACCGGCGGGGGTCGATTTCTTCGATTCGGGGCCGCTGATCCTGGAAGCCGCGGCGCAGGGCATCGGCGTCGCCTTCATGCACGCGCACCATTTCGACGACGCGCAGGACCCGCGGCTCGTGCGCCTGTTCGATTTCGACGTCGACAGCAGCTACAGCTATTGGTTCGTCTGCCGCCCGCGCGCGCTGCGCCAGCCCGCCGTGAAGCTGTTCCACGACTGGCTGCTGGCGACGAAAATCTGAAAAATATGGTGCTGCTGGACAGGATTGAACTGTCGACCTCTCCCTTACCAAGGGAGTGCTCTACCACTGAGCTACAGCAGCGCCGGCCGGCCGCGGCGACGACGTCGCGGGGCAGGCGCGGCCTATGGCGGGGCGTCCCGCGCCTGTCAAGCTGCGAGGCTTGACGTCGTGCGGATTTCGCGGGCATGGCCGGTGCATGAGTCAGCCGCCCTCCCCCGCCGACCTCGAACGCGAGCGCCGTCTGGCCGAAGCGCTGCGCGCCAACCTGCGCAAGCGCAAGGCAAAGGCGCGCGAGGCGAAGGCTGAAAGCCCGGCTAAAGACTGACCGTCACAGTTACCGCATCGCCCTCGGCCAGCTCTTCGGCCTTTCGCACCGTAGCCTTGACCGGCAACAGCCAGCCACCGCTTTCGCGATGCGGAAAGACCGACGTGTTCCAACGCGTATCGCCGATCGTCGCGCGCACTTTCGCCGATCCGAACCCGCGGCGCCCATCCAGCCATTGCCCGCCGAGCGCCGCCAGCCTGATGCCATCGGCCGCCTCGCCCCCGATCGTAAGGAAATGCCAGACGGCAGGCCCCGTCGCCGATCGCCAACGCCAGAGCGGCGCGGTGACAGTGAAATCCTCCATGCCGACTATTTCTGGGCGGTGGGGCGGATCGGGATCGGGATATTGCAGATGTCGGCGCCGCCCGCCGGCCGGATAAAAAAGGCATCGCGGCGATTGGCGCGCGCGTCGGCATAGCGCGCGAAGCTTTCGCTCTCGGTCGACAGATATTCGAACCGCGGTCGCTGGACTGCGGGCAGATCGCTGGCGAGCCGGATCGACAGGATCGGCACGCGCTCCTCCGCTCGCTCATAGACGCCCAGCGGGCCCGTCCCGCGCGGCAGGCTCGACAGATGCTCGATCCCGCTCACGACGCGTCCGACGAGCGCGATGTTGCGGTCGAGATGGCGCGGCGCGTGGCCGATCACCGTATAGAGTTCGGCTCCGGAGCCGGTATCGGGCGACATGTTGCGACCGACGCCGACCATGGCATAGCAATGGACGGGCCATATCTCTCCATTCTCACCGTGCGCAATAGGCCATCCCCAAAGCGCCTGGCTCGGGGCATAGGGATCGGCGGTCACCGACGCCGAAACGCGCATGGCCCGTGCCGCCGACCAACCCGCGGCCGTTTTCGCGTCCACGACATACTCGCTCTCCGGCACCACCGTCAGCCCTTCCGGCAGCGGTTTCGCTTCGGTCGGATCGCCCCATTGCGCGACATAATTGTCCTGCACGCGGGTGACGGCGGTGCCGTCCCACCAATGCGCGGCGGCGAGTTTGCGGATATTGTCGATCCATCCCTGGCTGAACGGCGCGGGCATAAGTTGGATGATGACGCGCCGAGGCTGCCCCTTCGCATCGGGGGCCAGGTCCATCACGAGCAGGTCCGTAGGCGCGATGGCGATCCACGCTTCGTCCGGAGCGGCCGCCACGATCTCGCCCGGCGCCGGCGGTTCCGCCTGCTGCGCGTGCGACGGAATGGCGAGCGAGGCGGCGACTGCGGCCAGGAACAGATGTCTCATCGGGCCTGTCTGCCACGTCCATGCGACTTGCGAAAGCCTTGCCAACCGATTAGGGGCGCTCGTCCAAGGCATGCGGAGCGGTGGCCGAGTGGTCGAAGGCGCTCGCCTGGAAAGTGAGTATACGGCAAAACCGTATCGAGGGTTCGAATCCCTCCCGCTCCGCCATTTTCCGCCGAATCTAATCCCATAGTGCGACGTGTCGGGACAACCGCAGAGCCCGTCGGCCGCTTTTTTTCCTTGCAATGTTCTCTTTTTGTTCATATTATGAGACTATGCAGATGGCGTTTAGCTTCTGGGCTACAGAAGATATGGAGTGGGTGCGGGATCGGCTAAGATGCCGCTTTGGCTGCCCTGCTGAACCGGTCCGTGTGCGAACGCCCGTCGGCCAGCTGGTGAAGTCGATGATCAGCGGTCGCACACGCGACGCCGTCTCGTTGGGCGCCTATCACCGCCTCGTCGAAATCTATCCCGAATGGTTCAGCATCGCACGAGCGACGACCGCTGAGGTCGAGGAAGTCATCGGCGATGTGACCTTTCCTGATGTAAAAGCGCAATACCTTCGTGATGCCTTGACCTTCGTCGCCGCAGATCGCCCTGATTTCAACCTGACGTTTCTCGGCGCGCTGGACGTGGAGAGCGCGCTCGCGTGGCTGGAACGTCTGCCGGGTGTGGGCCGAAAGGTTTCGGCGTCTACCCTCAACTTCAGCACGTTGCGCATGCCGGCCTTCGTAGTGGACACGCATATATTGAGGATCATGCGTCGATTCGGATTCGTTCGAGGCAAGGCCGACACGCAAACCGTCTATAATCTGACCATGACGGCATTGTCCGACTGGTGTGCGACCGATCTTGCGGAACTCCATGTGTTGATCAAACGCCTGGGTCAGACGGTCTGCCGTGCCGATCGCGCCGATTGTCGAAGCTGCCCGATCCGCCGGCGCTGCCGGGCTGCCACTTTCGGAATCCGAAACTCCCTCCAGAAATAGAAGCGCTTGCGACTTCGAAACCGCAAGCGCTTCATTCCATAAGAGGCGAACCCGGCTGTCAGGGACTGACGGGTGAATCGTCGTCGTTGTCATCGGCGATCGCGATCATCACCGCGATGCCCGCGGCAAGCCCGATCAGACCGATGATCCAGCTTGCGCCGCCGGCGAACTCGCTGTTTTCCTCGCTCGACGATACCGCGCGCGCGCCGTCGAATGCCGGGGCGGCTGAAGCCGCAACTGGTGCCGCCGTCAATGAAAACGCCGCCAGACCGACGGCGGCTTTGCTCAGATATCTCATGAAGTCCTCCATGTTGGGGCCGGTGTTTCGCTTACATCAACGCGCGAAGGCGCGCCGCGATCCGGCTTCGGCATCGATTCGACGACAAAGCGGCACGCCCGGGGGCAATTGCGTGGTGGGGCTCAGGCGAAGTGCAGCTTGCGATACTTGCCGCGAAAATAGAGCAGCGGATCGCGGCGCGGCTCGAAGATCGCCTTCAGCACCCGTCCGACGAGGATGAAATGATCGCCCCCCTCGTGCACCGCATCGCGCGCGCATTCGAAGCTGCCGAGCGACCCCACGAGCACCGGCGTGCCGAACTCGCCGATTTCCCACGGCGTCGCGGCGAAGCGATCCTCCCCCTTGCCGGCAAAGCGGTTCGAGGTGGGCTGCTGTCCGATCTGGAGGACGTTGACCGCGAAATGGTCGGCGCCGCGCAGGATCGCCGCGCTGCCCGAACTGTTCGCGATGCAGACGAGCAGCAAGGGCGGGTCGAGCGAGACCGAAGTGAAGCTGTTCGCCGTCAGGCCGATCGGCACGCCGTCGGGGTCGATCGCGGTCACCACGGTCACGCCCGTCGCGAAGCAGCCGAGCGCGTCGCGAAAGGTGCGCGCATCGGACCCGGCGCGATATTCGGGCGATTCGCGCGGCACACGGCGCTCGAGGAAGTCGATCAGATAGGCCCCAAGCGTATCGCTGCGATCGTCGGCGAAACGCGGCGCCGTATCCTCGACCTCGACGAGTTCGCCGTCGGGAAGCCGATCGACGAAGGACGCGGCATCGTCGCGCGAGGCGAGATCGCTCGTCAGACCGTGGATATAGAGCGTCGGCAGCGCAATCGTCCCGGCCACATCCGCGAGGCGTTCGGCCAGCGCCGCGGTGTCGAACGCATCGGCGAGGCGCGGATCGCAGACGGGCTGCTCCGGCCCGGGGCGGACGGCATCGCGCAGCCATTCGCCGATCCGAAGCGCCGCGCCGCTGTCGTCGCCGACGGGCAGGTCGACGAGCACGAGCCCCGAGGCCAGCAGTGCCGCATCGCGCGCCAGCGCCGCGCTGGCGATCCAGCCGCCGAAAGTCGAGGCGACGACCACCGGACGCGTACCGAGCTGCGCGAGCACGGCGCGGAGATCCTCGACCATCGCTTCGAAATCATAGCGGCCGTCGGCCGGCCATTCGCTGCCGCCATGCCCGCGCAGGTCGAGGCTGATGACGCGGCGCCCGGCCTGTTCGAGCGCATCGGCGAGCCGCGTCCAGACCGCGCGCGTCTGCCCCGCCCCGTGCAGCAGCAGCACCGCGGGGTCGTTTTCGGACCCGATGATGTCCGCTTCGAGCCGAACGCCCGCGAAGCCGCGATATTGGACCGTCGTCATGCCATTCCGTCTTCCTTAGCTCCCAGCGCCATGCCGCGCTTTCCCGGGCAAGACCAGCCCGCGAAAGAATATGGCTTCGCTTGATCCATATCAACGCGAGGGCATGCTTCCACCCTATTCTGCCGGACGCAGGTTCGGTGTCGGCCTGTAGCCAATGCGACACGGTCGCGGCGGCCTGCTCCTCGGCACCATCTCCCCACTGCCCCGTCGCCCTGCGGCGGGGCGTTCTTTTTGCACCGAATCGACTGCCACCCCGGACCTGATCGATAATGATCCCTTTTCGACAGGTGCCGTTCCCCGGCGAAAGCCGGGGT
>NZ_BCUA01000059.1:22500-26249 GCF_001591045.1 Sphingopyxis granuli NBRC 100800 | reverse complement strand
AGCACCGACAAACAAGACGAACTATCCCTTGAGGTTCAGTTGGCTCATTGCCGGGCAGAAATCAAAAAACTTGGATGGACTGAAACCCATTGTTTCACGGACCAGGCTCAATCTGCCGCCACCTTGCACCGACCCGGCATGCAATCGCTCATTTCTGTCGCGAAATCTGGTCAAGTGGATGTCGTCTACGCGGACGCGATGGATCGGCTTTCCCGAAGCCAAGGTGATATCGCCACCCTATTCGAGCAGTTGCGTTTTCGGAACGTCCAACTTGTCACCCGGGCAGAAGGGCCACTCAACGCGCTTCTCGTGGGTCTGAAAGGTACGATGAACGCCGACGCACTGGCCGTAATCTCCACTAAGACGCGTGACGCGCTCCGACATCGATTTCAACTGGGACAGAATCCCGGTGGGATTGCCTATGGATATCGGACCAAAATCGAACATGACGCGCGCGGAGAGCGCATTCGCGGCCTCGTCGAAATCGATCCGGCACAGGCGCAAATCGTGATTCGCATCTTCGAAGAATATGTCGCCGGACGATCGCCAGACGCAATCGCCAAGCAGTTGAACCGGGAGGCCATACCCGCACCGCGGAGCGGCAAACGCGACAAGAAACCTGGCGTTGTGCGGGCAATGTGGGCGGCAAATACGATAACAGGCAATGCTCAGCGAGGAACCGGCTTGCTGAACAATATCCGGTACATTGGCCTCCGCCCGTTCGAAAAGCAGCAGTTCCGGAAAAATCCGGAAACGGGCCGCCGCCATTCGTTCGTCAATCCTGCGGACAAACAGCAGCAGCCGATCAAGGTCCCGGAACTGCGGATCGTCAGCGACGAGCTTTGGCAAGCCGTCAAAGCCCGCCAAGAAAAGCTAAGCACCGGACCGAGGTCGACTATCCAGAAAACAGCGCGTCGCCCGTTCTGGGAACAGCAGCGCCCTCGCTATCTGCTCAGCGGAAAGATGACGTGCGGCGAATGCGGATCGGCCTTCGCGAAAGGCGGCAAGCACCGATTCAGGTGCCAAGGGTCGGCCAAGAAGGGAGAGGCCTTTTGCACCAACCGCCTTTCGGTACGACAGGACGATCTCGATCGGCGGATACTCGCCGGCCTTCAGAACGAACTCATGCAAGCAGAAGTTCTCGACGCCTTCCAGGAAGAATATGCAGTAGAAACAGCCCGGCTGAGCAAGCTGAGCGACAGCCTCCGCCCTGTGCACGAGCGAGAGCATGCCGAAGTCGCCGAAAAGCTTAGCATGCTCAAGAGCGCCATTATGAAAGGTGTCGATCCGACGATGTTCGTGGAGGAGATGAACCAGCTGTTGGCTCGCCAGCAAACCTTGGAAAGCCAACTCGCAATTAATGATGTCGATACCCATGTGGGCGACATCGTATTGCAGCCTGATCTCGCTGCTTTGTATCATTCCAAGATTAGCGCGCTGACGGACGCATTCGAGGACGAGGCGCTGCGGGCCGAAGCGTTTGAAAAAATCCGCGAGCTCATTGCTGGCGTGGTGTTCGTACCGGAAGGTGACGAACTTGCGATCCACCTTCGGGGCGAACTGGTGTCAATCCTAGAACTATGCGCTTGTTCAGACACGAAAAAGCCTCCTGCGGGGTTAACCGAGGAGGCCTTGCAAATTAAGTTGGTTGCGGGAGTAGGATTTGAACCTACGACCTTCAGGTTATGAGCCTGACGAGCTACCGGGCTGCTCCATCCCGCGTCAACCAAATCGCCAATCCCGGGTTCCGGGATCGCAGAAACGGCGAGGGGCGGCCAACGCCGCCCGACAATTGTGAATGGGTTCCTCTTCGACCTTACGCCGGCTGCAATGCCTGGCGACGTCCTACTCTTCCGGGGCTTGAGCCACAGTACCATCGGCGCTGTCAGGTTTCACGGCCGAGTTCGAGATGGGATCGGGTGGGGCACTGACGCCATGGTCACCAAGCAATGAAGCCGGCGTAGGTCGGATAGGGGTTCAATCGATGCCCGTGCATAATGGCTGTTATTCATATCATCCACATCACCGGCAATCCGTTCAGGATTGTCGTTGATGGTGGGACTCTTCAAGCGCGAATAGAGCAATTAGTATCGGTTAGCTCCATGCGTTACCGCACTTCTACATCCGATCTATCAACGTGGTGGTCTTCCACGGCTCTAAGAAATCTTATCTTGAGGGAGGCTTCCCGCTTAGATGCTTTCAGCGGTTATCCCGTCCATACATAGCTACCCTGCTGCGCGGCTGGCGCCACGACAGGTACACCAGAGGTATGTTCAACCCGGTCCTCTCGTACTAGGGTCAACTCCTCTCAAATTTCGACGCCCACGGCAGATAGGGACCAAACTGTCTCACGACGTTCTGAACCCAGCTCACGTACCACTTTAATTGGCGAACAGCCAAACCCTTGGGACCTGCTCCAGCCCCAGGATGTGATGAGCCGACATCGAGGTGCCAAACGATTCCGTCGATATGAGCTCTTGGGAATCATCAGCCTGTTATCCCCGGCGTACCTTTTATCCGTTGAGCGATGGCCCTTCCACTCGGGACCACCGGATCACTATGACCGACTTTCGTCTCTGCTCGACTCGTCAGTCTCGCAGTCAGGCAGGCTTATGCCATTGCACTCTCGCAGACGGTTTCCAACCGTCCTGAGCCTACCATCGCGCGCCTCCGTTACTCTTTAGGAGGCGACCGCCCCAGTCAAACTACCCGCCACAGAGGGTCCCTGATCCAGTTTCATGGATCGAGGTTAGACATCAGAAAACAACAGGGTGGTATTTCACCTATGGCTCCACACCAGCTGGCGCCGGTGCTTCAAAGCCTCCCACCTATGCTACACAGTTCTTTCCTAATGCCACTCTGAAGCTGCAGTAAAGGTGCACGGGGTCTTTCCGTCTAACCGCGGGTACTCCGCATCTTCACGGAGAATTCAATTTCGCTGAGCATCTCCTGGAGACAGTGGGGAAGTCGTTACGCCATTCGTGCAGGTCGGAACTTACCCGACAAGGAATTTCGCTACCTTAGGACCGTTATAGTTACGGCCGCCGTTTACCTGGGCTTCGTTTCGGAGCTTGCACCCCTCCACTTAACCTTCAGGCACCGGGCAGGCGTCAGACCCTATACGTCGTCTTGAAGCCGACTTAGCAGAGTCCTGTGTTTTTGCTAAACAGTCGCTACCCCCTGGCCTGTGCCCCCTGCAACTGGTTGCCCAGATGCAGGGCCTCCTTCTTCCGAAGGTACGGAGGCAATTTGCCGAGTTCCTTCAGGAGACTTCTCTCAAGCGCCTTGGTATACTCTACCATCCCACCTGTGTCGGTTTAGGGTACGGTCTATACGGTGGGGCTATTTCCTGGAACCGCTTCAAAGCCTGACCAATCCAATAAGATCAGACAATTTACGCGATCCGTCACACACCACCAGGCCCACGAATATTAACGTGGTTCCCATCGACTACCCCCTTCGGGCTCGTCTTAGGGGCCGGCTTACCCTGCTCAGATTAGCTTTAAGCAGGAACCCTTGGGATTTCGGCGAGAGGGCATCTCACCCTCTTTATCGCTACTCATGTCAGCATTCGCACTTCCGATACCTCCACGGTCCATTACCAGACCGCTTCATCAGCCTACGGAACGCTCCGCTACCGCGTGTATTGCTACACACCCTAAGCTTCGGTGCACGTCTTGAGCCCCGTTACATTTTCGCCGCAGGAACCCTTATTTAGACCAGTGAGCTGTTACGCTTTCTTTAAAGGA
>NZ_BCUA01000059.1:0-17500 GCF_001591045.1 Sphingopyxis granuli NBRC 100800 | reverse complement strand
CGCGTGCGATGCTGCCCGGCCTCGCCCCCGCGCTGCTGATGGCGGTCGGAGTCGCCCTCGCCGGCGAAGCGCTCGCGCCGTTCGCGCTTGCCGCGCCGGTCCGGCTCGCGCTGCTCGTCGCGCTGGGCGTGCTGCTCTATGGCGGGCTGCTGTGGTTGTTCGCGCGCGAGGCGCTCGCCGAGGTGCAAAGGGTTGCGTTGCGGCGGTCGGCGCCCGAGTCGCCGTGACCGCCGCCGCGGCGATCAGGACGCGATATAGTCGCGCATCGCGGCCGCCTCGGCCTCGATCTTGTCGATGCGATATTTGACGAGATCGCCGATCGACACGAATCCCACGAGTCGCCCTTCGTCGACCACTGGCAGGTGCCGAATCCGCTTCTGCGTCATCTGTGACAGCGCGCCGATTACCGCCATGCCCGAATCGCACGTCACCGGCGACTTGGTCATCACATCGTCGATCTTGCGGTCGAGCGCATCGGGGCCGTAGGAGGAAATCAGCCGCACCAGGTCGCGCTCGGAAAAAATGCCGACGATCATGTCGCCGTCGAGCACCGGAACCGCGCCGATGCGATGCTGCGCCAGCAGGTCGATCACCGCGCGCACGCTGTCGTCCTGCCGCGCCGAAATCACCGCGCCCGTACGCCCGTAGAGGATGGCTCCAATCGTCATTCCTGCCGCTCCCACCATATATCGTCGCGGCAAAGCCTATCATGATTCGCGCCAAAGCCGAAACGCCAGAGGCCCGCATGCCGTCATTCGGGCTTGGCCTCGGCGCGCGGTTGGTTCATGGGGGGGCATGGTCAAACATTCGCCCCTCGACGATGGCGACACGTCGAAAGTCGCCTGGGCGCGCTATCGCCGGCTGATGCGCGGCATGGCGATCGTCTCGCTGGTCGCCGTCGTCGGCGCGCTCGGCTGGCTGCGCTATACGATGGGCGACGCGCTGACGATTCACATGATGATCGCGACCGCCGCCGGCGTCGGCCTGTCGGTGATGCTCGGCGCGGCGCTGATGGGGCTGGTCTTTCTGTCGAGCGGCAGCGGGCACGACGAAGCGATCGACGATCCCTTCGCCGACGACCCGGACATGAAGAATGACCGATAGCCCGCGCGACCCGATCCTGCGGGTCGTGCCCCAACCGTCCGACATCAACAGCAACGGCCATATCTTCGGCGGCTGGGTGCTGTCGCAGATGGACATCGCGGGTGGCATCGTCGCGGCGCGCATCGCGCAGGGGCCGACCGCGACCGTCGCGATCGAGGCGATGGAATTCATCGCGCCGATCCTGCTTCGCGACCTCATCTCCGTCTATGCGCACCTCGAGCGGCGCGGCCGCACGTCGATGGGCATCCGGATCGAGGTAATCGCGACCCGCGGCCGCGACCAGCGCGAGGTCAAGGTGACCGAGGGGCTTTTCACTTTCGTCGCACTCGACGCGGATCACCGCCCGCGCCCGCTGCCACCGGTCTAGACCTTATTTAGCGCGATAATCGAGCGTCCGGCTGTCGTTGGCCGGCACGGTGACGATCCAGGTGGGCAGACCGTCCTTGCGCGGCAGTTTGCGGAGCCGCGAATCGACCGCTTTCATGTCGTCGATGGCGAACCCGAGTTCGAGGACGACCGCAAAGGGGTTCGCGTTGGTCACGGTCACGCGATAATCTTCGCCTTGCTTGCCCGGCGCATGATGATTGTCGGCGGTGACGAGGACCTGGCGACTTTCGCCGATGACGAGGTTGACCGTCTCGCCAACCGCATGGTCGCGCATCGCGCCCTCGCCCGCGAGCAGTTCCTCGCCGAGCGCCGATTCGAACACCGCGACCTGTCCGCTCGGCAAGGGCACGCCGAGCTTGCCCGCCTCCTTGTTCTCCATCCGCAGCACGATCTGGGTACCTTCGTTTTTCGGTTCGCAGGTCGGACAGGTCCGTAGGCGATGGATGGTACGGAAAGGCACCTTGTTCTTCGCCAGCAAAGCGACCTGCTTTTGCGCATTGGCCGCAACTGTCACGCGCATCGGCACGCGATAGAGCTTGAGATCGCCCAGATCCTCCAGGCTGGCGGTGCCGGCGACAGCGATCGCCATCGGCGAATCCATCAGGCTTGCCTCGCGCCGCTGCGCGGTGACTACGATATCGTAACCCGCCATTGCGGCGGGCGCCGGCGGTGGAGGGGGCGGTGGCCGGATGCCGTTGCGCCCGCTGCCGGTCGGGAAGCAGGACAGGCGAAGCTGCGGCTGCGGCGGCGCCTCGACCAGCTCATCGAAATCCTGCTCGATATTCAGCGTCCCCGCGAGCGCCGACAGATTGGCATCGGCAAAGCTCTCGCCATTGCTGTTGGCGACGGTCAACCAGGCGAAGAGATCGAGCGTCTTCCCGTCGCCCGCGACGCGCGCGACATAATTGCTCGCCCAGTCGAAGCCCGTCGATAAATAGGTGAGCGACACCGTCACCCGCTGTGCGGCCGGACCGCGCGTCGTCACTGACAGCGTCGGCTTTGCGGTCAGCCCCTTCGGCACCCTGTCGTAAAGGAGCATTTCGGGAAGGCCCGAACAGCGCAGCGCCTCATAGCCGGCGGCGGTTCGCAGCACGACGGCGCCGTCGGGACCCGAGCGGATGAAGGCATTCTCTTCGGTGACCTTGCCCGTCGCGCGATCGGTGCGGCGGAGGTGGACGCGATTGCCGAGCGATCCGTCGAGCAGGCTAACGGGCGACAGCAGCGCCGCGTCGCGATTCTTCTGCACCACCCCGCCGGGCAGGCCTGTGACGATCGCCGATACCGCGACCATCCCTTCGGCCACGCCCTCGAAGCGCAGCAGCGATTCGCCCGCCGGCAGGTCGATCGTGCGCTGTTCGGAGATCAGCGCGAAGCCTGCGAGGCTGTCGAGGTCGATCTCGCCGCCTTCGCCGCGTCCGGGATCGCGGAACGCGCTGATCGAAACCAAATCGGGGGCGGTCGAAGTCACGACGCTCTGCGCCGCCGCGGGCGATGCGGACAGAAGCAGTAGCAAAGCAAGCGACCGGCGCATCGCGGCGCGGATCAATAGCGCGTTTCGAAGGTGGCGGTGATCGTCGTCTCGCCATTGGCAGGAACCGTCACGCGCCATCGCGTCCCGTCGCTGTCGAGTCGTTCGCTCTTCCGGCTTTCGGTGATGATGCGCGTGTCGTCCCAATACCAGTCTAGCCCACGCTGGACGAGGTCGATCGTCACCGGCTGCGGCCGCGCATTGGTGAGCAGATAGGACATCGACGAGCGCCAGATCGACGGCGACCGTCGTTCGCGCGATACGACGGTCGCCTTCACCTTGACGTCGAAGGCGTCGCCGGTCTTGAGGCCGAGTTCGCTGCCCATCGGCGTATGGCCGATCCGGCTTTCGCCGATGAACTGCGGGTCGCCGCGCATGTCGCGCTGGTAGAAACGCACCGTCCCGGCGGGCAGCGCGTCGCCCAACCCGCCTTGCGCGCTCGAACTGAACTTGATCACGCTCGCCGCGCTCTGCGGCTCGGTCATATTGTTGAAGCCAGCCACTGTATATTCGTAGATCTTCTGCGCCGGCACCTTCGCCACGTCGAGGAAGCTGACCTGCTTCGTCTGCGCGTTGGCGATCGTCGTGCGCTCGGCCAGCGGATAGAGATAATAGTCGCCCAGCTGTTCGCGCGGCGCGGTCTCGGTGCCCGCGCGGCGCAATTCGCCCGGCGCCACGGGCCGCGGACGATAGACGCCGCCACTGCTCGCCGCATTACCCGCCGACGGCGTGCCCGCGACGAGCAGGGTGCGCGCCCGGTCGAAGGTGGTGCCGGTGGTGTTGGTCAGCGTGACCCAGCCCTGGACGTCGATCGTCCCCGCCTTCTCGTCGTAGAGCGACACATAGTCGGCCGCCCAGCCGAGCCCGCCGGTCAGATAGGACAGCGTCGCCGGCCGCGTTCCGGTGCTCTTGCTCTCCACCGTGATCGACAGCGTCGGCTTGGCGCGCAGGTTCGGCGGAATCTTGTCGAAGATCACCCGCACCGGCAGCCCATCGTCGCGCAATATCTCGATGCGTGACCCGATCTCGAGCACCACGCCGCCGTTGACCGCGAGCACCTTCGCGCGCTCGCGCGTCTCAGCACCGGTCGCGGGATTGATGCGCAGCAGCGTCACCGTCTCGCCGACCGCCTTCTGCATCAGCGCGTTGGGCGACAGCAGGTCATAATCGAAATTCTGTTCGACGATCGCGGTGCCCGCGGCGCTGAACGACACCGTCTGCGGCCGGATCTGCGCCGACACGTCGGGAAATTCCTGGCGCGTCCGGCCGGCGGGGAAGGATATCTGCCGGATATCCTGCACCAGCGACTGGCCGCCATTATAGATAGTGACCGACAGGTCGCCCTGCGCGTTGCCGGCGGCCGGGTCCTGCGCCGCGGCGGAAGCGGCGCCCAGCGCCAGTGTCAGAAAGCAAAGGCTTGCCATGGCTTGCATGAAAAACTCCCCCGAACGGTGGTTCGGGGGAGGCTATGGCATGTCGATGGCAAAAACCAGCGTCGAATCGAGGACTTATTCCGCCGCTTCGACCCCGGTGTCGCGCGTGGCAAGCGTCCGGCGCGTGCGCCGCGGCTTGGGCGCCGGTGCCTCTTCGGCGCCATCCCCGGCGGCGGGAACATCGGCGTTGCGTTCGCTGCGTCCGATCGCGGGTGGCAGTGCGGCGCTGTCGATTCCCGCTGTTTCGCGCGCATCCTCCTCACGCTCGCGCGTGCGGCGCGGGCCGCGGCGGGCGGTGCGCGGTGCGGGGGGCGCATCCTCGGGCGTCTCGCGCTCGGCGCTGCCCCCTTCCTTCGTTTCGGTACCGGCTTCGCTGCGATCCTGATCGCGCTCGCGACGGCCGCGGGCGCGCGGCTGGCGATTGCCGCGCCCATCCTCGTCGTCGCGGCGGTCGCGGTTGCCGCGCGTTTCGCCGTCCTGCTCGGTTTCGGTCCGCTCGCCGTCGCTGTCGAGATCGCTCTCGTCATGGCCGTCGAAATCCTCGACCCCGCGTACTTCGCGATGGCGGTCGGGGCTGCGCTCCTGACCGCTCTGCGCCGCCCTTTCCTCCTGGCGGGCGCGGAAATCGCTGTGGACACGGAAATAATGGTCGGCGAACTGCAGATAATATTCGGTCTGCACCCGGTCGCCCGAAAGCTGCGCGTCGCGCGCGAGATTCTTGTATTTCTCGATCATCTGGACGGCATTACCGCGCGCCCGGCTGTCGATCCGGTTGGCCTGGTCGACGCCCCCGCGCCCGCCCGACTGCGACCGGTTGTTGCTGTTGTTGTTGCGGCCGCGACGGCGACCGCTCTGCCGGTTGTTCATGTTCAACTGAGACATCCTGTCGAAAGCTAATAAGCTATGCCAACCCCTTTTGGCCGGCGGCACCAAATCGGCGTGCCGCACCCGCGCTCGCTGCGCGGTTCTAGCCCTCTGTCGCCCGCGCCGGACCCATGGTCCCGCACCGGCATCGCAAGTGGGAAGCAGACCAGCCGGCCCGATGAAGGGACCCCGGTCGGGCCTGTGAGCCGCCCCCTACAGCGCTTTGCGGCGGAAACCAAGAAAATTCTTGTATGGGGACGCTATCCGACGCGGGTCAGCAAAAGCGCCCGGTCGCGACCACCCAAATCCCGGCGGCACCGTACGGCAAATCCCGCCGCTTCGGCCAGCTCTGCCACCAACATATGCTGTGTGGACCCGATTTCAAGCACCGCCGCGCCGCCGGGGGCGAGATAGTCCGGCAGCATCGGAATGATCCGGCGATAATCGTCGAGCCCGTCCACCCCCGCGAACAGCGCGCTCGCGGGTTCGTATCGGACGACGTCGGGCATCAGCGCCTCGCCGTCGGCGATATAGGGGGGGTTGCACAGGATGAGGTCGAACGATCCCGCCACGCCCGTCATCCAGTCGCCGACGCGGAAGGCGGCGCGGTCCGCGAGGCCGAGAGCCTCCGCATTGGTGCGCGCCAAGGTCAGCACGGCCTCGCTCGCGTCGATCCCCAGTCCGGTCGCCGCTGGCCATTCGGCGAGCGCCGCCAGCAGCAGCGTCCCCGGCCCGGTGCCGAGGTCGAGGACATGATGCGGCGACCGTGCACCGAAATGATCGAGCGCCGCCTCGATCAGCGTCTCGCTGTCCGGACGCGGGATCAGCGCACCGGGACCCACCGCGAGCCGGATCGTCCAGAAATCGCGATAGCCGACGATATAGGCGACGGGTTCGTGCGCCAACCGCCGCTCGACGAGCATCGCGAACGCCTCCGGCACGGCGTAGCGGGAGGGATCGAGCAGCAGCGCCGCGCGCTCCACCCCCAGCGCATGCGCCATCAGCAGTTCGGCATCGAGGCGCGGGGTTTCGGACACGGCGGCGAGGCGGGTCGCAGCGGCGCGGAGAGCCAGCCCGACCTCACTCACGCCGAATTCCGTTCGTGTCGAGCGAAGTCGGGACACTCATCGAGACGATATCGAGCCGAGGGGCATCTCGACTTCGCCCGATGCGAACGGGTTCGGATCAGGCGGGGTGCTCCGAGGCTAATCACCCAGCCCCGCCAGCCGCTGCGCCTGATCCTCGGCGATCAGCGCATCGATCAGTTCGTCCATCTGCCCCTCCAGTATCTCGGGCAGGCGGTGGAGCGTCAGGTTGATGCGGTGGTCGGTCACGCGCCCCTGCGGGAAATTATAAGTGCGGATGCGTTCGGACCGGTCGCCCGACCCGACCATTGACTTGCGCGCCGACGCCTCGGCGCTGTGCGCACGCGCACGTTCGAGGTCATAGAGCCGCGCGCGCAGCACCTGCATCGCCTTCGCGCGATTCTTGTGCTGGCTGCGCTGGTCCTGCTGGATCACGACGAGGCCGGTCGGGATATGGGTGATGCGGATCGCCGAATCGGTCGTGTTGACGTGCTGCCCGCCGGCGCCGGAGGAGCGATAGATGTCGACCTTCAGATCCTTCTCGTCGATCGCGACGTCGACCTCTTCGGCCTCCGGCAGCACCGCGACGGTCGCGGCGCTGGTATGGATGCGCCCGCCGCTTTCGGTGACGGGAACGCGCTGGACGCGGTGGACGCCGCTCTCGAACTTGAGCTTCGCGAACACCCCCTGCCCCGTCACCGACGCGACGACCTCCTTGTAGCCGCCGACCTCGGCCTCGTTCGCCGAGATGATCTCGACCTTCCAGCCCTGCGCGTCGGCGTAGCGGCCGTACATGCGGAGCAGGTCCCCCGCGAACAGCGCCGCCTCGTCGCCGCCTGTCCCCGCGCGGATTTCGAGCATCGCCGCGCGCTCGTCGGCGACGTCCTTCGGCAGCAGCCTGACTGCGAGGTCGTGCTCGGCAGCGGGCAGCGCCTCCTTGACCGCGGCGATCTCCTCCTCGGCCATCGCCTTCATCTCGGCGTCGGATAGCATTTCATCCAGCGCCGCCAGCTCGCCGCGCAGCCGCACCACTTCGCGCGCCGCCGCCGCGACGGGCTCCAGCTCCGCGAACTCCTTTGAAGCCGCGACGAAATCGGCGGGCGTCATGTCGCCCGTCGCCATGCGGGCCTGGAGCGCGGCATGGCGCTCGATGATCGCGTCGATCTGTCTGGCCGAAACGTTCGCCATCACCCGATCGAACGAAACAGCGCTTCGGCGCGGGCGGCGGCCTCGCTGCCATCGGTCTTGGCGTTGGTGAAGGGAGCGCCGTCGCGCAGGCTGATCGAAATCAGCGCGCGGGCGCCGATCTTCGCGGCCTTGTCGAAACGCTTGCGCGGCGAACCCGTCGCGACGATGTCCGCCGACACCCGATTGTCGCGCAGAAGGCGAAGTCCGCGCATCGCGAGATCGAACATCGCATCGTCCTCGACCGCGATCACCGCGTCGAGCCGCGTGTCGACGGCATTATCCGCGAGCAGCATCGCCAGTCGCTCAATACCCGCCGCCCAGCCGACCGCCGCGGTCGGCGGCCCGCCGAGCGCCTCGATCAATCCGTCATAGCGTCCGCCGCCCAGCACCGTGCCCTGCGCACCAAGCCGGTCGGTGACGAATTCGAACGCGGTGTGGCGATAATAGTCGAGCCCGCGCACCAGCCGCGCGTTGCGCTCCCACGCCACCCCGGCGGCGTCGAGCCCCGCGGTCACCGCGCCGAAGAAATCCTGCGCCGCCCCGGTCAGAAAGGCGTCGATGTCGGGCGCGCTGTCGGCAATGGGCCGGTCGCGCGGGTCCTTGCTGTCGAGGATGCGCAGCGGATTCTTGTCTAGCCGCGCGAGGCTGTCCTCGGACAGCTCGCCGCGATGGACGGTGAAATGCTCGACCAGCGCCGCACGCCACGCCTCGCGGCTTTCCGCGTCGCCGAGCGTGTTGAGCGTCAGCGTCACCCCCTCGGCGATCCCCAGTTCCTTCAGCAGCTGGTCGGCGAGGACGAGCAGTTCGGCGTCGGCGAGCGGGCTGTCGCTGCCGAGCACTTCGGCATCGAGCTGGTGGAACTGCCGATAGCGGCCCTTCTGCGGCCGCTCGTAGCGGAACAGCGGACCATGCGTTGCGACCTTCAGCGGCGCGAACTGCTGCCAGCCATTGGAGATATAGGCGCGCGCGATTCCGGCGGTGAATTCGGGGCGCAGCGTGATCGATTCGCCGCCGCGATCCTCGAAAGAATACATTTCCTTCGACACGACGTCGGTCGTCTCACCCAGGCTGCGCGCGAACACCGCGGTCGGTTCGATCACCGGCACCTCGACGCGCTTGAAGCCATAGAGGCGGCGCACGCGGTCGAAGGTATCGACGACATGCTGGAAACGGTCGGCGAAATCGCCGAGCATGTCCTGGGTGCCGCGCACCGGCTGCGGCGTCGGGATTTTCTTCGCGCGGTCCTTGCTCATGGCCGCGGCGTCTAATGGCTTTTCGTCGAAACGCAAAGGGTCCTCGCAGACCCCGCGCTGGACCTTCGCCGCTTTTCCCGGCAACAGGCTGACCATGAAAATGGCACCGTTCGTCGCAGCGGCCCTGCTGGCCGCTCCCTTCGCCCTCGCCTCCTCCTCCGCCGCCGAGGAGGCCAACAGCCGCCCGCAGCCGGTCGTCCAGCCGCATGTCGTGCCGCTGCCCGCCGACAAGGCCTATCCGGGGACGCTGCAGCTTCGCGTCGATGCGACCGACGTCGCGCGCGGAATCTTCCGCGTCCGCCAGACGATTCCGGTCGCGAAGAGCGGCAAGCTGACCCTCCTCTATCCGCAATGGCTGCCCGGCAAGCATGCGCCGCGCGGCGCGATCGCGGAGATCGCGGGGTTCCGGCCCAGCGCCGGCGGGACGCCGCTGACCTGGGTGCGCCAGCCGACCGACGTCTATGCCTTCGACATCGACATACCGGCGGGCACCAAGAGCATCGACGTCGCCTTCGACTTCCTGTCGCCGACGCGGCCGAGCGAGGGCCGCATCGTCGTCACGCCCGCGATGATGAACCTCCAGTGGGAACAGGTCAGCCTCTACCCGGCCGGCTATTTCACGCGCAACATCCCGGTGCAGCTCGAGGTGATACTGCCCGAGGGCTGGACCGGTGCCGCGGCGCTCGACGGGCTGAAGGTTTCGGGCAACCGCTACAGCTATGCCCCCACCAGCTACGAGACGCTGGTCGACAGCCCGATGTTCGCCGGCAAGTTCTTCCGCAAATGGGACCTCGGGCAGAATGTCACGCTGAACGTCGTCGCCGACGAGGCCAAATATCTGGAGGCGACCCCCGACCAGATCGCGCGCCACGCGGCGCTGGTCGCCGAGACGGTGGCGCTGTTCGGGACGAAGCATTTCGACCGCTACGAATTCCTCCTCGCGCTCACCGACGAGCTCGGCGGCATCGGCCTCGAACATCATCGCAGCAGCGAGAACAGCCGCGCCACCGACTATTTCACCCGCTGGGACGACAATGATTCGGAGCGCGGGCTGTTGCCGCACGAATTCACCCACAGCTGGAACGGCAAATACCGCCGCCCCGCCAAGCTGTGGACGCCCGATTTCCGGACCCCGATGCAGGGCAATCTGCTGTGGGTCTATGAGGGCCAGACGAGCTTCTGGGACCTCGTACTCGCCGGCCGTTCGGGCATGCAGAGCAAGGATACGGTGCTTGGCGAATGGGCGACCAACGCCGCCTTCTTTGCCGCGCAGGCCGGCCGGGCGTGGCGATCGGTCGAGGACACGACGCTCGACCCGGTGATCGCCGGCCGCAAGCCGCGCCCCTTCCCCAGCGCGACGCGGACCGAGGATTATTACAACGAAGGCTCGCTCGTCTGGCTGGAAGCCGACATGATCATCCGGCAGGCGACGAACGATACGAAGAGCCTCGACGATTTCGCAAAGGCCTTCTTTGGCGGCCGCGGCGGAGACTGGGGCGAGGTCACCTATGATTTCGGCGACGTCGTCGCGGCGCTGAACACCATCCACCCCTATGACTGGAGCGAGTTTCTGCGCACCCGCCTCCAGACCCCCGGCCAGCCAGCGCCGACCGGCGGCATCGAGAAGGCGGGATACCGGCTCGTCTGGCGCGACGCCCCCAACGCCTATGACCGGGCGCGGATGGCGCGCGCCAAGACCGCCGACCTCACCCACTCGCTCGGCCTGGTGATCGACAAGGACGGCGTTGCCACCGGCATCCTGTGGGACGGCCCGGCCTTTCGCGCTGACATCGTCAACGGCACGAAGATTCTCGCGGTCGACGGCCTCGGCTACAGCCGCGAGCGGATCGAGGCCGCGGTCCGCGCCGCCGCCGACGGCAGGACTCCGGTGCGCCTGCTGGTCGAGCGCGGCGGCCGTTATCGCACGATCGAGATCGCCTATCATGGCGGCCTGCGCTGGCCACACCTCGAAAAGACCGGCAGCGGGCCGGACTGGTTCGACCGGCTGCTCGCGGCGAAACGCGCGCTCTGATTTCCCTCCCGCTTGCGGGAGGAGTAAGCTCCCCCTCGACTTTGCGCGCCGTCAGGCGCTAAAGGCGCGCGCCATTTCAAAAAAGACCGAAGGATATTCTCTCCCATGCGTATCGACCTGATCCCGGCCGGCGACAATCCGCCCGACAGCCTGAATGTGCTGATCGAGGTGCCGATCGGCGGCGAGCCGGTGAAATATGAATTCGACAAGGCGTCGGGCGCGCTGTTCGTCGACCGCTTCCTGCACACACCGATGCGCTATCCCGCCAACTACGGTTTCATCCCGCACACGCTGGGCGAGGACGGCGATCCGCTCGACGCGCTCGTCGTCGCGCGCACCTCGGTCATCGCCGGCGCGGTGGTCAAGTGCCGCCCGATCGGCGTGCTTTTGATGGAAGACGACAAGGGCGGCGACGAAAAGCTGCTGTGCGTCCCGATCAACGCGACCTTTCCCTATTATGCCGAAGTGGCGAGCTATCGCTCGATGCCGCCGATCGTCATGCAGCAGATCGAGCATTTCTTCACCCACTACAAGGATCTCGAACCCGGCAAATGGGCCAAGCTCAACGGCTGGGGCGACGTCGACGAAGCCAAGCGGATCATCGTCGAGGGGATCGAGCGCGCCAGGCAGGCCGGCGTCTGAGCCGCAGCGGGCTACGCGCCCTATTCCGGCGCGTCGCCATCCGAAACGAAGCGGATGTCCTGGCGCGGATAGGGGATGCGGATTCCCGCTTCGCCGAACCGGTCCCATATGTCGAGGAACACGCTGCCCTGGATATTGCCCAGCCCCGCCTCGGGATCCGATATCCAATAGCGCAGCTCGTGCTCGACCGCGCGTTCGCCAAAGCCGATGATCCACACCACCGGTTCGGGATCGGACAGGATGCGCGGATTGGTCCGCGCCGCTTCGACCATCAGCCGTTGCGCCAGCCGCAGGTCGCAGTCATAGGGAACCGGAACCCGCATCCGCACGCGCACGTCGCGGCTCGAATAGCTCCAGTTCTCGACCGCCTGCGTCATCAGCAGCTCGTTCGGGATCAGGTGCTTCTTGCCGTCGCGGGTCACGACGCTGACCGCACGCACCCCGATCTTCGCGACATAGCCGACATTGGGCACGCCGCCGAGCGTCGCGACGCCCATCGAGGCGGCATCCCCCACCACGATCACGTCGCCCGGCTTGATCGAACGGTCCATCAGCAGGATGATCCCGGCGATCAGGTTGCCGACGGTCTTCTGCAGGCCGAAGCCGATCGCCAGCCCCGCCGCCCCCGAAAAGACCGCCAGCGCGGTCAGGTCGATGCCGAGCAGATCGACCCCGAACAGCAGCGCCAGCGTGAACAGCGCGATCGCGATCAGCTTTTCGGCCAAGATTCGCTGCGTGTCGTCGATCTGCCGGTTGCGGCGCAGGACCCACTTGATCGCGCGCAGCACGACGCGCACCGCGACATAGAGCAGCACCGCGACGACCAGCGCCGCGAACAGCGAATAGAGCGACAGGCGATAGTCGCCGATATCGAGCCCGATCGCCTTCATCGCCGCGATCAACTCCGCGACGCCGTGTCGGGCGCTCGCCGCGACGCTCATGCCGCGAGCGCCGCAAGGCCGCGTTCGAGGTCGGCGATCAGGTCGGCCGGGTCCTCGAGTCCGATCGACAGGCGCACCAGCGCATTACGGTCGGCCCACGTCGTCGCGGTGCGAATGCCCGCCGGATCGCTCGGCACGACCAGGCTTTCGTAGCCGCCCCAGCTGAAGCCGATCCCGAAGCGCGCCAGCGCATCGACGAAGCGCGCGCGCGCCGCGTCATCGGCACCCGCCAGCGTGAAGCCGAACAGCCCGCTCGTTCCCGAAAAGTCGCGCGCCCACAGCGCATGGCCCGGATCGCCGGGCAGCGCGGGGTGGAGCACTCGCCCGACTTCCGGCCGCTCGGCCAGCCAGCGCGCGACGGCGAGGCCGTTCTCCGCATGCCGCGCCAGCCGCACGTCGAGCGTCCGCAGACCGCGCAGCATCAGGGCGCAATCATCGGGCGAAACCGAATGGCCGAGCTGGTAAGTCGCCTTGCGCAGCCGCGGCCACAGCGCGGGCGTCGCGGTGAGCGAACCCATCATCGCATCCGAATGGCCACCGACATATTTGGTGAGGCTCATCATCGTCACGTCGACGCCGTGCGCCAGCGCCGGGAACAGCAGCGGCGTCGCCCAAGTGTTGTCGAGCATCGTCACGACGCCGCGCTCGCGCGCGACGGCCGTGATCGCGGGCACGTCCTGCACCTCGAAGGTCAGGCTGCCGGGCGATTCGAGGAAGATCAGCTTCGTCGCGGGTTCGATCAGCGCGGCGATGTCCTTGCCGATCAGCGGATCATAATAGGTCGTGCGCACGCCATAGCGCTTCAGCATATCGTCACAGAACAGCCGCGTCGGTTCATAGGCGCTGTCGACCATCAGCAGGTGATCGCCCGGCGCCAGCAACGCGAGCAGCCCGGCGGTGATCGCCGCGACGCCCGACGGGTAGAGCAAGGTTCCCTCGGCCCCCCGCTCGAGGTCGGTCAGCGCGTCGGCGAGCGCCCAGACGGTCGGCGTCCCCCGCCGGCCGTAATAGAGCTTGTCGTGCGTCGCATGACCCCGCGCCTTGAGGTCGGCGACCGAATCGTAGAGGATCGTCGAGGCGCGCCAGACCGGCGGATTGACGACCCCGCCGCCGAGCCGCGGGTCGCCGGTCCATTCGGGCCGCCGCCCGCCCTGCACCAGTTTCGTCGCGGGGCGGAGGCTGTCATCGTCGCTCTTGCTCATCCTCGCCTTGTTAGCGGAGCGCGGCGCAAAATCCAGTGGCCGGCACCTTCCCGCTCGCGCAGCGGGGCCTCAAAATCTCACACGAAGACACGAAGAGGGCCGTTCATGCGCGCACTATTAGCGCGTGAACGGCCCTCTTCGTGTCTTCGTGTGAGTCAAAAAGGGTGCTGCGCGCGGAAGGTTAAACACCGTCCGCGCTTCGCACCGCCGCCTCAGGCGGCGCCGGTCGCCTTCGGGGTTGCCGGGTCGGCGCCCCATTCGGTCCAGCTTCCGTCATAGACCGCGACATCCTCCTTGCCGAGCAGGTGCGCGCCGAAGGCGACGACGGTCGCGGTCATGCCGCTGCCGCAGGTCGTGACGAGCGGCTTGTCGAGATCGATTCCCGCGGCGTCGAAGGCCGCCTTCAGTTCGTCGCCCTGCTTCCAGGTGCCGTCGGCGTTGAAAAGCTGGCTGTGCGGCAGACTACGCGAGCCCGGGATGTGGCCCGGCGCCATGCCGGGGCGCGGGTCGCGCTCTTCGCCGGTGAAGCGCGCCGCGGGGCGCGCGTCGACGACCTGTTCGGCACCGCTGTCGACGTTCGCGAGCATCTGGTCCTTGCTGCGCACCGCCTTCGCATCGCGCCACACGGTGAAGTGGCGATGACGCAGCGTCTGCTTGCCCATTTCGAGCGGGCGTCCTTCGGCCTTCCACTTGGCGAGCCCGCCGTCGAGCAGCGCGACATCGTGCGCGCCGAACAGCTTGAGCAGCCACCAGGCGCGCGCCGCGCTTTTCAGCGGGCTGTCGTCATAAAGCACGATGCGGCTGCCGTCGCCGAGGCCGAGCGACTGCATCCGGCTCGCGAACTTCTCGGGCGGCGGCGCCATATTCTCGACATCGCTGTGCGAATCGGCCAGCTCGGTCAGGTCCATGAAGACCGCGCCGGGGATGTGACCCGCCTCATATTCCGCGCGCGCGTCGCGGTCGGTCCCCACCATGAATTTCGTCGCATCGACGACCCGCAGGTCCGATGCCCCCAGTTCGCGTTCCAGCCAGTCGGTTGACACCAAGGCGTCCATGTCATGCTCCTGTTACGACCCGACGGTGGAACCTGCATTGTCCTGCCCCGCCCGCCGGCCATCCTGCTATGGCTCTTGTCTTTCCGGGGAAGTCGCCAGCCTATGCCCCCGCTTGCCCTTTTTCAAGCGCGCTGCCGCTCTGCCCCAGACGATGCTGCGCCGCAACAAAAATGATATCTACAGGCTCCGCCGCATCGCCGTCGCGCGGGCACCCGGCTGGCTGACGACATAGGTCGCGCGGTCGAGCGGAAGCGGCGCCAGACGATCGCTTTCCTTCGGCCCCGTCTCGCGGCCGATCACGAAGCTGCCCGCGACCTGGCCGAAGCCGTCGCCCGCCCCGTCCCAATGATAGGTGACGTCGAAGGCGGCCACCGGGACGAGCATCGGCTTGCCCGCCATCGGCAGCGGCTCGATCGTCGCGCGCGGCAGCACGACCTCGCCGTCGAGCCGTTCGCCCGCGCCCGGCGCCAGCGCCATGTCGTCGCGCAGCACGCTGCCGCCGGCGCCATCGAAGAAGCGCGCGAGCACCGGCTCGGTCATCGCCGATCCCTGGTTAAGCGCGATGCGAACCATCAGCCCGACGGCATCGACCGATCCCTGGTTCGTCAGGTTCAGCGAAAAGCCGAACAGGATCTGGTCGGGCGCGGCACGAATCGAGTGGATTTCCAGCGTCATGCCGATCACCGGCCGTCGTTCGGCCGTGGGCCGGGTGACGAGCGGCGACGGCGGGCGCGGGGCGCCCGGCTGGAGAGGCGCGGGCGGCGCGGCGGGGGCCGGAGGAGCAGCCACGTCGGGCGTCGCCGGAACGGGCGGCGAAGGCGCGGGTGCCGGCGACGGTGTCGGCAAGGGAGCCGGGGGCTGTGGAGCGGCCGGCGGCGGCGCCGGGGTTTCCGGCGCCTCGAAAGGCGCAGCGCCCTCGGGAAGCGGACGGCGGCGCCAATACCAGATACCGGCGACCAGCGCGGCCAGTGCCGCCAGCAGCCACGCCCAGAGCGGCGTGTCCGGCGCGGAACCGGAAGGGGACGCAGGCGGCGCCGCATCATCGGCCGCCGGACTGGGCATCTCCGCGGCGGGCGTGGATGCCGTCGGTTCCGGCCCGACGGGCAATGGCGATGCGTCGCCGGTCGGCGCGACGGGCACCGGCACGGGAGTCTCGCTGCCGGTCGGTGCAGGCGACGCGGCGCGCGGCGCTGCCTCGGCCGCGCGCGGCTCGGCGGACGTGGTGCGGCGCGGGGTTTCGGGCGCGGCCGCGCCGCCGTTCGCTGGCAGCGTCGGCGCCACCCGAGGCGGCGCGGGACGCGGCGTCGGCGTCGGCGTGGGCGCAGGCGTGACGCGCTCGCCGGGGGCGATCGGCGGCAGGCCGTTGTTTGACGGCCCCTGCACCCCGGCCGCGCGGCCATCGTCGGCAGGCGGCAGACGGAAATCGACCGACGGCCCCGATGGAGCAGGTGACGACGGAGTCGGCGACGGCGCGGGATCGGGCGTCTCGGCCTGCTGTGCCGCGACCGGGGCGGGCCCGCCCAGCCCCAGGGCGAGCGCCATCAACGGCAGCGCTGCTGCCTTGCGTCGCCGATCCAACCTGCTGCCCGTCATCGCCAAACCGTCCGTGACACCCGAATATCGTTCCCTGCCCCTCGATGCGGCCCGGTCGATCGCGAGCCGATGGGGCCGGCGGTCCGCAAAGCGCTTCCGCGCGGGGCGATGAGGCTCTAGACGAAAGCCATGACCGATTCCAGCCATCCCCCGCTCGCCCCCAAACATCTCGGCCAGCCCAGCCAACTGCCCGCCGCGCCGGAGGCGGCGGTACTCGACTACGTCCCCAATCCGCGCAGCGGCGAACTCTATCTGGTGCGCTTCGCGGCGCCCGAATTCACCTCGCTCTGCCCGGTCACCGGCCAGCCCGATTTCGCGCACCTGGTCATCGACTATGCGCCGGGCGAGACGATCGTCGAATCGAAGAGCCTCAAGCTGTTCCTCGCCAGCTTCCGCAACCATGCCGGCTTCCACGAGGATTGCACCGTCGGCATCGGGCGTCGCCTGTTCGACGAGATGCGCCCGCGCTGGCTGCGCATCGGCGGCTATTGGTATCCGCGCGGCGGCATCCCGATCGACGTCTTCTGGCAATCCGGCCCGCCGCCCGAGGGGCTGTGGCTCCCCGATCAGGGCGTCGCCCCCTATCGCGGGCGCGGCTGATCCGATATTTCAACAAAAAAGGTGGGATTTCATCTTCCCGTCGCACGACCCTTACATTATTGTCAGCGCATGACCGCCACCGCCCGCCCCCACGACCACGACATCACCGTCGGCCCCGACGCCATCGACTTCATGGGGCACGTCAACAATGCCCATTATCTGAGCTGGGTGCAGGAAGCGGTGCTTGCCCACTGGCGCAAGATCGCGCCGCCCGAGGCGGTGTCGCAGCATCTGTGGGTCGCGCTGAAGCACGAGATCACCTATCGCCGCCCCGCCTTCCTCGACGACCAGGTGATCGCGACGGTAATCCTCGAAAAAGTGCAGGGCGCGCGTGCCTTCTACGAAACGGTCATCCGGCGCGGCGAGGAAGTGCTGGCCGAAGTCAAGTCGAGTTGGTGCTGCATCGACGCCGAAACGCTCCGTCCGGCACGGCTGGCGAGCGAGGTGGTGGCGCGCTTCTTCCCGGGCGAAAAAAGCTAAGCTGCCCTTCCAACCTCCGTCATGCTGAACTCGTTTCAGCATCCATGGCCCAAGCCTCTCCTTCGACGCAGCATCAAAGGACAGGTCCTGCCATGGGCCCTGAAACAAGTTGG